>CAIOZW010000085.1 GCA_903862855.1 uncultured Acidobacteriota bacterium
ACAGGGAAGTCACCAGGAACTGCTTGGACATCGTGGCCTCTACTACCGGCTCTATCGACTGCAGTTCAGTGGTAACAAGTAGTAACCCAGCACCTCGGGGCTGTCTCTTCGCCAGCCCCGGGAGTTTTATCCTCTGTGTGAAGCATTAGTGCCATGCTTCAGTTGACCGGAAATGAAGATCGTCCTATCCGGTGCCGACCAGCTCCTCAGTCAGGTGACTCAGTTGTTGCCGGCTGGTGGCTCCGTCTGATCCCCCTCGATAGCCGCAAGTGGCTCACCTTTTTCACTGACAAGGTGTGATTTGATGAAAGGGACCTCTCGGGCCATCTCCATCCATTTTCTCTGAACATCGACATAGCCGCTCACCAGTTCCCGGGAGAAGTTGGCAAGTGCTGCCGCCGCCGATTTTTCGTCGAGTTGCAGATCCTCCTTGACCGTATCGATAAACTTTCCGTTCTTCTGGTCAATGATCTCCAGCCAGCGCTCACCCTTTTCGATCAGGTTCGCCGCACCGGCACCGGCCAGCTCAGTCGCTGACTCTACTGCCTGTGTTGCCTGTGTCTGCGCAACCTCGCGAGCAGTCTCGAGAAGCTGCTCAGGTGGAAGCTGGGCGAGGGTTGAGACGACCTGCTTCGCTTCGGACAATGCTTCAAGACCTTCATTGGCTATCTGGCGGAGATCCGGAGTTGGAGCGGTTCTCACCAGATCGATCCCCTCGTCGATGGCCTTGATGAGCAGGGCATTCTGCTGGGCGGCCAGCTCGGCGATCTGCTGCCGGGCACGCCCGAGGTGCTGGCTTACTTGCCGTGCCCAGTCTTTCAGTTCGACTGGATGTTCGGTAACCTTCTCTGGCTCTGACGTTGTGACGATAATCTCTTCTCCCATATCTCCACTCCTTTCAGACTTGCCGCACAAACTGTTGATCCGGGCATCAATGTCCCGTGTCTGAAGATTCTATACCTTCACCAATTACCCGGCAACGGGGGGGGGGCAGGAGACGATCAGACGCGGCAACCGCCCCTCCTTCGCGCTTTTGCGTCTTCGCGTGAGGCCTCCAGTCAGAGAGAGCTCACACGAGGCCACGAAGCCAAAACATGGCCGGAAGGAAGATGCGATTCCCCTTAATGACGGGACGAATCCAGGATGAAAATCGGTCGAGGTGATTGACGGATGATGGTCGATTGTGTATATTCACACTTCTGTTCAAGTGACGCTATGAAAGCAGCTCACCTGTTCAGGATTTGGAAGTTGAACCAATTTTCATATCAAGTTACAGATTCCGCTTCCAGACAGACAGATACGGCAAGCCGACTTAGCTCAGTTGGTAGAGCGACTGATTCGTAATCAGTAGGTCGCCGGTTCAAATCCGGCAGTCGGCTCCAGTTGATTCTGCATCTGATCTTCATTCAAAGCCCCCTGACACACCCTCGACTTTATCGGTTTATCCCGAAGCTGCACACTTGCCTCATTGTTGGTATTGAAGTTATTGAATTCTGCCTTTGATGCCCGATCTGATGGGGTGAGGACCTCCGATCTGACGACAGATTAATCTCGATTGGATATCTACCATTACGGTGCGCTTGGCGCACTTTTTGGAGTCTCTGCAAATGAATAGACTGGGTGACATTACTTGTGGGGTACGTCTGGTGAGGACTCTCCTGATTTTTACACTTCCACTCTGGGTACTGCTTGTCCACGCCACCAGTTCGCGTATCGACTCGGTCGCCGGGGGGAGAGGAGTGCAGTCGGTCGCGGGGCTGAAGGGATCGACTGCCGGCAGACTTGCTCGCCATCAGACTCAATCCGTAGAGAGCCCGGCCAACAGGATTGCCGGGACGACGCAGAGCTGCACAGTCAACTGCTCTGCAACGGTTCCATCCTCAGGGACAGTAAATACAGCGCTTACCTTCCAGGCGACAGTCCAGGCGACGGGCTGCGCGACATCGCCATCATTTGAGTGGAATTTTGGGGATGGCAGCAGCACCTCTACTTTGCAGAACCCAACCTACAGCTATACCAATGCGGGAACCTACCAGTGGTCGCTCAAGTCGACCATCGTCAGTGATTCGCTGGGGATCAGCACGATCGCCGGTGGTTTTGGTGAAGGAATTCAGGCCAATCAGGCGACCCTTCGGGAAGTGCAGTTGATGGTCCGGGATCCGCTTGGGCGGGGACTCTACATTGTCGACTCGGTTGGTGACTCAAGTTATATCCGGTTTATCAACACCGGAACCAGTGCGGTCACGATTGGTGGAGTGCTGGTCGAACCAGGCGTGATCAGAGTGATCGCGGGAGGCGGAACCAGTCTGAGCGATGACGTGCAGTCCCTGACCGCCGATCTGGTTATCCCCACCGGGCTGACCGTCAGTCCGAATGGTAATCTGCTCTACGTACTCAATCAACTAGATGGAGTATTACGGGTGATCAACGTCTCGGCGGCCCCAATAAATATTCTGGCGACGCCACTGGCGGCTGGAAATATCCGGACTTTGACCTCGGGTCTCAATTCCGGAGTTAACGGGCTCTCCGCCCATCCGACGGATGGGTCGGTGGTTATCGCCGATGCAACCGGCAATGTGAACCGAATCCTGCGAATCGACGCTGCTGGAAGCGTGACAGTCTATGCTGGTTTAGGTGGCTCCTCATTGACGACCGACCCATTTACTCCCGGTCCGGCGACGGCACTCAAACTTTTACTGCCCCGGGCTGTAAAATTCGAATCGAATGGCAATCTGCTTGTCGCCGATACCGGACATCTGCGTGTTATCCGCATCGATACCTCCGGAAATGCAACGCTTGTTCATCAGGCATCCAACCCCAATCCCTTTCCATCCGGTCTGGCGGTATTCGGAGGAAACGTCTTTTCGGCCAATGGTAATCAGCAGACAGTGACGCGAGTCAGCCCATCAGGGGCGACCATCATTGCTGGTATTGCCGGATCGGCTTGTAGCTACTCGATCGATACATGTGGAGATGGTGGTCCGGCCTCACTGGCCGGGCTCTATCTTGCCAGTTCAACGGCAACCATACCTCTTGCGGCGATCGAATCTGACTCGACGGGGCTCTACATCGCCGACCAGGGATCTGCCAGACGGGCTCGTATTCGTTATGTCAATCTATCCGGGACTTCAGTCAAAATTGGAGAAGTGACCATTCCCTCAGGGGCCATAAACACGATAGCCGGAACCGGGTTGGAATACCCTTACGACAAGGGGCTTGCCCTCAGTACGACCTTCTCTTCACCAACCGGGACGGCTGTCGACTCGAATGGAAATCTCTGGGTCTCCGATACACTGGCCTCACTGCTGCGCTTCGTCAATCGCGGCAAGAATCCAATTACACTCTTTCCCGGGACACCATCCGAGGTGACTGTTGCCCCTGGAACGATCGTAACCATCAACTCGGAGCGCACAGGTGGGCAGATGAACGGCCCGGTCAAAAATGCGACATTCTCTGACCCTCAGGGGCTCTTCATCACCAGTCAGGGGATTTATGTCGTCGATTCCAAGGCTGGTCCATCTGTTCCACCCTTGACAGCGGGTGCGCGACGTACAAGTTTCGTGAGGTTTATCAACACCTCATCGAGCGCGATCACCTTCTATGCCAGTTCAACAGAGCCCGTTGTGATTCAGCCGGGAAGCATTGCGCGGATCATTGGAGGTGGCGATGGATCGAAAGGCGATGGGGGAGCGGCCACTAGTGCCGTACTGGTTGGAGCCTCTGATGTTGTCGTTACGGCCAATGGCACGATCTATGTTACCGATGTGGGACAGCGTTCGGTGCGGCGGATCCTGCCATCGACTGGAATCATCAGCAGCCTGACGCTGGGCTCAGCCCAGTATACGGGGCTTGGTCTGGATTCAACCGGGCGACTCTACGTTGCCAATTACGAGAACAACCAGTTGATGCGTGAGACGGCTGCCAACAGTGGCACGTTCACAGTCCTGGCAGCTGGTTTGACACGGGCCCGGGATGTGGCCGTCAATGCCAATGGAACTGCCTTTGTTACTGTCTCACCAGCAGCGAGAGTGACAGGCAACCACCAGATTGTTCAGGTCAGTTCGACCGGGACGGCGACCGTGGTCGCCGGAGGGAATCCAGGGTTTGCCGGAGACGGTGGCCCGGCTTCGAGTGCGCAGATTCGAATCTCACCCTCGGAACTGGTTGTCGGTACAGGAGCAGCAAACCAGTTGCCGGAGACAGTGGCTATCGTCATCGGGTTGAACAATGAGGTGGTCTTCACTGATACCAACAATAACCGTATCCGATCTCTTAAACCAAGTTCTGTAACCTGTGAAAGGACCGGGACGATCGTCATCAACGGCAACAATCCTGTCCCACAGATCACCAGTCTCTCCCCATCCGCAGCATTGCAGAACAGTGGTGCGTTTACAATGACCATCATCGGAAACAGTTTCGTGGAGGGGGCAGAGGTTCGCTGGAATGGAAATGCCCGAACGACCACCTTTGACAGTGCCTCGCAGCTGACGGCAAATATCAATGCCGCCGATCTGGCCACGCCGGGTGTAGTGAGCGTGACAGTGACCAATCCCGCACCCGGTGGTGGGACCTCCTCGGCCTCCAGTTTTACTGTCACCGCGCCGAATCCTCTTCCACAACTGACCAGCCTTACTCCATCTTCGGTGTTACAAGGAGGAGCCGCCTTTACGCTGACGGTCAATGGAAGTGGGTTCGTCAATGGAGCGATTGTCAGGTGGGATGGTCAGAACAGAACGACCAACTTTGTCAGTGCGACCCAGTTAACGGCGCAGATAATGGCCAGTGATATCGCCGGAGCCGGGACGGCGACGATTACCGTCGTCAATCCTGCACCTGGTGGTGGAGTCTCCAGCTCCCTCGCGGTGGCCATCAACAGCCCGAGCAATCCAGTCCCTTCAATAAGCTCACTCAGTCCTAACTCGGTCAGCTCAGGGGCAGCAGCGTTTGTCATCACCGTCAATGGATCCAACTTCATCGCCAGCACCCAGGTGGAGGTCAACGGAGTTCAACGCGTGACCACCTATGTCAGTCCAATGCAACTGACGGCGACGGTGCTCGCTTCTGACATCGCCACTCCGGGTAATCTGCAGGTTGGCGTTCGAACTCCTGCCCCGGGGGGCGGTGCGTCGTCGACGCTTACGTTGAGGGTCAACGGGGCGGCTCCAGTTCTGACGAGCCTCAATCCATCCTTGGTCATCGCCGGCAGCTCGGCCTTTCTCCTCACTGTCAACGGTAATGGGTTCCTGACCGGAGCGACCGCCCAGATCAATGGGCTTGCCCGCTCCGCAACAGTGGTCAGTTCAACCCAGTTGACAATCAATATGTCTGCATCGGATATCGCTACTGCCGGGGCCATTGCTGTGGCCGTCGCCAATCAGTTCTCATCTCTTTCCAACACTATCACTCTACCGGTCTACAATCGGGTGACGACGGTCTCGGCCGCAAGCTACGTGACCGGGGACCAGTCACCCAATTCCATCCTCGCTGCATTTGGTCTCAACCTGGCCACCGGGGTTGAGATCAACACGGCTTCACCTCTTCCAACCCAGCTTCGCGGGACCAGAGTGTCGGTTCGCGACAGTCTCGGCACGACACGCGACCAGGCTCTCTTCTTCGTTGCTCCAGGGCAGATCAACTTTCACCTCCATTCCGAGACTTCTCCCGGGACCGCGACGGTCACTGTCTATCTCGAGAATAACGTTGTCGCCGTTGGTGAACTGCTGGTTGGTCAACTCTCACCGGCCCTCTTCACGCAGAATGCAACCGGAGATGGCGTGCCAGCCGCGTATGCTCTTCGTTACCGCAACGGCATCGGATTACCACTGCCGATGCTCAATTACGATCTTGCCCTCGCAAAATGGGTGCCGGTACCGATCGATCTCGGACAGGATGGGGATACGGTCTACCTGGTTCTCTTTGGGACGGGGATTCGCAACCGCAGCGCACTCGGGGCGGTCTTGGTCACGATAGGTGGGCGGAATGTTCCGGTTCTCTATGCCGGGCCACAGGGGGCATTTGTCGGACTCGACCAATTGAATGTCGAGATCCCACGATCACTTGCCGGAGCAGGCCTGGTCAATCTTCAGTTGACTGTCGATGGGCGCGTTGCCAACCCCGCGAAGACGATCCAGCTTAATATCAAGTAGACTGAAGATACGCTTGATCGATCGCCGGAACGGCGGCCAATGGATGATCAGGTCATTCTGGCCGCCGTCGCTCCCAACAATCAGCCGACCATCTCCAGGACAGCGCCCTGATTGAACTTTAGCTCAGTTTCAGGATTACCAGGAACGAGGATTCTGACTTGAGCGGAGGCAAGGCTGTTGTTGCTGACCTCGAAGGTTCCCGAGCAGTCGGTTCGAGTGTAGGGGAGCCGATGGACGGAACTGCCATAACCATCGAAAGCTGCCTCAACCGCTACGCCACTCCGTCGATCCCTGCAATTGAAATTCCATCGCATTGTGTCACGATCTCGCAGACCGGTACGAAAACCGCCCAGACGGTAGAGGCTGCCAAAATGCCAGAGAAGTGCCCGCCGAAAGAAGAGGCCAGGAGCGATCTCGTACTCCAGTGCTTCAAAGGTTGAGCTCGCTCCCGAATCGTGGTGGTGGAGGGCATGAGCCCAAGTCCAGAGGTGGCGATGACGGAATCCACAGTTGTGTCCCTGCAAGCCGTAGCCGATTGGATTTCCAAAGATCGACTGCCCATCGATGGTCAATTCACCCTCGAAGACGGCATCGGTATGCGGAGTCCGGGAGAAGCCGATCCAGCCAACATTGCTCATGACAAAACCAGCACTTGAACGATAGCGCAGATCCCACTCGATCGTCCGCCCCTTGGCCCTGACCAGTCCGTGGCAGGAGTCGTGCGTGATCCGGTTGAAGCCATGCTCAAGATATAATGGCTGGTCAGGCTGACTGAGTGCCAAACCCTCGATCGGGAACCCTTCGATATAGCTCTCTGCCGGACCATCTTTCGGAAACCAGGTTGCCCAGATCTCTACCGGAGCCGTTCCGAGGTCTGTGCATCCACCCCCGCCAGGTCTCCCCGGATTGGTCAGCAGATATCGAAACCACCAGGCGCCGCTTCCATCAGCCAAGGCCATCTTCAGAAACCAGACCTCATAACGGCGGCGGGTAGTGAGAGCAGAATAGACCTGATTGAGCCGTGGTGCATTCATCTCAGACTCCGTAGTAATCGTTGACCGGACCGGCGACGATCTCCTGAACCTTTTGGCGCAGCGGATCGACGTCCTCTTTCGTCAGCCCATCGGTCGGGATCTGCTCGTGCATATGGACCACGATTCGTGAAGGGAAGAGCTTCCAGTCCCCCTTCCGGCTGAACTCGTAGGCTCCGACAATACTCATCGGGGCGATTGGATATCCAAACTGAATCGCCATCCGAAAGACACCCGGATTGAACTCCTTCACCAGCCCGTCCAGAGTTCGCGACCCCTCGGCGAAGACGATCAGGCTGATTCCCTGGTCGAGCGATTCCCGCGTCAGTTTCATCATCTGCTTGTACTTGGCGAGATTGCCTTCAGGCGGAACAGGAACATTACCAAATCGTTTCATCATCCATCCATAGGCCGGGATCTTGAAGTGGGACTCGTGCTCCAGCCCCCTGACAAACTGGGGAATCGCCGAGTAGATGATGAAGGCATCCCAGAGATCGACGTGATTGCTGACAAAGAAACAGGTCTTCTTCCGGTCGAAACCTGGGGCGTAGCATACTTCGAACTTCACCCCTGCTACGCGGAGAATGTTGCGAAAGAGCCAGCGCTGCGGTCGATCGTTGCGGCGAGGATCGATCACGCCGCCCATCAGCACCAACAGGCTGCAGAGAGGGAAGAAGTGGATGATGCTGAGAATCCAGAGGATAACCGTTCTGGCAACGTGAAAGATCCGTGAGACAATACCCAGCGAATCCCAACGGTGCGATGGATGGTGGCGAATGTCCGACTTAATCATGATCTTTCTCTCGGTTCATCTCGATGATCAAACGACAACCTGGAGTGCTGACGGGAGCACCTCAAGAGATTCACAATGGACACTCATCACCTCGCCGTCGATCATGATGTCGATCGGGCCTGGAAAGTCGAAATCGATCCTTTTCGCCCGACCCTGCCAGACAAGCGGATGGGCGACATGCGAACCATCGTAACATTTTGGAAAGTTACGAATGAAGTCGAAGCGGTTCGCTGACCAGCGGACGATCTCGATCTGCCCGTCACTGATATCGGCGTGCGGCGCCAGCATCATGTGCCCACCGGTAAACTTGCTGTTGTTGAAGATGAGCAGCGCTGTTGGTGGAGTATCGGGTTGTGAGACACCGTCGAGGGTCAGATGGTAGACGCTCTTGTCGAAACTTGCCAGGCAGAGAACGACCGCCAGACCATATCCGGCAGCCCCCAACGGTTTGAACCGCTGGTTGGCAAGGGTGCAGACGTCGGCGACAAAGCCAAGGCTGAGTATGTTGATATAGAAGATCTCACCATCCCGGTGTTTGAGCCGGATGACATCACAGGGACGACACTGGTCAAGCGCCAGAGCATTGAGAGTATGCTCTGCCCCTTGATCGGTGAAATCCCGCAGAAACGAGTTGCCGGTCCCGAGAGGCAGGAATCCAAGTCGCGGTTTATCGCTCGGATCGCACTGGGCCGCGGCTGGAAAGAGCCCATTGACGATCTCGAAGGCTGTACCATCACCTCCGACGGCAATAAATCGGCGGTATCCACTCTCCCATCCATCGTGGGCAAGTTCGCTCGCGTGGCCGGCACGACTGGTCATGGCGACCTCAAACGCAACACCAGCTCCACGCAGGCGTCCCAGCGCCTCATCGAGAAGTTTGCCGCATCTGCCAAACCCCGCGGCCGGATTGACTATTGCCAGATATTGGTTCTTCATCGTCCTGACTCGTAAATCTTCTCCAACCCGTCGATCAAAGCTCGTGGAGCGCCTCGGTTCGATCGACGCTCTCGCGAATCTGCTCGGCCAGCTGCACCCGCTTGATCTTCATCGAGGCCGTACGCGGAAAGTCGCCCTCCCAGACGACATACCCACTGACCCGTTTAAAATTGAGAAGGCGACTGTTCCGCCGCTGCAGTTCTCCCGGCAGGGAATCGGTCAGACTCTGCCCCTCATCGAAACGAAGCACCAGCACCAGTTTTTCGCCGAGCATCGAACGCTGTGGCCAGATATAGTTGGCAGCAAAGACGCAGAACTCTTTCACTGGCAGTCCCTCGAAGGCGCTCTCGATGTCCTCTGGGTAGACATTCTTGCCCTCCTCGGTGACGATCATGTTCTTCAATCTTCCAAGCAGTTGAAGGTGACCCATTTGATCGAAGCGGCCAAGATCACCTGTCTGCAGCCATCCATCGATGATCGTTTCTGACGTCAATTCCGGATCGTCAAGGTAATGGGACATGACCGTCTTCCCGCGTACAACCACCTGGCCGACTCCCTCTGCGTCTGGCTTGTCGATGCGCATCTCGACACCGGGAAGGGGCTTGCCAACCGTGTCACTGCGGAAGGGCTGAAAATCGTTGAGGGTCAGCGCAGTGCCCGCCTCGGTCAGTCCGTATCCATTGCCGACCTGGATACCCAGATCGTAGAAGAACTGAAGCATCGCCGGATCCGAGAATGCCCCACCCGTGAAGATCGCTCTCAACTCTCCACCAAATGCTTCGTGAACCTGGCGGAGCAACTTGCGGCTCAACTCCAGGTTTGGCGACTGACGCGTCTGTCTGATATTGATCCAGCGCAGCAGATTGAAGACCGTCCGTTTCAGCGGAGAGAGAGAGTCGAATCGCTGCTGCAGGCCAGTCTGGAGATTCTTCAATATCAGCGGTACCAGTGCAACATAGGTAATCCTGAACCTGGTAAAGGCCTCCCGAACATACTCCGGACGAAGTGTTCGAAGATGGACCACGGCTGCTCCACAGACGAATGGACCAATGAAACCGACCATGAAGTCGATGGCGTGATTGGTGGGCAGGATACTCAGATAGCGGACTCCCGGCCAAAAAGGGTAGAGTGAGGTCAACGAGACGCACTGCTCGAGATAGTTCTCGTGCGTCATCACACAACCCTTTGGCCGGCCACCGGTTCCTGATGAATAGACGATGCAGGCCCAGTCATGCCGCTCGCGGCTGACCATAACCGGCGCCTCGTCTTTTGCCTCCTCCCAGGCGACTGCCCCCAACCGGTCGCCATTCCGTGGCGCATCGGTGATGACGGTGAGCCGCAATCTGAGCTGGCCCGACTTGTAGCCTTCGGTCTGGGTAATCGCCCGCCAGATGTGGTATTCGGTGATCAGTACTTCTGATTGGCTGTGGGCGAGAATGGAGACCTGTTCCTCCGGGGAGAGCTTGTAGTCGACCGGTACCAGCACACCACCGCGGTGGAAGATTGCATATGCTCCAATCAGCCATCTTGACTGGTTGGTCATAATGATCGCGGCCCGCCCACCGGCGTCGAAGTTGCAACTCTTCAGGTAGCCGGCAAGAGAACGACCTTCCTCGCCAAATTGGCGGTAGGTCAAACGATGGTTCTCTCGCTCCCGATCTGCTTCGATCAGGCAGGTCTCTTCACTGAACTTCTCGACGGCCTCGGTGAGAGCTGCGCCAAGCGAGCGATGCTGATCGAGGTCGATCATGACGACTGGAGGTTTGTTGGCCATATGTGGAAACGCCATCTTGATGCACGGATACCTGCGGCAAGTGATGATCGACCTGCTCTACAGGCCTCAGTGATCATTGCGCAACGGTATCTCCCACTCGATCAGATTCGTGATTGTATCCGCTCCGCAAGGGTCTGAAAGTCACTTACACCCTGCACCTCATAGTCCGGTAGCTCGACATTGAAATGATTTTCGAGCCGCGTCAAAAGCTCGAGCGCCTGGAGACTGTTGATTCCCAGTCGCTTGAAGAAGTCATCACTCGCGTTGAGACTATCCCGGTCCACCCTGAAATGGTTCGCGGCCAGGTTCAGAATCTCATCAGTGGTCTGTTCGATCGTTCGCATGGCACTTCTCCTCCTCTGTCCGGTGGTCAATAGGCCCAGCGCGCCAGGACCGAGCCGGATGTGAAACCCGCTCCCACGGCGGCAAAGAGCACCAGGTCGCCCTTCTTCAGGCGTCCGCTCTCGATTGCATCGCCAATCGCGAGCGGGATGGTCGCCGCAGTCGTATTGCCATATTTGTGAATGTTCCGTATCACCTTGTCATCGGCAATGCCGATCTTGTTTGCGGTCGCATCAATGATCCGGAGATTGGCCTGATGGGCAATGAAGCAGCCCAGATCGTCTCCGGTCAGGTTGTGCTTGGCCAGCATTCCCGTACTCAGCTCCTCCATCTTTCTCACCGCAAACTTGAATACGTGCTGACCGCTCTGATGGATGTAATGCATCTTCCCATCAATTGTCTCGTGAGACGGAGGATGGAGACTTCCGCCGGCCGGCATATTGAGATATGCCGCACCACTTCCATCGACCTCGTGTCGAAAATCGAGAATACCGTAATCCTCCTCACCCTCCTCAGTCGGTTCAAGCAGGACGGCGCCGGCACCGTCTCCGAAGAGGATGATTGTCGTCCGATCCTCCGGGTTGACAATTGAGGTCATGACGTCGGCACCGACGATCAGGACCTTCTTGTGGCGACCACTTTCGATGAACTGTGCGCCAGTCGTCAATGAGTAGAGAAATGACGAACAGGCAGCAAGGATATCGTATCCCCAAGCATTCTTTGCTCCTATACGATCCTGGATCAGGCACGCCGTAGAGGGAAAGAACATGTCCGGAGTCACGGTTGAGACAATGATCAGCTCAATCTCGCTTCCGTCGATACCACGCTTCCGGAGAAGATCCTCGACCGCTTTCACCGCCAGCTCCGAGGTCGCAGTCCCCTTGTCGGCCCAATGCCGCGTATGTATCCCCGTCCGTTCGACGATCCATTCATTATTCGTGTCGACCAGCTTGGCTATCTCGTCATTGGTGACCACGCGTGGCGGAACATAGAGGCCCAACCCGGTGATCTTGGCTCTGATCTTCTGACCCATTTAACGGTAATCTCCTCGTAGATGAAGACGCGGCCAACCATCATGGCAGATAAGGATGCGCGTCGGTGCTCTCAACAAATTTACGCAGTCCAGCCTCGGTTGCCGGACGGGTGAAGAGGTCGATGAAGATGTCGATCTCCTGCCGCAGCTCTTCGTATGGTATCGGTTTGGCAAATCTTTTTGCCACATTGATGGTGTTTCGATCAAACTTCCTGATCTGGGCAGCGGTAAATCTGGCGACCTTCAATGACTCACCATCGCCGACCAACTGACTGACCAGCCCTGCAGCCTGGGCCTTCGTCGCGTTGATACTGCGACCGGTCAGCAGAAGATCCCTGACGAGACTGTTTCCAAGATCACGGTTGAGCCTTGGAATACCGCCAAAACCCGGGATCAGACCCAGGCGCAATTCGGGAAAACAGAATCGCGCCATCTTTTCAGCGTAGATGAGATCGCAGACCAGTGCCAACTCAAATCCGCCACCAAAAGTCAATCCATTGACGGCCGCGATCGTCACGAGCGGTGAGGTGTCGATCGTGTTCATCACCCGGTGGATCCGTTCGAGAAAGTCGCGGACCTGCGGTGCCGCTTTTTCGAAGCCGATCGCACTCGCTCCCAGGTACAGCTCGCGCAGGTCGGCGCCAGCGCAGAAACCTGCCGACTGGCGACTGTGAATGATCAAGGCATGCGCATTCTCACAGAGCTGATCGTGGGCGGCGACAAAGGTCTCCAGTTCGATCAGTGTCTGTGAGCCAATCTCGTTGCAGGGGGCGCGATGGAGAGCCAGCTCGACTACTCCCTCCCGGATCTCCCAGGAGAGCGTCTCACCCTGATAGCTTTGGTTACTCTCACTGCTCTGCATAAGGTTTGTCCTGACCATTCTCCTCTTGTGCCTTTGCTGCCGCTTCCTCTTCGAGCGTCTCTTTCAGGTTACGTGACCCAAGGGCCATCATGAACATCACTCCAAAAAAGAAGATGAAGAGCAGAAAGACCAGTCCCAGTATGACCATCGTATCTCCTTACCCTTTTCCAGTCTGGTAGAGTTGCTCAATCTCTGAGGTGAATGCCTGATTGACCATCTCCCGACGGATCTTGCCATTCGCCGTGAGAAGTCCGCTTTCGATCGTCAACGGATCTTTCTGCAGGTGAAAGGCCAGCACTCTTTTGTAGTGGGGAAGCGATCCATTGACCTTGTCGATCGCCCCCTGAACCTGCTCGCTGGTCACCTCGCCCGTCACGATTGCCGCCAGAAAGCTGCGGTCATTGCCGATCACGACACACTGCTGCGCGGCGGGAAGATTGAAAAGGATCTTCTCCTCGATCGGCTCGGGTGCGATGTTATGACCGGAGTTGAGAATCAGCAGGTTCTTGATCCGGCCGACAATCGACCAGTTGCCCTGCTCATCGATCTCACCCTGATCCCCGGTCCGGAACCAGTCACCACGCATCGATGCTGCCGTGACCTCCGGTCTGTTCCAGTATCCGGGAAAGATGTGTGGACCCCGAACAACAATCTCCTGCCCCTCATCAAGCCTCATCTCGATACCCGGTATCGCCGGTCCGACCCGACCAGGTGTAAAGTTGAGGGGATCGTCCATCGTGCAGATAGCCGTCGTCTCAGTCAGACCATATACCTGAAGCACCCGGATTCCGAGCATCAGAAAGAAGAGCTGGGTCTCTCTTGCAAGTGGCGCTGAACCACAGATCAGAGCCTCAATTTGTGGCCCGATCTTCTGCCGAATTGCTTTG
>CAIOZW010000086.1 GCA_903862855.1 uncultured Acidobacteriota bacterium
ACGATCGAGGAACACCTGGCAGTTCGTCATTCGGTTGGGATATTCGATGTCAGCCATATGGGAGAGCTTGAGATTCGCGGGCCGCAGGCCCTCGACCTTGTCCAGTACCTGACCTGCAACGATGCATCGAAACTCGCCGACGGTCAGATCCAATACTCGGCCCTGACTCTGCCGAACGGGGCCTTTGTCGATGACATTCTTGTCCACCGATTTGGCGCTGATCACTATTTTATCTGTGTCAATGCCTCCAATACCGACAAGGACTTTGCCTGGATCAGGTCGAACGCCGGCGGCTTTGAGGCACAGGTCGCTAATCTCAGTCAAAGCTACAGTCAGCTTGCCGTCCAGGGTCCAAACGCCCTCCCACTTCTCCAGTCACTGACCGGCACTCAATTGGAGAGTATCAGATACTACTGGTTCACCACCGGAACAGTCGCCGAGACAGCCTGCCTGATCACTCGGACCGGCTACACTGGTGAGGACGGTTTTGAGCTCTACTGTGATCCAGCCGACACGGTTCGACTCTGGGAAAGGATCATGGAGACCGGGCAGGAGTTCTCCATCCTTCCTTGTGGACTGGCGGCCCGTAATACGCTCCGACTCGAAGCGAAGATGGCCCTCTACGGCCACGAGATCGATGACCAGATCACTGTGCTCGAGGCCGATCTGGCCTGGATCTGCAAACTCGACAAGCCCGATTTCATCGGCCGGGACCGACTGATCGCCCAGCGGGCGGAGGGGCTCACCCGACGCCTTGCCGGATTTGAAGTGATTGACAAGGGCATTGCGAGGGATCATTACCCGGTGATCATCGACAGCCAGCCGGCAGGTTTCGTAACCTCGGGAAGTCCGGCACCGTACCTGAAGAGGAATATTGGTCTGGCCATGCTGCCGATCGAGAAGACGACCATCGGAACCATCATCGAGGTCGATGTGCGGGGGCGACGCCTGGCGGCCCAGGTCGTCCCAACTCCCTTCTACAAGCGCCGGAGGTAGTACCATCCAACCAATAACTTTGCCAAGAAATCGACATAGATCGGTAACCAACCATTCTTAAATTGAAAAGCGAGGAAATATGGCAGTCAACCCTGAAAATCTCCAATACACCAAAGACCACGAATGGATTCTAGTCGAGGGCGATACCGGCACGATCGGAATCACCCATTTCGCGCAGAACCAGCTTGGTGACATTGTTCATGTCCAGTTACCCCGGGTCGGGGACACCTTCTCGGCCAATGATTCTTTCGGAGAGATCGAGTCGGTGAAGACCTTCAGTGAGCTCTTCATCCCGGTCGCGGGTGAAGTGACAGAGATCAATGAAGCCCTGGCCGATTCGCCAGAGGCGGTCAACAATTCACCATACGGTGACGGCTGGATGATCAGGATCAGGATCAGCAACGCGGGTGAACTTGACAGGTTGCTCAATTCGAACGAGTACGAGGACTTCACCGCTTCACAGGGTGAGGACTAGACTCAAAGAGAGGTAGAAGTAAAACCGATGCGATACATTCCAAATTCGTCTTTCGAGCGTGAACAGATGCTTCGTGAGATGGGTCTGAAGTCGGTCTCCGAGCTCTTTCGCGGGATACCCGACAATCTGCAGTTGAAGAGACCCCTCGAGATTCCGCCAGCCAAGGCCGAGAGTGAAGCTCTGCGTTACTTCCGTGAGATGGCGGAGAAGAACGAGACCCCGGTGACCGGCAGGAAGATGGCCTCCTTTCTGGGTGCCGGGGCCTACCAGCACTTCATTCCAACCATTATCGATACGCTCATCTCACGTTCGGAATTCTATACTTCATACACCCCGTACCAACCCGAGATAAGCCAGGGTACGCTGCAGGCCATCTTCGAGTACCAGACAATGATCTGCGAGTTGACGGGGATGGACGTCTCCAATGCCTCGCTCTACGATGGATCGACGGCAACTGCCGAGGCGGTACTGATGGCCGAACGGGTCACCAACCGGACCAAGGTTGCCCTTGCAGGAAATATCCACCCGGAATATGTCGAGGTCGTCGACACCTACATCAAAAATGCCGGGATCAGCAAGGTCATGCTGCCGTTCCACGAAGAGACGGGGACGCTGCGCCTCGACGCACTCGGCAATCTCAGCGAAGAGATTGGCGCGGTGATCGTCCAGTCACCCAACTTCTTCGGGGGAATCGAGGAGCTGCAGCGCATCGCCGAGGCGACTCACCGGATAGGAGCACTCTTTGTTGTCGTCGTTGCCGAGGCGCTCAGTCTCGGACTCCTCCAGTCTGCGGGGAGGGCCGGGGCCGATATCGTCTGTGGTGAATCGCAATCGTTCGGAATTCCAATCTCATTTGGCGGATCGTACTGTGGATTCTTTGCGACCCGCGAAAAATATCAGCGCCAGATTCCCGGACGACTGGTGGGCATGGCACAAGACGATCAGGGGCGTTCAGGATTTGTCCTCACCCTGGCAACGCGTGAACAGCACATTAGACGCGAAAAGGCGACCTCGAACATCTGCACCAACCAAGGTCTCTATGCGCTCATGTCGACGGTCTATCTCTCGACCATGGGGCGGCAGGGAGTTCGTGAAGTGGCAGAGCAGAATCTGCAGAAGGCCCACTATGCGGCACGGCAGATCGAGGCACTCGACGGGTATCAGCTCCGGTTCGGGTCGAAGTTCTTCAACGAATTTGTCATCAGTGGCCCGGTTCCGGCAACAGAGCTGCTGGCAAGACTGCGTGAACAGGAGATCATCGGAGGTCTCGAGCTGGGCCGGTTCTTCCCGGGGATGACAAATGAACTGCTGGTCTGTGTGACAGAGGTGACAACGCGTCAGGACATCGATCGTCTCGTTGCAGCGCTGAAGTCGATCAGATAAACAACGAAGAGCCATAAGGCGACAGGTAAACTGGAAGGATTGAATCGTGATCAGGAAAGTCAGTACGCATATCAATCAGAATGAAGGTCTCATCTTCGAGCGTTCCCGCCCTGGCCGAGTCGGATACCGGCTGCCCGAGCTCGATGTTGAGGCAGTACCGGTGGAGAGTCTGCTTGATGCACGAACACTCCGTGACGATAGCCTTTCCGGCCTGCCGGAAGTGAGTGAAGTCGACGTGATCCGCCATTTCACACGCATCTCGACCTGGAACTATGCGGTCGATCTGGGTATGTACCCGCTTGGTTCCTGTACCATGAAATACAACCCGAAGCTGAACGAACGAGTCTCACGATTCGACGGTTTCGCCGCGGCCCACCCCTACACGCCCGACGAGCTCGCGCAAGGTAACCTGCAGCTCCTCTATGACCTCGAGCGATCGCTCTGTGAGATCACCGGGCTGGCGGCAGTCAGCCTCCAGCCCGCCGCTGGCGCGCAGGGAGAGATGACCGGTCTGATGACGATCCGCAAGTGTCTCGAGTCTCGTGGTGATGCGCGCAAGTATGTCATCATCCCCGACTCTGCCCACGGCACAAATCCAGCAAGCGCGGCCATCTGCGGATACCAGGTGAAGACGATCAAGTCCGGCCCGGATGGAAGCGTCGACCTCGATAACCTGAAGAGCCTTCTCGACCAGGATGTGGCCGCGCTCATGCTCACCAATCCGTCGACTCTGGGCATGTTCGAAGAGAAGATCGAAGAGATCTGCCGACTGGTTCACGAAGCCGGCGGTCTGGTCTACATGGATGGTGCGAACATGAACGCCCTCGTCGGGGTGACTCGCCCCGGGGATATGGGCGTCGACGTGATTCACCTCAACCTCCACAAGACCTTCTCGACACCGCATGGCGGAGGTGGACCCGGCGCAGGACCGATTGCTGTCACCGGCGAGCTCGAGCCATTCCTTCCCTTCCCGCGTGTTCTTGCCGCAAAGGGAGTGAATGGTGAGACGATCTACCGGCTTGACCACGATCGTCCCCATTCGGTCGGCCGGGTACGCGCATTTCACGGCAACTTCTCGGTTCTCGTGCGCGCGCTCTGTTACATTGTCTCGCTCGGACCGGATGGACTGCGGCTCGCGACGGAGACGGCGGTGCTCAACGCCAACTACATTGCCCATCACCTCAAGGACGATTATGAGATCGCCTATGAT
>CAIOZW010000087.1 GCA_903862855.1 uncultured Acidobacteriota bacterium
CACGGTGAGCTTGGGAGGGGTATGGCAAAGTCGTTAACGACTCGGCAATACCCCTCGACCATTCCAGGCAGTAAAATTAAATTATTGACAGGGCTCTTGCACTGTTGATATTTTAACCAAGTCTTAGCCACCCTCTTTTGAAGTCAGCCAACTCGAAAAAGTTCTCCAATTTACTCTTGCCCATGTACCAATTGTGTCGGGAGTTTTAGCAACGTGTATTGACTCGGGAAGGTGACTTTGTCTGGTTGCTGTTGGAGGTCAAGGCATGAGTGGGTTCATTCCGCCGCACGGAGGTTACGAGGATCTGCTCTCCTTTCGCAAGGCCCGTATCGTGTATGACGGTACGGTGCACTTCTGCAACCGCTTCCTCGACAAACGTGACCGCACTGTGGACCAGATGATCCAGGCTGCGCGTTCCGGCAAACAGAACATCCTCGAAGGCTGCATGGCCAGCGGCACGTCAAAGGAGACGGAGATCAAACTGATCAATGTGGCCCGGGGGAGTCTGGAGGAACTGCTGGAAGACTACCGTGACTCTCTACGCACCCGCCACCTTCTACTCTGGGAAAAGGAATCTCGTGAAGCATTGTTTGTCCGAAAGATCGGAGCCAGGTCGGATGTGTCTTATGAGTCCTATCAGACCCACCTCGAGACTCGTCCGGCGGACATCGTGGCCAATATTCTTGTCTGCATCATTCACCAGACCAACTACCTTCTGGATCAACAGCTCCGTGCGCTGGAAAAGGCTTTTCTCGCTGAAGGTGGCTTGCGTGAGCGGATGACCCGCGCCCGCCTGGACGCCCACCGTAAAGAACGTCAATGATATTAGTCCGATCGATCAAAGTTCCTGACGATACGATCGACCTTTTGAAATTGGAGTGCTATCACTGGTTCTTGACAAGGTAAAAGGGGTGATTACAATGTGATCACTATGAAGGCAAAGATTGTGAAAATCGGTAATTCACGCGGAATCCGCATTCCCAGACTCTTTCTCGAGCAGACCGGGCTTGGCGATGAGGTTGAGATTGTGGTTGTTGATGACCAGATTGTCATTAAACCTTCCAAAACCCCGCGCCAGGGTTGGGCCGAGCAATTTCAAGAAATGGCTCGCCAGGGAGATGACAATCTGTTGATCGATGAGTTGGGAATGACGGACTGGGATGAGGAAGAGTGGGGATGGTGATCAAAAGATTCGAAATCTATCTAATAAATCTCGACCCAACGATTGGGAGTGAAATAAAAAAGACCCGGCCCTGTGTGGTTATTTCTCCTGACGAGATGAATCTCCACATCAAGACCGTCATCGTCGCTCCAATGACATCAAAGGTAAAAAATTATCCGACAAGGATCGCCTGCAAACTGCAGGGTAAGAAAGGCCAGATTGTCCTCGATCAGATCAGAACCGTTGACAAGGCACGGCTGGTCAAAAGAGTAGGGATGACCGATAGCAAGACTAAAACAGAAGTATTGGCAACGTTACAAGAGATCTTCTCACCCTGAGACTCTTGTTTTGCGGATTCCGCTGATTGTGAACGCTGATTCCGGACATCATGAACAGCTGTTGCGCTGGAATCGCAGTGAATTATGGACGTTTTCCGATGGTGTCTGTTCCGATGTCGGCTGTTCCGAATTAGATCAAACTGATCAATGTGGCCCGTGCCAGCCTCGAGGAACTGCTGGAAGACTACCGGGACTTTCTACGCACCCGCCGCCATCCCCCACCGGACTAACGCCCTTCCTGATCAGCAGCACCGCATGCCGGAGAAGGTCTTTCTTGTCGGTCAAGGTTGATTTCGGAGGTGACCTGATAATGGAAATTGGAATTGTAGTCGCGAATCTGGGAGCAATGGTAACACTTCTGCTTGGGCTGCTTGGGCTGCTGGCACCGTCGAGGGCGGCCACCTTCACAAGTATTGCCCCGATCGGTCCGGATGGAAGATCCGAGATCCGCGCAACCTACGGCGGGCTTTTTCTCGGAATGGGAATGCTCTGCCTGCTTCTTCAGGTCGAGGTAGTCTTCATCACCATCGCGACTGCCTGGTTCGGCGCGGCGGCCGGTCGATTCATCTCAATGCTCCTTGACCGTAATTTCTCCCTGAAGAATTTAGGAGGGATCTGCTTTGAGTCAGTCATTGGTCTGCTGCTCACCGGAGCATCCTGGTAGTGACGCTGTGATCTACGGCGGCGAGAGACGGGGCAGCCATCCGGGTTGCCCCTCCAAACGATTCGATGGGTGGGATGATCTCGCCCACCCATCGAGTAGACCAGTTCATCAACCTAAATAGCCGTTACGCGTTTCTCCACTTTCTGAATAATGATGCTGATGGCGAACCAGACGAAGGCGATCGCGCCGATCGCGAAGACCGTATCGCCGAGGATCCGCATCCAGCGGAGAGACTGTATGACCCCGGTCTGCATGAACTCCGGACTCCGTGCCGACCAGTAGCCGACGGTGATCGACTCGACCGTCTGCAGCAGCCCGATCGGCAGCAGGCTCAGGACCATCTCCATGAGCATCCCGACGTTGATCGCCCAGAAGGCGCTCTTGATCAGCGACTCATTCCAGACCTGTGTCGGCTTCATCGCCCGCAGGCAGAAGAGGAGCAGGCCGAGGCCGAGCGTCCCATAGACTCCATAGAGGGCCCCGTGGGCGTGTACCGCCGTCGTGTTCAGTCCCTGCATGTAGTACAAGGCGATCGGCGGGTTGATCATGAATCCAAAGATGCCTGCGCCAACCAGATTCCAGAAGGCGACGGCGACGAAGAAGTAGATGACCCACTTATACTGTCTCAGCCAAGGCTTGAGTTTCGACCGTCGGATGTTCTCCCATGCCTCAAAGCCGACCAGGGTCAGCGGAACGATCTCCAACGCACTGAAGACCGAGCCGAAAGCCAGTGCAACTGTTGGCGTACCAGTGAAGTAGAGATGATGGAGTGTGCCGATTATTCCACCTGAAAGGTAGATGGCTCCGGCGAGCAACGAGGCCTCGGCTGCCCGGACCGCGTTGATCACTCCAAGTCGCGCGAAGAGAAAAGCAATCACCACGGTCGCGAAGACCTCGAAGAAGCCCTCGACCCAGAGATGGACTACCCACCAGCGCCAGTACTCGACGACCGAGATGTGGGTCTTCATTCCCCAGAAGAGGCCCGGGCTGTAGAAGAGCGCAATGCCGGTCGTCGTGATCAGGTAGAGGATGAGCAGCGACTTGCGTGAATCGTTCTTCCGCAGGGCTGGAATCGCCGTTCGCGCGACGAGGAAGAGCCAGAGCAGCAGACCGACAAAGAGTGCTGCCTGCCAGACCCTTCCGAGATCGACATACTCGTAACCCTGGTGGCCAAGGTAGAAGGCTGACTCACCGTTCAGTTTGTGCATGACACTCATCCATTGGCCACCCATCGATCCGAGCACCACCACCAGCAGGGCGCCAAACAGGGCGTCCACTCCCAGTTTCTGGAACTTCGGTTCATACCCGCAGATGATCGGTCCTATGAAGAGACCAGCGGCCAGCCAGGCCGTCGCGATCCAGAAGATCCCCAACTGGGTGTGCCAGGTTCGTGTCACGACGTAGGGCAGATACTCGGCCAGCGGGATCCCGTAGAATCCACCACCCTCCACTCCATAATGTGCCGTGATGATCCCCATGATGATCTGTAACAGAAAGAGCAGTGTCACGACCAGAAAGTACTTCAGCGTCGCCCGCTGCGATCCGGTCAGGACCTCTCCGATCAGGGGATCGCGCTCCGGCACCTTCTCTTCATCCTCTTTACGTCGCCGCGCCATGAACCAGATCATTCCGCCGATTCCCGCCAGCAGCATGATTACACTTACCCCTGTCCAGACGATTGTTCCACTCGTTGGCGTGTTGGCAACCAGCGGCTCTGCCGGGAAGTTGCTCGTGTATGAGATGGTCTGTCCCGGTCGATTCGTGACCGAGGCCCAGGCCGTCCAGAAGAAGAAAGAGTTCAATTGCCGCAGTTTCACCGGATCAGACTGCGCGTCTCGCTGGATTGCGTATGAAGTGTCTCCGTTCGTAAAGATATTTGCGTAATGGCGAAGGTTCTCCTCGAAGGCCTTTGCTCGCAGCGGATCGATGACGATCTGTCCGGTCGAAGCGTCATAAGAATTCTGGCGGAGCTTGTTCTGCAGCCGCTGCCGCAAGAGTGCCTGCTGCTCGGAATTCAGGCTATCATAGACCTGCTGGAAGTCTTGATCTGCCAGCTCGTTCAAAATATAGACTGCTTCCCGGTGCAGATAGTCCGCCGTCCAGTCCGGGGCCACATAACTTCCATGTCCCCAGATCGATCCAACCTGCATTCCTCCCATCGTCTGCCAGACATTCTGCCCGTTTGAGACCTCTCCCTCATCAATTATCACCACTCCCTCCGTGGTGATCACCCGGCGTGGAATCGGTGGCGCCTGCCGGAAGATCTCTGTTCCAACCCATCCCAAAATCCCAAATGAAATCAATATGATCGCACTGAAGGTTATCCATAGTCGCTTCATTTTTTATCCTCCTGCGTTTCCAAGGTTGCCAAGTTTGATAATAAACATGCATAATGCGTATATCTTTTCACCGGAATCGTTTCACAGGTAGCGGAGAAAAGCAATATCAAAAATGCATCTTTTGTGGAATGGGGGGTAGAAATGCGATTGACGATGTACACAGACTATTCGTTGCGGGTGATGATGAGTCTGGCGGCTGATCCAGAGCGGACGTGGACGATACAGGAGTTGGCAGATGGTTACGGGATTTCAAAGAATCACCTGATGAAGGTGATCAATGCGCTGGCGCAGGCGGGAAGGGTCCAGACGGTGCGGGGGCGGGGAGGTGGATTGCGTTTGGCGGAGGGGGCGCGAGAGGTCCGGTTGGGGGATCTGGTGCAGGAGTGTGAGCAGGATTTCAATCTGGTGGAGTGTTTTGGTGGGGAAAGAGGAGAGTGCATTCTTGAGCCCGGGTGTCGATTGAAGCGAGTTCTTGGGCAGGCGCTGCAGGCATTTATGATGGTATTGAATGAATACACCTTGGGAGATCTGGTTGAGCGGAGGGATTTGAGGGAGCGGTTGCTCTTCAGGAGTTGAGGTGAGCAAGGAAAAGGGA
>CAIOZW010000088.1 GCA_903862855.1 uncultured Acidobacteriota bacterium
ATCGCCCAGCTTGAGCAACTTGAAAGCCGTGATCCACTGCGGAGAATCGCAGCGTCTCTCCAGGTCCTCTATCACTACTGGGATCGGGGAGAGTATGAACGGGTCGAACCGCTAATGGATTGGATTGACAAGCACCTTGAGCATTATCCGGATGGCTTCCGTCAGGCAGTCCATTTGGAACTGGCTCTTCTTTCCCTCGATTCCAATGTAGGTTCAACGGGCCACTCATGCGTTGCCGCCGAGCGTCATATGACCGCGGCGGCGGGTGGAATAGTTGATCCCGCCCGACGCCAACTGCTGGCAGCTGCGTTTGCTCTCCGTGAAGGACGATTTGATGAGGCTCAGCTGGCGATCATTGAAGCCCGCCGCGTACTTCCCCGTGGCATGGATCCGGGAATCAATCTCTTCACGGCTGATCAGCTCGATCGGCTCGAAGGAGATATCGAGAGATCAGTCAAACGGTAGCTCTGCGTTGATCAACGTTGATGAGGACCGCAGCATTCCAAGTCTGACTGACCGGACTGCAAGTTCGCCCGTGAAGTTCCACCTACTCATAGCTTAGAGCCTCAACCGCATCGACACGTGCGGCCCGCCAGGCCGGGTAGAGTGCACCAAGCAACCCGCTCAGAAGCCCACCCAGCGCGGCATAGGCGGCATAATCAGGTTCCCACGACAGAGACAGCCCGAGCCTCGACACGAGCACTATCCTGAGTAGAGAAGCCAGAAGTAGCCCTGCCAAGATGCCAGTAACACAGATCAGAAGAGACTCTTTCAGGAAGATCGTCATAATGTACGCCTTCGATGCACCGAGCGACTTGAGGATCCCGATCTGACGGGTGCGCTCGGTGACGGTCGTAAACATCGTCAGAGATATCACCAGCATACTGATCACTACTGACAGTCCGGTCACCAGATTGAGGAAGAGATTGAGGCTCCCATAACCGCCAGCAAAGAGCCCCGGCAGGTCACGGGTGAAGATGACACGGTAGTCCGGACCCTTTGCAATAATACGTGCCGCAACTTCATCCTGTTGTGATGGATCGGTCAGTTTGACCAGGATCATTGAACAGAGATCCGGCCGGCCCAGCTCATCCTGCAGAGTCGCGAGAGGAATCATGATTCGCGATCCGGTCTCCGGTTCGTAGACTCCACTGATTTTGAATTGACGATCAAAGATGGTCATCCAGTCCCCGGCCCTGAGATGATGGTCCCGTGCAAAGCGGATATCGACAATCGCATGATCACCCTGCGCTGGCAATGGCTCACCATCAATGATGCGGATGCTGGTGGCGGCGGCAAACCTGACAAAATCTACGCCGTCGAGCTGGCGGAGTCCGAGCCCGCTTTCACCCTTCATCTCAAGATACTGGGCGACTGCTGTCACTGCGTGCACCCCTTGGATGCTCTGCAGCTGTTCCAATGTTGACACCGGCAGAGTCATCGGAAGCGAGCTTAGTGAGATGCCAACCTGATCCCGACGTCCCACCATCAGCTCAACCCCGGTGTTGGTATCGCGTTCACCGCGTTCACGCAGCATGCCGCGCACGAGACCAACGGTCAGCACGACCAGGATCACTCCCACTGAGATACCGGTGACACTGGCGAGGGGTCGCCCCGGATGGTGCAGAAGATTTGCTGTCAGCATTGAGTTCAAGGCATCTCCTCTCTCGATTCGGACAAGGGGACCGGTTCTATCCGCTTCAACCCGACCGACTCCTGAACAGACGATTCCCCAATCTCACGGTATCGCTGCAGGTGAAGGCGTGCGACCTTGCTCCAGTGAAAACGTTCGGCAGCCAGCCGGGCCTGACGAGTCCGCTCAATCCGCTCGACCGGATCGTCGAAGATAGAGATGATCGCCCGCGAGTAGGACTCCGCGTTTGGTGCGCAGAGCCATGCATTCTCGCGACTGGCATAAGTCAGAACTCCCCCGCGATCCGGGCCGATTAATGGCAGCCCGGCGGCCATTGCCTCAAGTGGCGCAATTCCGAACGGTTCCCGCGGGTTGGGATGGACGAAAGCGTCACAGTTGACATAGAGCCTGACAAGATCGCTCTTGTCGTCCCCGGCCCCAACCTGGCCGAGCAGATGAATCAGCCCTGGGGCCTGCAGCTGCGTCTCCTGGCGCAGCCACTCCTCGAGGGGCCCGCTGCCGGCAATCAGCAGGCGGTAGTCGGTATTCGCTGCCCTCCGCAGCTGTGCCATCAGATCGACCAGCAGTGGGATATTCTTCTCTGGCGACAGGCGTCCGATGTAGAGCAGCAGGCGCGTTGATACGCCGCCTCCAAGGCGCCGGATCAGCTCCTCACGCCACTCCCGGGAGGGGGTCGCCACCCGTAACCGCTCGATATCCGCACCCATCGGAATTACCTCGATCGGGCGCCGGTGATGATTAACCATTGCCGTTTCCAGCTCCTCAGCGGTGTAGCGTGAGTTAGCAATGTGATGGTCAAAGAGGGGGATATAGCAGCGACCCAGATAGGCTTGGGAGGCTACTCTGCCCGCTGGGTTCAGGGTAACAAAGGCGCGAATATTGTCGTCCATCCGTTCGTGACTGGTTCCAATCAATGCCGGTCGTCCGACACTCGAGATTGCACCCTTCCTGATCAATCCTGCCAGCCAGCAGAGCGTGTACTTCTCACCAATTTCGACCAGATCCGGCCGCTCTGTCGCCAGCAGGTGACGCAGCCGTCTTCCAGTTGCACCAAAGGGGTTGAGGTAACTCTTAGGCCAGAGTACCCGGTAACGACGGTCAAAGAATGGAGCCGCCGGCGCCGCCAGGTAGTGAACCTGTACGAAATCGTTGATCTTGTCGGTCCTATTATGCTCGCCTGAAGCAATCAGAACCATTTGGTGACCAATCTCTCCGGCTGCTGTGAAGAGCGACCGGTAGAAGGTGCTGATCCCGCCCGATGTCTGGTGAAACTGGTTGGTCAGATGGATACTCTTCACCCACGTGCCCTCAGGATTCTGAGAACGAAGAGCAGAAATTCGACAACCAGTCGGGGTATCCGCACCAGATCCCGCCATAGTGGCTCGCGGCCGGTTCCAACGATCAGGGTTCCCCGGCTCATGATGAAGAGATTGAAGTTGGCTGAGAACAGTGAGAAGACTAACGAGGGCTTCAGGATTTACTATGGGGCCACTCCCTTATCAGAATTGCGTCAACCAATCCAATTACATTCTCCGCACCCGTAGGGGCAGGCCTTGTGCCTGCCCTGGTTCTGGTTGAAATGCTCCTGCCGGGAGAGAATGGCTACACAAGATACCCCTGCAGATTATACGAACGAAGGAGTGGCCGAACATCCCATATGTGATCTTTCTTCACAACGCCTTCAATATCAAAATGCCCTACCCAGTGTTTCACCCTGGGCTGCTACACGACCCTCAGTTGGCGCGCACAATCCAGCTGTCTTTCACCACAGGCCCCATTGGCCTGCCTGAATGCCAGTTTTACACAATCCTCCTACAAATAGACCTACTCAGCCATTTATAACTGGCAGTGCTGGCACAATGATCAAGTGGATATGACCGCGATCGCGGGGCAGCTTCCTGCGGGCATTTGCTCCGCTCATCCAGGAGTGGCAGCTCTTCATTTCGACGATGCGTTAGCTTACCCATCCAAAAGTCTGAAGCCCCAACTGAATTGGCACACTTATCAACCGCTCATCGCCTGAAATCACCCGATTATTTAGAAAGAGAGGCCGCCAGACTCAACCTGACATATCCTCAGTCCGGGATGACAAGATGCGTGATTGTCAGGGCAGTCAGTTGACGTGACGAGTGTCTCCGCCCGGTCTGCGCAACGTTGTTCGAACTGAAGAGGTAATTGCCCAAGGCATTTCGTAGTCCTGGAGATCGCAGAGGTAGTTGAGTATGCAGATCCAATTTACCGCAGAGAATGATTGTGGGCATCCACAGTATCACGTGCCGATTGCACCGACAGCAAAACACACGCTCTGTTCCGGCAGTGAACATCGGCATCACGACCACCATCACTACCACACCCCAGAGACAGCCCTCGCCACTGCTCCGGCAAGACAGCGTCAGTACCGTGCACTCTGGGTCTCGTTTCTTCTGTCGTTTGTCATGATGATGGTTGAGCTGGTAGCGGGCTGGTTTGGTGGGAGTCTGCTCTTACTTTCGGACGCGATCCACATGCTCTCCCACATATTGGCGCTGGGGATTGGGCTTCTGGCCATGAAGATCGCTGCCCGACCTTGTGGCGCTCACCTTCCCTTCGGCCTCTACCGGATTGAAGTGCTCGGGGCGCTCATCAATGGTGCCAGTCTCGCTCTCCTGTCGCTCTGGATCATCTTCGAAGCCGTCGAGCGAATTCTCAATCCACTTGCCATCTCCAGTCGAGAACTGATTATCGTCGCCAGCCTTGGGCTGGTGGTCAATCTGGTCTCGGCCTTTCTTCTCCATCGGGCGGGTCAGGAAGATTTGAACTCGAAAGGGGCCTTGTACCACCTTGTTGCCGATGCCATCTCCTCTGTGATCGTCCTTGTTGGTGGGGCGGTCTACTCGGTTACCGGATGGGTGACGGTCGACCCTGTTTTGAGCGTTCTGGTCTCTCTCGTCGTTGGAAAGTGGTCAATCGGACTGCTCCGGGAGGCAGTATCCATTCTGCTTGAACGCAAACCAGATCATATCAATCTTACGCTCCTCAATACGGCATTGTGCCAGGAGTTTCCGCAGATTCGGCAGATACACGACCTTCACGTGTGGGAGATTACTACCAATTATGTCTGTTTCTCTGCCCATTTCGTACTTGATGACATGCTGATCAGTGAAACCCACGTGCTGCGGACGTCGATTGCCAGTCGATTGCAGCAGGACTTTGGAATTGGCCACGCTGTCCTGCAGTTCGAGAGCCGGGATGTTTACTGAAGATCTGATCGGTTACATCCGGCAATCGACCATTGATCGGTCTGTTATGACCATTCGCTGAATAGTTATCGCGGATCTGATAGTGGCCGGAATATTCTCTTTAGTCTCGAGAGGAGAATGCGATGCACATTATGGAAGGTTTTCTGCCACTAGCGCACGCGGCTGGATGGACGGTTGCCAGTGCACCCTTTGTTATCCATGGGGGGAGACGGTTTATTCAGCAGATTGGCCGAGATCCCACCTCGAGACTGCTGGTCGGAGCTGCGGGTGGATTTATGTTTCTCTTCTCTGCGCTCAAGATTCCTTCGGTTGCCGGCAGCAGCTCTCACCCGACTGGCGCCGGTCTGGGGGCAGTCCTCTTCGGACCATCGGTGATGGCGCTACTTGGCACGGTAGTTCTGTTGTTCCAGGCACTTCTGCTTGCCCACGGGGGGCTAACTACCCTCGGGGCAAATGTCTTCTCAATGGCCATCGTTGGTCCGTGGGTTGTCGGGGCCGTTTTCAGCATGCTGCGCAGGTGCGGAGGGCGAATCTCTCTCTCTGTCGGTATTGCGGCAGCCTGCGGAGATCTCGCGACCTATCTTGTGACCGCTGCCCAACTGGCTCTCGCGTTCCCGGATCGTGAAACAGGCTTTCTGGGGAGCCTGATCAAGTTTGTATCAATCTATGGTATCACCCAGCTCCCCCTGGCGGTGATCGAAGGGTTGGTAACTGCATCGATTATCAGAACGGTCTATCACCGTCTTCAAGGTCATTTCAGGACGGATCCGGTTGCGGATTGAGTTGTTTGCCAGGTGACTCTCATTGGGAGCTGCATTGGCGTGAGGAGTTATGTTAAGCAAGGCGCGACTAAGATGGACATTAGCAGTGGCTGGACTAACTGGCGGGATGATGATCCTGGTGACGATGTTACAGTTGATTGGTAACTCAGCCGGATTGGCCGGAAGCGATCAGATCGCCATGGAGACGGTTCTCCGCATCAACCCTGATTACAAGCCCTGGAGAGCATCAACCTGGGAGCCCTCATCAAACGTGGAGATGCTTCTGTTTGGTCTCCAGGCTCTTCTTGGTGCCAGTATCCTCTTTTATTGCATATCGCGTCTCCGGGTGCGAGTGATGACAAACACCAGCCGCGATTCAACAGGCATAAAATGAGTCTACCTCATCTGGAATATCTGACAGCCTCAACAGATGAGAGATCGGGTGGTTGGCCGGCGACCGAGAGTCTTCTTCTTGCGCTGATCATGTTACTGGTGGTGTCATTTCTTCCGCCCTATCCGACATCATTGATCGTTCTGCCGGTGATGGTCGTCGCCTCGCGGCTTCACTTTGAGACAGGAAAGAGAGGGTGGAACCGCTGGTGGAGAAGGATCTGGCCATTTGCCATCATTCCGTCAGCATTCTCAGCGCTCGGTGCTTTTGCCATCGGGGTGAGGTTGAATACAGAGTTGTTGCATTGGCCGAAATGGTCACACCTGCCAGACTGGCAGACTCAAACAGCAGCTCTATTTGCCGGTTATGATACCGCCCTGTCAGTAGGAGTTCTGGTTCGATCGATGGCTGGGACAGCCTGCATCGGTTATCTGGCTCTGTCGGTGACCATTGGCGAGATGGCCTCAGTCTTGAGAAGACTTGGAATGCCTGCGGTCTTTGCCGAACTGCTTGTATCGACGATTCGGTTTGCCAGCATTCTGTTCGATACTGCGTCGGCCATCTTCAGATCACAGCTGGCCCGTGGAGGTTACAACACAAATGGAACCGCGCGTCGCTCGATCTCGATGCTGATGTCGACACTTCTGCTGATCTCGATTGACCGAGCACAACGGCTGGAGATCGGCCTCGCGGCGCGAGCCGGCGACGGTGAACTGCGCACTCTGGTGAAGGGGAGCAAAGTCTCGCCATATCGACTCTTGATCATCGGTGCCCTGGCGGCCGTGATCATCCTGTTATCGATCTGGATCCCTATTCTCGAACGGTCGGCAGGAGTCCGCTGATGAGTTATGGAGATTTACTACACAACGTGATCGAGGTTCGCGGACTGACCTACCGTTATCACGGTGGAATTGAGGCGCTGTGCGGTCTTGATCTCGATGTCCGGGCCGGGTCTCGTCTTGCACTCATTGGAGCCAATGGCGCCGGTAAGTCGACTCTTCTGCTCCACCTCAATGGAACAATCCAACCTGAGAGCGGAACGATCAGGTTTGGTGGAGAGCTGGCCGACTACAGCAGAGAGGGGCGCCGATCCTGGCGGCAACAGGTCGGTCTGGTGCTCCAGAACCCTGATGATCAGCTCTTTGCGCCGACGGTTGAGGAAGATGTCTCCTTTGGACCGCTCAACCTCGGCCTTACTGATGAAGATGTACTGGACCGGGTAAGAGAGACCCTTCACCTGCTCAAAATCGAGGAGCTGGCGAGGCGTCAACCCTGGACACTCAGCCATGGCCAGAAGAGGTTGGTTGCGATTGCTGGTGTGGTTGCGATGAGGCCGCGCATCCTGATCCTCGACGAGCCTCTCTCCGGCCTGGACTGGTCAGGGAGCAGACAATTGATCAGGCTCCTCAAAGGGCTGGAAGAGACCGGTATCACGATAGTCATGGCAACACACGATATTGAATTTGCCGCATCATGGGCGAGTGAGATCGCTATCATCGAACGGGGAAGGTTGCTTTGCCAGGATGAGGCCACCGAGATACTGACCAATCCGGATCTGTTGGCACGGGCCGATCTGCCCATTCCACTGAGCGTCGAGGTCTGGATGCGTCTTCGTCGTCAAAGAGTCATCTGCTCACAGGAGCGGTTACCGATACTTCGCGATGAGCTTCTCGAGAGACTTGAGCAGTCGCTTTTCAGAGGGAGACCTGAGCATGGCTAAAGTGACGGAGAAGGGGCTCCAGACCGCCAGAAAGACGATCGCCCAGCTGCTTGTCTGTACCGGATGTTGCTGTGGCCGAACCGATCGTGGCAACCCCGCGGTGCCGGTCGATTGGATGAAGAATGAATGGAAGATGCGCGGGATTCTCAAATCCGTTCATCTGACCATCAGCGGGTGTCTGGGTCCTTGTGATCTGGTCAATGTAGTCGGTCTGGTTGGAGAGAATGAGACGATCTGGCTGGGAGGACTCGTTCACCAGCAGCATTTTGCCGCATTGCGCGATTGGGCTCAGGAGACGGCCCGGCTTGGTGAGATCGCTCCGCTTCCAGACATTCTCCGCGATCACCAATTCAAAAGGTTTTGCTGAATCATATCAGCTCAGGATCATCTCTGACTGTCGATGAGGGAGTTGAGGCTGAAAGATGAACTTCAATTTTGATGGATCCTCTGGATCGAGTGAACGTCATAATCCACGGCAAAAGGCTTCGATTCGCCAATGGGTAGTGGAACTTTTCAATCTCCACGAAGAGATTACGGTAATGGTAACTGAGCTCAAGTGTTTGGAGGAGGGGTGTCCACCGGTCGAGACGGTTATTGCCATCCTTGATGCTCCCGGAAGTACCCGGCAGTACAAGGTCCATAAACCGGTGATGGATATTGAATATGAAGATGTCGTCAGTCTGGCGAAGAAGCCGGCGGAACGGCATGACAATTGTTAGCGATCAGGAGGAATATGTCTGAAATTACCGCTGAAAATGGAGAAAGAGTGCCGGTAACAGTTCTGACCGGTTTTCTTGGTTCTGGCAAGACGACATTGCTCAACCGTATCCTCACGGAGAATCACGGCAAGAGAATTGCCGTGATCGAGAATGAGTTCGGTGAGATCGGTGTCGATCAGGATCTGGTCATCAATGCCGATGAAGAGGTTTTCGAGATGAATAACGGGTGTATCTGCTGCACCGTGCGCGGTGACCTGATCCGTATTCTCGGCAACCTTATGAAGCGAAGGGATCGTTTCGATTATATACTCATCGAGACGACGGGGCTGGCCGATCCCGGTCCCGTCGCACAGACCTTCTTTGTCGATGACGAGATGCAGGCCAGAGTGGCGCTGGATGGAGTAGTTACGCTGGTCGATACCAGGCACATCTGGCAGCACATCGACACAAGTGACGAGGCCAGAGAGCAGGTCGCCTTTGCAGATGTCATTCTCCTCAACAAGACCGATCTCGTCCCGGCGGAGGAGGTCGATCGTCTGGAATCACGCATCAAGGCCATGAACTCAGCTGCCCGCATCTTTCGAACTACGAATGCCAAGATCGATCTCGACCATATTCTCAATATCGGCGGCTTCAATCTTGATCGGGCACTGGAGATCGATCCGCGGTTCCTTGAACCGGAATATCCATTTGAGTGGGCTGGTCTATACCAGTTCGAGGCTGGCAATTACGAATTTAAGCTTTCGCCAGGTCCTGATGAGTCGATGAATGTTCTGCTGCTCCCGCTGGAGAGCTGCACTCCAGAGGCGCTCGAAGCGGTCAAGATGACGGCCGTTCTGACCTTCTCCGACCCTGAATTTGAACTTATTTCAGGTGAGTATATCAGGCCGGGCAATCAGCTCTGGCAGCTTAAACTGGATGGTCGTTCAGCCACCTTTCCATTTCGTATCGTGAAAGCTGGTGCTTATGTAATGTTCACCGAACACAAACCGGCAGAATTTGAGGCAGTGATCGAAATCGCTGGCGAGGAGACCTCTCCACAGCTCGAGAGAGAGTATAAGCCCGATCACGAACACGAAGATGAGGTCACTTCGATCGGAATCAATATTTCCGGGGATCTGGACAGTAAAAAGCTGAACACCTGGCTTGGAGAGCTGCTTCAGACGCGAGGTACGGATATCTACCGAATGAAAGGCATTCTGTCGATCAAGGGAAGTCCAAACCGCTACGTCTTTCAGGGAGTGCATATGCTCTTCGATGGGCGACCGGACCGGCCTTGGGGTAAGAATGTGCGACACAACTCGCTCATCTTCATCGGCCGCAATCTCAACCGCGCTGAGTTGAATGAGGGATTCAGAAAATGCCTGGCCTAACACTCGAAGGACCGACAAAGATGGCACCACTGGAGCTGGCCTGGCAGGGAGAGGCGGCCGGCCATGTCATCGACCTGGCGTGGGATCCACACGGTGGTCGGCTTGCTGCGGCGGCAGCCGATGGACCCGTCTCTCTCTTCAGTCGCGATGGTGCTTCATTCTCAACTCTTGAGGGGCACCGGTTCGGCACCATGTCGATTGCCTGGAGCACCAATGGCAATCGATTCAGCAGTGCTGGTCAGGACGGACGAATCATCTTCTGGGATCTTGAAAATGGCCAACCGGCACTCACTCTCGAAGGTGGTGCATCCTGGGTTGAGCATCTGGCCTGGAATCCAATGGGAGGCCGGAAGGGAATCCCCAATATTCTCGCCTCTGCCGCCGGTCGCTCTCTTCGCCTCTGGGATGAGAACGGACACATGCTCAAGCAGTTTGAAGATCATCCGCAAACCATCTCCTCTGTTGCGTGGAAACCTGAATCCCAATTGTTGAGCACCTCAACTTACGGGCAATTGGCTATCTTTGGCATCGCCAGTGCGACACCCCAGAGAAGATTTGAGTGGAAAGGCTCGATTCTCAAGATCTGCTGGAGTCCCAATGGTAAATTTGTCGCGACGGGTGATCAGGACTCGACAGTCCATTTCTGGTTTGAGAAGAACGGTCGAGATCTGCAGATGTCAGGTTACCCGACCAAGGTGCGCGAACTCTCCTGGAATTGTACCAGTCGTTATCTGGCGACTGGCGGAGGGGTCGATATTACGATCTGGGACTGCAGCAAAAGTCCGGAAGGCTCGCGGCCGATTGTTCTGAAAGGACACGAGCAGTTTCTTACTGCACTTGCATATCAGAATCGGGGCGATCTTCTGGCCTCGGTGGGTGAAGACGGAAGAGTTATCATATGGCAGCCCCATCAACAACGACGAGGGATTGGGGGGATGGCCGTCAACAGCCAGATGACGAAGCTCGCCTGGTCACCCGACGACCGGCTGCTTGCCGTCGGAACGAGTTCCGGAGCGGTTCTTGTTTTTGCTGCACCGGATAGATGATGACTTTTCAGGATATGCTTCTCCTGCCCGGGCAGGGTAAGATAATCTTAACGATGGAGTAAACAATGATCGAAGCAATCAATCTGACCAAGGTATATCAGACCAGGGATCGTCAGGAGGTGAAGGCGCTCGATGCGGTGAATCTGAAAGTAGACCCGGGCGAGATATTTTGTCTGCTTGGTGCCAATGGCGCCGGCAAGTCGACGACGATCAACATCTTTCTCAATTTCATCGAGCCGACATCAGGAACGGCTCTGATCGGCGGACTCGATGTGACCCGTTCGCCTCTCGAAGCGAGGCGACAGCTTGGTTATATCCCTGAGAATGTGATGCTCTATCGTAATCTGACCGGGATCGAAAATCTTGAATACTTTGCTTCACTTGCCGCACCGGATGGAAGTCACCAGTACTCAAAGTCTGAACTAGTTGCCTTACTAGTCGAAGCGGGACTGCCGGAGGAGGCTGCCGGAAGAAGGCTTGGAGGTTACTCGAAAGGAATGCGTCAGAAGGTTGGCATTGCCATCGCCCTGGCCCGACAGGCGAAGCTGCTACTTCTCGACGAGCCGACGTCAGGGCTCGATCCCAAAGCCTCCAACGAGTTTTCCCGTCTCCTGCTCAGTATGCGTGACCGGGGTATGGCGATCCTCATGGCGACGCATGACCTATTTCGCGCGAAAGAGACTGGAACAAGGGTTGGAATAATGAACAGCGGGCGAATGGCAGCCAATATCAGCACCAGTGAGATCAGTCATTCGGATCTTGAGTCGATCTACCTCGAGCATATGCATTGATCGACTGCCGGTCGATACGATCGTGGGGATGGGGTAACCGTCAGTTACTCCATCCCCATTTATCTCACCCACCGATCGAATATCTCCGCAGCACTCGAAAGCCGAACCCGCCTGTCAGGATGACCGGCACTAGTAACCCGAACAGTCCGATCAGGACGCGGCGGAGAAGGCCGCGCTGACTCTCCTCCTTGAACTGGAATACCGGGAAGTTCTCATAGTCGGTTGCACGAAGCTCGACTCGCCTGACGATGAGCGGAGTAAAGTGGGATCGCCATCGCTGGTGAAAGTCCTCGACGAGGCGCAGAAAGTGGCGATAGCGGGAGAAGCTTGTACCGGCGACATCGTTGAGGGTGGACTGCGCCACGATGGCTGGCGAAAGAAAGCGCCACCGATCGATCAGTGACTGCTGACGAAAAGTCTGTTGATCGAAATGGTCGATCACCGGTTGAACGAGACGCTCTGTCTCGGCCTGGATGGCGAGTGTGCGGAGGACGAAGTCGTTCGGATCGACTTCACGATCCGTGACAAGCTCCGGGTGATCCTCGAGGTAACGGGCCATGAGTGCGCTCCCCTTGGTCGTCGCCTCGGTTGAGGCGCGACGTGTCGCCTGGATCATCTCGATTCTTGATGGAACCGGATGAATTGCGCTGACGACCAGATTGAGTATCGACGGAATGAGAAGGACAAAGAGGAGCCAGAGGCCAGCCAGTGACAAGGCATTAGTAGCCGAGGATCGGCCGGCTCCGTTGACGAGAATGGCCAGCGAGAACCAGAAGGCTCCGTAGACGCCGACGGTTCCCATCCACAAGAGCAGCCGGTAGAAACCTTCCGCCGTAGTAATCGTCCCTCCACTTATCAAAAAACCGGCGATCGAGAAGCCAAAGGTCAAAGAGAGAATGATCAGTGTGCGCACCAGAACCTTGCCCAGGACATAATCCCGCAGACGGACAGGCTGGGAGAGGATCATCTGCAGAGTCCCCTGTTCCCGTTCAGCCGAGAGAAGATTGTAGCTGAGTGCAAGAATCAGCAGCGGGAAGATGTAGATGATCACGAAGGATAGATCGAAACGTCCGGCAAGAAGATTGGCCGGATTTTCAACCTCTTCGTTGTTCAGAAAGGTCTGTCTGCTCTGCGAACTTACTTTGAAATAGTAAGGATAAAGATCGCTCTGACCAACACTGAGGGAGGCGAGCGGACTTGGTGGGAGTATCGCATATCTTGTCCCGGCGCGGCTGGCCGCCACCGACGGGAGTCGTGGATTGGTAAAGGCTGAGGACGCTTTTCCGCCCTGCTCAATTCTGGCCAGCTCGGCCTGCGCTTGAGAGTAGCGGGATCGTTCTTCGTTCTGCGCGGCAGTGAGGGCTGTTTGCTGGAAGGCTACCCAAGCGGAGCCATTGCTGGCCCCATACCCGATCAGTAAGGCAAAGAGGGTGGTGATGAACCAGAGAGTGCGATCGAGAAGGAGTGATCGCCATTCGTGACGCATGATTGTTTTGATCATAAGTGGTTAGTCAACCTTCATTCGCCGGGCAAAGAGAATGGCCACGCCTAGAGATGTCAGACACCAGGTTGCCAGAATGGCCAGACTCGTCCGTTGCCGGATCAGCGCAATCCTGGTCGATGGAGCTTGATATCGAAATTCGTCGACTGTCTGCCAGAGGTCTGGTTGCGCCTGGTAGCTGAAGTCTTTCTGAACAGCGTTATAGGTCAGATCGTCGTTCATCTTTCGGATCAGCATCCGTCGATAGGACTCGGCCGCCGCTGCGAAATCCTGGTGATGAAACATATCTGTTCCTGCCAGCCCCATCGAGAAGGACTGCATGGCCATCATCGGCGCCAGAAGACCCGTCCACCATTTCAATCGATTCTGCTGCTCAAAGCGGCTCCAGAGGTCTCCGTAGTGGCGATCGAAGATGAGATTGCCGTGCTCCTCACTCTCCTGGAGAGAGAGACCGGCAAAGTTGATGGGCAGGGCCTCGACCCGGTCGACACCATATTGCTTCAAGACTCTTTCACGTAGTGCGGTCGTTCTCTTATCCGCGCTGTCATGACCATCCGGTCCGCTCTGCATCTCACGATCGATGGTCTGCTGAAAACTGAAGGCGGAGGGGGTTGGATAAAGGCGGCGTCCGATATCGGCAACTGCCCGTGGCGCAATCACTCCGTTGATGACCCAGAACCCGAGAAGGAGGACGAGCGCCATCTGGGCTGAGCTGGCGCGGGCCGAGACAGTAAGACTCAGGCCGATAAAGAGCCCGAAATAGAGCAGGTAGCCAATGGACATCCAGGCGAGACGTGAGAGGCTCGCGCCCGGAAGCGCACCACCAGAGGCCAGAAGAAGGGCGCTCACCCCGATGATCGTCGCAGGAAGCAGCAGCAGCCCGAGTGCCCCGGAGACACCGAGTGCCTTACCCCAGACGAGATCACTCTGTCGAACTCCGACGCTGATCAACTGACGGAGCGTCCCCTGTTCACGCTCTCCGGCAAAGGTCGAGAAGGAGAGGAGAATAATGAGCAGCGGGATCAGCAGTTGCAGGACGGTCGAGGCTGTCAGCTCTCCAAACCTTTGCACGGCAGTTGAGTCCTGGGCCGGGCGATACTTAAATTCGTTCTGTTTATGCGCTTCAAGCCAGACCGACTGACCTACAAATGAGTCGATACCACGATCGAGCATCGACGGAAGCATCCGGGGCTTGAAGGCGTAGACACCGTAGTGGGCGGCCGAATGCGGATTCTTGGCCGGCTGGCGCAGCCACTGCTCGCGAGTCTCAGCCTGCGCCAGTTCGTGCTGCCGTTTCAGTTCACGATAGTGCTGGCCACCCATAAGAAGTGAGGCGAGCAGTAGAACAAGGACGATGGCGGCGGCGAGACGGAATCGTCCATCACGCAGCATCTCGGTAAACTCCTTACGCGCAATAAGTTTGATCATCTTTAGCATCCTCTCAGGCTCCAGGCTCCAGGCTCCAGGCTCCAGGGTCCAGGCTCCATGCTCCAGGCACCACCAGGAGCTTTGCGACGAAAGATTCTGGTACTGATTACCAGAGTTGGATATTGGCGTAAGCCCATACGCCATCCGGTGGACTTGTTGATGGGTCTGATTCACAGAAAAAGTCCATGAATCTGACTTCAGTTGATATGACTTCAAATAACTTTCTGCAACACCAGCATCACTCAAATTCAGCCTGAAGGTGCAGGAAGAGCGCAGTGACCAACGCGAAAAAAGCATACTTTAATGCATTATGCATTATCGAAAGATTGGTGGCGAAAGCAATTTCACGACTGGTCAGTTATGTGGGGTCAGTTGTCGAAAAATGCAACCTGATGGTTTTTCGGTCTCGATTCTCTCGCCAGTGAGCCTGTCAGTTCGCCTCACTCCTCGTCAGGGTATCGACCGGCCCGTAAGAAATTCCCGACACAGAATCAGAAACAGCACCCAACCCACTGATGGCTGAACGGAGACTGCTCAGCACGCCAGATCGCCCGTTCGTTGAGAAGTGGTCGATTGCTTCAGGTTCCCGGTAATAACATCACCTTTACACCTGAAACTGAACACCTTGCAGGCGATTCGGTTCGAATATTACCTGATCCATAAAGAGAAAGAGTATCTGAAGTGAGCTGAGAGCATTTCAGTCAAATACAAAAGAAGATGAGAGAGGGGCAAGATATGCGGAAATTTCACATTATGGTAATCACTTCATTCCTGGTGCTGTCAGTCTGCCTGACAGCCGCCCAGAATGTTTCAGGTACACTGTCGGGACTTGTTCTGGATACGCAGTCATCACCGATCGCCAATGCATCGATAGTGCTGACCGATGAGCGTCGTGACTGGCGTCGCGAGATCACCTCGGATGCCAATGGACAGTTTAGATTTACCGGACTGCTCCCGAGCAACTATCAGATTGAGGTTCGACAGACTGGTTTTTCGGACTATCGTCCCGGGAGTTCGCTACGTCTGCTGGCTGGAGAGACACCCTACCTGAGCATTACCCTGCGACCGGTCGGGGTTACCGACTCCGTCGTCGTGACGGCCAACCTGGATGAGATGGCAAAGGCGCGGAGCAACTCCAGTCGAGGCGGTAACTTCAGCGAGACTGAGAATATCGACCTCCCGATGGTTGCCGGAGGGCAGGGACGCAACTACCGCACGCAGGTCTACCTGCTGCCGGGAGTGACACCATCAGCACAGCGGTCTTCGCACGCGCCATTCTCCATCAATGGACTGCGACCGGTCAACACGGTCAATGTCATGGTCGATGGGGCTGATTTCAATGATCCGCTGATCGGGATATTGAACGGTACCGGGCTCAGCGAGCAGCCAGTCAGTCAGGAAGTCCTTTCGACGACCGAGGTCCAGACCAACAATTACAAGGCGGAGTATGGTCGGGCGGCAGGTGGAACGATCAACCTTGTCACGCAGTCGGGAGCCAACACCTGGCACGGAAAGCTTTACAATTTTCACCGCAATGCGGCCTTCGATGCGTCTAATCCGATCTTCAATCGTAAGGCCCTCTTCCTTCGCAATCATTTTGGACTGGTCCTCAACGGCGCAATCATCAAGGATCGTCTCTTCTTCAATATCAATGGTGAGGGAGTTGGAGATCGGTCGGTCAATCTTCGTAACTCGGTCTTCACCTTCACGCCGCAGGAGCGCGCGACAGCGGTTCCGGCAGTGAGTGCACTGCTGTCCCATTATCCATTGCCGAATCTGGTCACGACCAGTCCAACCCAGCCGAATTTTGATCCAACGGTTCGACGGGCAAGGCAGGGTGGACTCTTCTACTTTGGCCGGCTCGACTATATCGTCAATCAGACCAACCTGGTCAATTTCCGTTATACCAAGACCGCTTCGCAGCCGGTTGGAATCTTCCCATTCTTTGCTCAGGGAGCAGGTTTCTCATCGGGTAATGGCAGTTATTCGGCCGCCTGGAATTCGACACCGTCGAGCCGGATTACCAATGAGATGCGCGCCTATTACACCTATCGATCCTCCAACTCGATTCCCGATTCTCCGCGACTGGGTGATCCGGCCGTCAATGGGACAGCGGGATTCATTACCGTCGCCGGAGCGGAACGGATTGGAAGTTTCTTTCGTGACTACACGCAGATGAACAACTATCAGATGTCGAACGATACATCCTGGTCGGCAGGTGCTCACGGAATCAAGTTTGGCGCGGTGGTCAGATTGATCGAGGCTAACACGACCGCCAATACAAATTTTGACGGGGTAATGGTCTTTGCTTCGCGGGCCGATTTTCTGCGAGGGACGCCAGCCGTCTACACGAGAGCCTTCGGAGATCCGCGACTCGATCAGCGGACCCGTGAGATGGGGCTCTACATTCAGGACGACTGGCGGGTCCGGTCGAATCTCCAGTTCAATGCGGGGCTGAGATATGAGGTCTATGGTACGCCAAAGGATCGAAACGGTCGCGTGACCGCCAACTACGAAACCGACCAGAACAACCTGGCACCACGATTCGGATTTGCCTGGACACCTGGAAGACAGAGTGATCTGGTGGTTCGGGGAGGGGGTGGGATCTTCTTCACGCCTTTGCCAATGAACTATGTTGGTCAGTTACGATTTACTCCACCCAGAGTCCAGACATTCACCTATTTCCGCCCGTCGCTCACCAATCTGACCGGAGGGGCAGGGGCACCCAGTTCCAACCGGACGATTACTTCGCCGGATATGGTTCAGCCTTATTCGCAGCAGTACAACCTGAGCATCGATTACCGGCTCTTCGGGAGCGACACGGTACTCAATGCCTCATATGTCGGGACAAGTGCGCGCCATCTTGGAATGACTCGCCTGCCAAACGGAGGATCACAATGGGCGGCGACGATCAATGGACAGCCGAATCCGCGGCCGCTTGCTCCGCAGTATGGAAACGCGATCATCACCCTGCTCGAAACTGGCGCCTCGTCCAACTATCACGGTCTACAGCTGGCCCTCACTGGAAGGCTTGCCAAAGGACTGATGATTCGCGGCTCTTACACCTGGTCAAGAGCCATGGATGATATCTCAACCGACAGTCAGAATTTTATCAGTGAAAGCCGCCGCCGGCTCGACTATGGGCCATCGGACTTCGATATTCGCCATAATTTCAATACGGCTTTGATGTGGGCGCTGCCGTTTGAGAGACGGGGCTTGCCGGGACATCTTCTGGGAGGATGGCAGGCTACGACCATCATCAGCCTGCGTTCATCGTTGCCATTCACGATACTGAGTGGAACGGCAACTCCGGATGGGGTCGCGGTCAATCGTCCAAGTCCGGCCGCGGGGGCACTGTTGCGTAATCCGAACAGCTTCGCTGCGTGGTCACTCGCTCCCGGGGTAACGATCAATCAGCTTATTCCTGGCTTTACCGGCAGCTTCAGCGCGATCACTCCCGTGGGGTCACTCGGTCGCAACACCGAGCGGGCCGATGGTTATGCGGAGGTCAGTTTTGGTCTTCACAAGGAGTTTGCTGTGACCGAGCGGGTTCGGCTGCAATTCAGGAGTGAAGTCTTTAACCTCTTCAATACGGTCAATTATCTAAGCTACACGACAAGCCTAGCCAGTCCGGCCTTCGGAGCGGCGCAGTCGGTCTATGGACAACGGACGATGCAACTGGCGCTTCGATTGTCATTCTGAACAGGCAACACAGTCCAGATCACTTAATCAATCTCCGGGGTGGTATCGAGACGGACAAGGCGTTCGATGCCACCGCTGGACTTTAATGGTGGAGATGAAGGTTACCTTATGCAACTGATGCTACTTCTGCTCTTCATTTGGCAGGGCGTGGGGATGAGCGTGACGGGCGGGTCCTGGCCGGGTTTTCGCGGTCAGGGAGACAGCCAGAGCAACGCTGACAATCTTCCGGTGGAATGGTCCGATACGAAGAACCTTGTCTGGGATGTTCCACTGCCGGGATATGGTCAGTCGTCGCCAGTAGTCTGGAAGAGGCGAGTCTTCGTGACCGCCATCGATGGTCCAAACAAGGAGCGGGCATATGTGATCTGCCACGATCTGCGAAGCGGGCAGGAGTTATGGCGCCGGGTCGTCGGGACGACCGAAAAGGTCAAGGTCGGAAACATGGTCAGTCAGGCCGCGCCGACACCGGTTGTCGATGATAAGAGAGTCTACGTCTTTTTTGAGACCGGAGACCTCTACGCCTTTGATCATCGGGGCCGACCGGTCTGGGAGCGGCAGATGACCCGTGATTACGGTGGAGTCAAGGGGCCACATGGGCTTGGCAGTTCGCTGGTATCGGACCGGGAGAATATCTTCCTCGCCATCTCCCATCTTGGCGCCTCATTCGTCATGGCGATCAGCAAGCGCGATGGACAGACAGTCTGGAAGGCTGAACGTAAGTCGGGTATGGCGTGGGGAACGCCACTCCTGGTCAGGTCTGCTGGGCTTGTAGAGCTCATTGTCAGAGGTGGCGACGGAGTGACCAGCTACGATGCGAAGGATGGAAAGATCCTCTGGTGGGTGACGGGACTGAAAGGGGCGCCAATGCCTTCGCCAACCCTGGCAGGGAATCTGGTCATCGTCGGATCTGATCAGAAAGAGGGCAGCATGGCGATTCGTCTGGGTGGGAAAGGTGATGTTACCGCAACCCATATTGTCTGGCGACCGACCGATGCGACCGCGTATTTCAGTTCACCACTGGTTCATCGCGGGCAGGTCTACTTCGTCAGTAAGGCGGGAATTGCCTATTGTCTCGATCTGGCGACGGGAAAGGAGCTCTGGCGGCAGCGTCTTGGCTCCGGTGAGTGCTGGGCTTCGCCACTCGCAGTTGGCGACCGGATCTATATCTTCAGCAATGATGGAAAGACCTTTGTCCTTCGTGCCGGAAGTGCATATCAACAATTGGCAATCAATTCAATTAACGAGCTGGAACGTATCTATGGTGTCGCGGCAGTAGATGATGCACTGCTCCTGCGCTCGGGAAGGCGACTCATCAGACTCAGTGAGAAAAAGCCGAACCGGTCGTAAATCCTCGTGTGGTGTGTTGACTGAGAGTGTGAAGGAGCAGGTTGAGAAGATCATGAAAATACCTCGTTTGCCGAACTGGAAGAGACCCCGGCTGCCGGAGATGAGTCGAAAGCGCATTCTGTCGGGAGTCCTGTTGCTGGCCGGATTGTTGCTGGTGGCATTCCTTGGTTATCGATTCTATGCCCGGAATATCGCCCCAACCCGCATTGCCTTTGTCAATTATCCGGAATTCAGTCTGGCGAGGATCGAGAAGGCGATTCCATCCGCTTTCATTCGGATCGACAATCTGCCGATAACCGAGCTGAGTCAGGCCCGGAAGTATCCAGCGGTCTTTGTCTTCAGTCGTGGATTGCAGCTCTCCCCGGAACAGTTTCAGGATCTGCAGAATGCCGGTTTCTCAGGGACGGCGATCTTCATGGAAGGAGCCACCAATCTGAACCAGGATGTAACCAATCTGAGGGGTGGGGATCTGGATGCCGTCTCGAGTTACCTGAGATTTGGAGGAGGCCGGAATTACCGGAGCCTGCTGATCTATGTGCGCCGGATGATCGATCACAAGAAGTATTTTGCCGAGGTACCCCAATCTCCCTTTGAGATTCCCCAGGATGCATTCTTCCATCTTGAGGAGGAGGCTATCTTTCCCGAATACGCCAGTTTCAGTGAGCATGTCCGCACCAGAAGCCTATTCAAACCGGATGCCCCGACCGTGGCATTGATGACAAGTGTTCCCGGTCCATTCAATGCAAATCGGGAACACGTCGATACCTTCATCAGGGAGCTCACGGCACGCAACATCAACGTCGTACCGATAGCCGCCGCAACGAAGCGACTCGATTTTCTGAAAGAGGTCAAACCGGATCTGGTGATTATGATGCCTCATGGCCGACTGACGCTGGGGCAGGGGGCAGAGGCAGAGGAGTGGATGCGGAGCCAGAACATTCCGATGCTTGTGCCGGTCAGTGTCTTTCAGGAGTATGACAAATGGTTGAAGGACAAGCAGGGTTTCAGTGGGGCACTGGCCTCGATGAGTATTGCCTTGCCAGAGATAGACGGCGGCATCGTTCCCTATGCAGTCATTGCCCAGTATCGCAATCAGGAAGGGCTTCTCGAGTTTCGGGCCATTCCTGACCGCATGGCGAAGTTCTGTGATGCAGTCAGGCAGTGGCTGAACCTGAAGAAGATGGCGAATGGCGAGAAGAGAGTGGCCATCTATTATTTCAAGGGACCAGGCAACAATGCCCTGACGGCATCGAATCTCGAGATTGTTCCATCACTCTACAATATGCTGCGACGGATGCAGTCGGAAGGATACCGGATTGATAACCTGCCGGGGAGTGAGAAGGAGTTCCAGGATCTGCTGATGCGGCGTGGTCCGGTTCTCGGGCCTTATGCGAAGGGTGCATTCGATGAATTCGTCAGATCGGGTCTGCCCGAACTGGTCAATGTTCGAGACTATAAGCGCTGGGTCGAAAAGGATCTGCCAAGAGAGAGTTATGATGCCGTAGTCGAGAAGTATGGTCAGGCGCCGGGTGAGTACATGGGCTGGGCCAGTGATGGACAGGACTATCTTGCTGTCACCCGGGTTGAGTTCGGCAATGTCGTGCTTTTGCCGCAGCCCCTGCCGGCCATAGGTGGAAACACCTTCCAGCTTGTTCACGGGGCCAAAGTCGCGCCCGCCCATCCGTATATTGCTTCATACCTCTGGACGCGGAATGCATTCAAGGCCGATGCGATCATTCACTTTGGAACTCACGGCTCACTCGAGTTTACACCAGGCAAACAGATGGCCCAGTCCCAGTATGACTGGTCAGACGCACTGATCGGGACGACACCCCATTTCTACATCTACACCATCAGCAATGTTGGTGAAGCGATCATCGCCAAACGGCGCAGCTACACGACGACACTCTCACATCTTACTCCTGCCTTCACCGAGAGTGAGCTGTATGGCGATCTCAAGCAGTTGCAGGATAAGTTTCAGGCATACCAGAACGCGAGTGGTGAGTTAAGGCAAGAGTATGCTCGCAGTATCATTGCGCTGACGGATAAGACCGGCATCACCAGGGATCTCAACCTGCAGATTACCCGGCCTGCAGATCTTGAAGGAGAGGCACTGGGCAGGCTCGAGAATCACCTTGAGGAGATCGCGGCCGAGAAGATTACCGCCGGTCTCTACACGCTTGGCAACGGGTATGATTCATCGAAGACCGAGACGACAGTGACCCTTATGGCGATTGACCGGGTAGCCGAGGGGATGGCGGAGCTGGATCTTATCGCGGGCAAGCTGTCGACAGGCCAGCGCGATGACCGGAAGCTCTTTGATCGTCGTTACCGGCAGCCGGCCAAACTCCTGATCGGCAAGGTTCTGAAAGGGCAGATGAGCGTCGATGCGGCTCTCCTGCAGATGATAGGGAGAGAGAATCTCACCTTTGCCGAGGAGTGGGTGAAGGCGTCGCGTCGACCGTCGGATGATGACATAGTGCGGGGATTTATCGGGATGGCGGGGGCACGGGGTGTTGGAGCGCCTGACGACAAGGTGGATCGAGGTGGTGTTTCGCCAGCCGAGATCGAGCAGCTCCGCGAGCTGGTGGTGCGGATAATTTCTGATCCAAAGAAGCGCGAGTTCATCGCCGGTCTCCGCTCCGAACAGCAGTTTCGGATGACGTCAGGTCTGCTCGATCCGGCGACACTCGAGAGGGCACGGACCGTCGCACGGGCCATTCCGCGCATGGCCGAGGCGATCAAGATTGGACTTGAGCCCGATGTCAACCAGCTGCTGCGGATGATGCAGCGCGAACCACTTCGCAACAAGACCTTCGAACTGCTGGATGACAAGGAGCTTGTGGTACAGGTCGAAGCGGAGCGAAAGCGGCAGTTGGAGGAGGTTCGACGACTTTGTCAGGCGCCGGAAAAGCTGGCCGCCTTGAAGCTGGTCAGGGACGGGTCCGCCGTGCGATCGACTGCTGATCTGCCCACCCTGCGTGGACAGGTTGAACAGGTCAGGTTTCTGCAGGGCAACTATGACAATTGTGCAAATCTTCGACAGGTAACCAGACTGCAGATCGGTGGGGCCATCGATCAGCTCTCCCGGCAGATCGTCCGGCTTGAGGATCGCGATCGCGAGCGTTCACGGGCGATTTTTGCGGCACGTGGCAGTATCGAGAATATCGGCAGATCAAAGACTCTGCTTCAGCAAAGCGGTCGAGCCGAACTGGATAGCGTGATCAACGGTCTCAATGGTGGCTTCATTGCGCCATCTTCAGGTGGAGATCCGGTGGTCAATCCTCTGACCATACCGACCGGCAGAAATCTCTACAGTATCGATGCCGAGAAGACACCATCGGTTGAGGCGTGGCGGGTTGGCAAACAGCTTGCCGACCAACTGCTCCAGCAGCATATGCAGACGCATCAGCACTATCCGAAAAAGGTTGCGGTGACTCTCTGGCCATCCGATTTTATCGAGACGGAAGGTGCGCTGGTGGCAGAGGTTCTCTATCTGCTTGGGGTCGAGCCGGTTCGTGACCCGTTCGGGCGGGTTCTCGATATCCGTGTGACGCCAACGGCCGAACTGCAGCGACCGCGGGTCGATGTCGTTGTTCAGACAGCCGGACAGTTTCGGGATCTTGCGGCGTCGAGGCTATACCTGATCAACAAGGCTGTCCGGATGGTCGCTGGTCTGAATGAAGCGGGTCCCTATGAAAACTACGTCCGAAACGGCACGGTTCAGGCAGAGGAGGCGCTCAGGGAGAAGGGGCTTTCACCGGTTGAAGCCCGTCAGATCTCGACGCAGCGGGTCTTTGGTGGTGTCAATGGCAGTTACGGGACCCAGATCATGGGCATGGTCGAGAATGGTAACAAATGGGAGAAGGAGGAGGAGGTTGCGCAGACCTACCTCAACAACATGGGTGAGCTCTACGACGAGGGTGAAGGGTGGGGGCTTTTCCGCTCCGGGGCCTTTGAGGTGATGCTGCGCGACACCGAGGCTGTCATCCAGCCGCGTGAGAGCAATACCTGGGGGCCACTCTCACTCGATCACGTCTATGAGTTCATGGGTGGAGTCAACATGGCAGTCCGCTATGTTACCGGCAAGGATCCGGACGCCTATTTCAATGATTTTCGCAATCCCGGTCAGGCCCGGGTACAGGAGGTCAAAGAAGCGATCTCGGTCGAGTCCCGAACCACGCTGCTCAATCCAAAGTATATTGCCGAGTATATGAAGGGCGGAGCCTCATCAGCCGAAAAGTTTGCCGAGACTTTCCGCAACACATATGGGTGGGATGTCATGAAGCCGGAGGCGATCGAGGAGAAGTTGTGGAGCGATCTGCACCAGGTCTATGTCAAAGACAACCTCAATCTTGGGGTGAAGGAATGGTTCAGCAAAGAGAATCCAGCTGCGCTGCAGGAGATGACAGCGGTCATGCTCGAGACGGTTCGCAAGGGATACTGGAAGGCAAGTGCTGAAGAGATACAGGAGATGGTTCAGCTCCACACCCAGTTGATCAGGGATTACAAACCTGGCTGCAGCGAGTTTGTCTGCGGCAACGAGAAGTTGCAGAGCTACATTAGTGAGCGGCTGGGCAGTGATGAGCGGCAGGCTTACGAAGGAGCAATTGCGCAGGTGCGAGTTGGAGATAATCAGAACAGAGGTATCGTGCTTGAAAAGGAGAGGAATGAACGAGTGCAACCAATGCCGCCGTTACTCAATCTCTTTCGTTCCGGCAGGATCGTTGCCGTGACGACGCTTCTGTTTCTGGCCGTGCTGGTGACGCTCTTCGTCTGGTGGCGGCGGCGGGCGGGGCGATCCCAGCTCTGATCCAGCTGGATGGCAGGGACTCTTCAGATCGCAGAATTGCAGGGGGGCGAGGTCGTGACAGAAATCTGGCTGGCAGGGGCGATGTTGCTGGTGCTGCTGGCAATTATTCGGTGCAGCCTCCACTCCGGGTGGTGGCGGTTGGCTCTCCCCGCCCTTCTGGCGGGGGGATGGATCTATCTCACCTTCGATGAGATCAGCCGGAAGAGTCTGGCGCAGATCTACGCTCCATTGACCAAGCTCGATCTGCTGGTGCTGATTCTCATGGTTCCAATCGTTGAGAGTGTGACTGGTATCAGGGCGGCGGTACGATTGATCGAGCCAGGTTATCGGGCAGGCTGGTGGCAGCAGATAGTCGAAATCCTTCCACCATTGAGCCTCTTTGCCGGACTGCGTCTGCTTATTGCGCAAGCGTTACAATTCAATCCGCCGGGGGTCGATTTTGAGACCTTTGGGATGGGGCTGGTGATCAGTTTCACTCTTGCCATCCTTCTTCTGCCAGTGGTTCTGCAGTGGCTCCTGCCGCCACTGGTATGGCGCATCGAGCTCTATCTTCTGTTGCGCGTAATCCTTCTGCTGGCGATTTTGGCAGGTTATGGCTTCGTGACATTGCAACCGGTTTCGCCGCCCGATGCGAGCTTCTCCTGGCGCGGAACCGGCTTGGTCTTTGGTGGAATGTGCTTGATCGCCCTGTTTGGGGCCGTCTCAGTCCGGATAGTCGAACGCATCAGACGGGCAATAGGGATTAACACTAACTAAATATAAATAGCAGATATCGGAACACGTCCCTGATTCGTGGCGATTCCAGCGTGCAGTGTTCCAATGTTACCTGTTTCGATTTAGCTGAAGGTCGATGATCAAGGCCCTTTGTGGTGACTGAACAAATATGAACTACGTCAATCAATTCTTGAACTTCATCTCGGATGGTTTGTTGCTACCTGCCGTAACTATCGAAATCATGCTTCTCTTCAGTGCCTTGTGGGCAGCAGGGATGTTTGGACGAGATCTCTGGCAGCGACTGCGCGGCGCTGGCGCAGTCCGGGAGTTCATTCAACTGGCACCACTCGATCATGACTGGGCCGCCTCGATCGGGAAGATGCCGGTCAGTCGCTTCAGGGAGGTCATTCAGTCGTTGCTTGACACCAGTAATGATCGCCGCGTTGCGACATACTGTCTCAATCAGTTTGAGAATGAGTGCCAGAGGGAGCTCGATCGCGCGCGGATGCTGACACGACTCGGACCGATCCTCGGGCTGATGGGAACGTTGATTCCAAAGGGCCACGCCCTCGGGCAGCTTGCTCTCGGTGATGTCTCGGCAATGACGCAGAATCTGCAGGTTGCCTTTGCCAACACCGTCGTCGGTCTCTTTATTGGGGCAGTCGGATTTGTGATCCAGCAGGGGAGACAGCGCTGGTACAAACAGGAACTGGATACGCTCGATTATCTTTATAGTCTTTTATTTGAGGAGAAGAGATGAGACGTCGTCGTGAAAGATTCGGTGAAGAGTCGTCAGATCCGCTCGATTCACTGGCCAACCTCTTTGAGCTGGCCATGGTTCTGGCAGTAGCACTGTTGACCATGATTGCCATACGCTTCAACATGACGGAGATGTTCAGCGACAAGGATTTCACCATGGTCAAGAATCCGGGCAAGGCCGACATGGAGATTATCACCAAATCAGGCGAGCGGATTGAGAAATACAAGGCTGCCGATAAAGGTAACGGAGAGCGCCAGGGAAATGGCAAGCGAGTCGGTACCGCCTATCAGCTCGAGAATGGTGAGATTATCTACGTTCCGGAATGATTCTGCCCAGGCACACGACAGGTATTAACTCATCCCCAGTGAGGAGTCACTCTGTTCGGAGCAAGCCCACTCTTTTTCCCGGGTTGCCATCCAGCCGGCGAAATTTCCCAAGGACTGATCCTTAATCAGTGCTGCGTTTCGTCGCGGTCTGGCGAACAGGCGTAGATGCCGGAGTGGTGGATCAATGCCTACCTCAGGTTGGCAGACTCGAATGAATAGTGATTGATTCTGTCGATAAATAAAAGTCCATTCACTTTAGCAGTCCTTCCATTCATCAGTTCAATTCTACCTCCGGTTGGATTCTGGTTCGTGTCCCTCCAGTTCTCTGTTATCCAAGACCTTTTAAGAGACGATAGTCTTTTGATGGGTCGGCAGAAATCATGGAATGGAAAATCATGGAACGGAGAAGATATGCATTTATTATTTGAAATCGCCCCTTTAGGCAGAGTGGGCAGAAAGGTGATGGTAGGATCCATTCTGGGAGTCCTGCTGATTCTTAACGTAGCGGGAGCCTCAACGTCATCCATCCGCGGAGTGGTAAGGGACGCGAATGGAGCGGTGATAGCCGGGGCCGAGGTGACGGTGACCAATGATTCGACCAACAGTCGGCGGCGGGTAGTGACAGACGCGGGTGGTCGTTATGTGGTTCCAGACCTGGCTCCGGGTGTCTATACGATCGATGTCAGTCGGAGTGGGTTTCAGCGCACGACGAGAAGGCAGGTGGTGTTGAATGTGGCTGGCGGCTATACAGAGGACTTCTCGCTGCAGGTTGGGTCGCTCAATGATCGTCTGGTGGTAGATGGGAACAGCTCGCTGGTCAACCGTGAGTCTGCGGCGGTGGCGACCGTCATTGACCGGCAGTTTGTCGCCAATCTTCCACTCAATGGGCGGAGCTTTCAGGTGTTGATGGAGCTGACGCCGGGAGTAAGCCTCGCCAGATCAACCATCCAGAGTACAGGACAGTTTTCGGTCAATGGTCAGCGAACAAACGCCAACTATTTCATGGTAGACGGGGTCGGCGCCAATTTCGGGGCGAGTCTGACGGCGCAGAGTTATCAGCAGGGGAGCGGAACCCAGCCGGCACTATCGGTTCTGGGAGGTTTCAACAATCTGGTCTCGGTCGATGCCCTGCAGGAGTTTCGTGTTCAGACCTCGGGGTATGATGCACAGTATGGTCGTTCCCCGGGCGCACAGGTCTCGATCACGACCCGTTCGGGCGGGAATGAGTTTACGGGGACGCTCTTCAACTACTTTCGGAATGAGGCGCTCGACGCGGCGGACTTCTTCGACAAGATCAACCGGGTCCCAAAACGCAAGCTGCGTCAGAACGACTTTGGAGGAGTGCTCGGTGGTCCGATCCGGCTGCCGCGCCAGGTCTTTGGGCCGATCGGGTATGATGGACGTGATCGGACATTCTTCTTCGCCTCATATGAGCAGTTGCGACTGGTGCAGCCTCAGGCGGGTCTCTTCCGCGCGCGCGTCCCGTCGCTGGCGGCCCGGGCCGCGGCCACCGGAGCAATGAGATCGGTTCTTAACGCCTTCCCACTGCCCAATGCACCGCGAGTGGCAGCAGATGGTGATCCGGCAGACAGCGAGCGCTACATTGCCGGACTCTCCTATCCATCGCGACTGACGACGTTTGGTGTCCGCTTTGATCACCGCTTCAGTGACAACCTGACAGTCTTTGGGCGGTTCAATCTTTCACCGTCGGAGCAGTTCTTCAGATCTTTTCCCAGCCAGGAGAATCAGTTCCGGAAAGATACGGAGACCTACACGGGCGGGATGACCTGGACGATCAATCCGCGTCTGGTGAGCGATCTGCGATTGAACTTCAGCCGTGATCGCGGGGCCTTCGATTTTGTCGGTGTCGCGGCGGACGGGGCGGTGTTGCCATCCGACAACCTGCTCTTTCCATCTTTTGCACCGCGGGCAGTGACAGCCGTCAGCCTGCAGACAGTTCCGGGTAACTTCAGTGCCGGGTTGAGCGCTGCCAATCTGACGCAAGGCAAGACTCTCGGACAGCAGCAGCGCCAGTTCAACATCGTCGAGAATCTGACCCACGTTGATGGAAGTCATGAGTACAGGTTCGGGGTGGATTATCGACATCTTCGCCCGCTGCAGGATACGCGTTCGTTGAGTATCAGCTACAATTTTGCGACCGATGCTTCGCGGCGAACCGGAGTGCCAACGGCGATCTCGCTGCAGGCCTTTGCCCCGGTGACCGACTTCATCGTGCGCAATGCGTCATTCTATGTTCAGGATGCCTGGCGTCTTGGGCGGCGGGCGACGCTGACCAGCGGGGTGCGCTATGAGGTCAATCCGCCACTGGATGGTAAGCGACTCCCGTTCCAGATCGATGGGCTGGAGAATCCACTGACGGCGACTCTCGCCCGGCCGGGAACACGCCAGTGGCGAACGCGCTGGAACAACTTCGCGCCACGTTTCGGACTGGCCTGGACAGTCTCCGAGAAGTTCGATCTGGTGCTTCGTGGTGGTGTTGGTATCTTCTATGACACGGGGATGGGAACAGCGCTGCGCGGCTACAGCAGCTTTCCGTACAACACGACGCTCAATATTACCAACCCGGCCCAGCTCAGATTTCCGGCAGTCGAGTCCGACATCCAGCCGCCTCCATTTGCCGATACGCTGCCGCCGCCTTACAACTCGAACTTCTTTGTCTTTGATCGAAATCTGCAACTGCCCTACACCCGTCAGTGGAACGTGACGATGGAGAAGGGGATTGGCCGAAACAGTGTCGTGTCGATCAGCTATGTTGCGGCGGCCGGTCGAAGGCTGTTGCGGGCCGAGCAGTTGCAGAACTTCAATGCCGCTTTTGTGCAGCAGCGTTTCGGACTTGAGGCAAGACCGCTGGTGGTGATCAACCCGGCGATCTTCGGGCCGAATCTTACGGCGACAGCACCGGTGGGAGGGTCGACAGTCTCGGTGACGCGCAATGCTTCAAACTCAGATTATCAGTCATTTCAGGCCCAGTTTCGGCGACGGCTCTCGCGTGGGCTGCAGGCGCAGGTCTCCTACACCTGGTCAAAATCGATGGATGATGTCTCGGATGAGACGATCACCGGCATTCCAACCGACCGGATCGATCTGCGGCTGGAGCGGGGGCGGTCAGATTTTGATATCCGACACAACTTCATCACGGCGCTGACATACGACATTCCGATCGGCAGAGTCCTTGGAGGATACGGGCTGACGCGGTCTCTGTTTGGTGGCTGGTCGGTCGATGCCATCGGGCGGATGCGTTCGGCACTTCCATTCAATGCGATCTCGCAGGTCTTCGATCCGCTCAATATCGGGACGACAAGGCGGCTCGATTTGAAGCCGGGTGTTCCGATCTACCTTGATGACTCGGCCGCACCGGGTGGTCGAAGGCTCAACCCGAACGCCTTTGCCGTTCCGACTGCCGGGAGGCAGGGAACCCTGCAACGCAATTTTCTGCGTGGTTTTGCCGCCCGCCAGCTCGACCTTTCGGTCCGTCGCCAGTTCAATCTGACAGAGAAGTGGAGAGTCCAGTTCCGCACCGAGTTCTTCAATCTGACCAATACGCCAAACTTTGGTGATCCTGCCGCATCCTTTGGATTCGCCACCTTCGGTTATGCACAAAATATGCTGGGGCGCGGATTGAGCGGATCGACCGGGGCGACGCAGACCTCTCCAAGTCCCGGTTTCAACTCGCTCTACCAGATTGGTGGTCCACGTTCCATCCAGTTTTCACTGAAGATTCTCAACTGAGCCCTGTTCGGTCAGGTTGATCAGATCGACTGCACTGCATCAGATGGGAGGATGAAATTGAAAGTTCAAACAGTACTGAATACGCTACTATTGATCGTCGCCCTGACCTCTGTTCCGACAATGGCACAGCACGTCGGGGCCTCACACGAGTCGGCGGGTGAGGAGGGAGATCTGCTCTTCATCCGCGAAAACGGCAAGTTTGGATATATCGATCGAAGCGGGAAGATAGTCATCCCCTGTATCTATGAGAATACCTTCGGTTTTACCGAGGGACTGGCGGCGGTTAAACTGAAGGGAAAGATCGGATATATCGATGTGACCGGAAAGATGGTCATTCAACCGACATTCGATGATGCCTACGCGTTCTTCGAGGGGCTGGCCTGGGTCAGGATGGCCGGTCTCTATGCCTGGATCGACCGGACCGGCAGAGTGGTGATTGAGCCGCAATCGTTCGAGGATGTCGCGCCCGGCTTTTCTGATGGACTCTGTGCGGTGAAGGTTGATGGTGACTGGGGATACATCGATCGGAGCGGCCGGATGGTTATCAAACCGCGCTATGATCAGGCCAGCAAGTTCAAGCGAGGCACTGCCCAGGTTCGGCAAGGCAGCGTCTACTCGTGGATTGACAGGAGCGGGAAGGTGCTCTGGTCAGGAAGTTGATTGAGCCACTATTATCCGATATCGCCTCATCTTCATTTGTCCGGGCCTTTTGAATTGAGTCCAGTATTCGCAGGGAAGTGGAATGAAAGCAGCCGTACAGGTTATCGCCGGTATTATCAGCATGATCTTCATCTCGTTCAGCCTTGCCGATCCGCTTCCGGTTCGGGGATCAGATATTGCAGACAAGGCAGTCCCCAGCGTTCCGTGTCAGCAATGCTTTCCACTGGAGAGGCTCTCTGGGCCATTATCGGAGCGGGCCGCTGAACTGCTCCTCAAGGCGCTCGATGGTGAAGCGCTCTACACCTTTGTCGGAGACCTCAAGCCGATGAGCAGCGGCTTCGTCTCTTTCAATTTCGATGCGCAGTCGCCTCCGGCAGCGACGCTGGCCGGGCTTGAAGAGACCAGGCGAATCCTGGCCTCCTGGCAGTGCGGACAGGAGTACTATGCCGGACTCCACCATTTTGCAAAGGTCTTTGATGGCAAACGCTATGTTGACGGGCTGGTCATCAGACGAGGGCTTCTTGAGAAGGTCATCGATCAGAGAGCCTCGTTCTTGAGCGGTTTTGGAATAACTCGCAGTGCTGATCCGCTGGAGATTGTTACCGCAGTTGAATATGCCAGTTCGCTCGAGCGTTTGCGCCATTACGGTTACCTGTTTGGGTATCCTGATCACGCGGTCGATTTTTTTGTCGATGCCGCCAGATCGCAGGAAGCGGATGGCCGTTTCGTAAAGCGAGAGTTTCAGCGCCTGCCGACTTTTCGAGCCAGTGATGAGCGGTCGCCTTTTGTCTACGCTGTCCCCGTCGGCCACGTTGAAAACGATGCCGACAGGAGCCTCCGTCAGAGAGCGCAGCAGATTCAGGCTGAGTATCGACTCCGGCGAGAGAAGTACATTGGTCCATCCCGTCCGGGTGTTGTGAGGATGCTGCGTGACTGGTTCGATGATGGGCAAGGCGCGTGTTCTCCGGTAAACGCCAGGTTTGGCTTGGCCCGGGGGGGAGGATCAGTTGTCAGATGAGATGGCGCCGACCTGCCTTGCTGAAGCGCGTAATCATCATAGTTTCAGCACCGTATCGCGGAGAATCCGACCCTGCAGACGGCTGATCGGCAGCTCTTCACCTGTCCCAAGAACGGCGATGTAGGTTCCGCCAGGCATGGGAGAGATACTTCTGATCTGATCGATATTGGCGATCGATCCACGGCTGAGGCGGATAAACCGGTGAGGGTCGAGACGTGATTCGAGATCCTTCAAGCGGTGATTGATGGTAAATTTTTGGCGGTTGACAGTGGTCAGTTTAAGCAGCTCACCCTCAGCGACTATCGATGCAATCTCTCTGACTGGAAGCAGGATGATATCATCCCGTCGACGAATCGGAATTCGCTCGAGTCTTCGCTGAAAACCAAACTCATTGCCGAATACTCCCATTTCAGTTGGAAGAGGTGATTCAGTCTGATGGCCGTTGAGGTCGATCTGGGCCTGTGCCCGATCGATGGTCTGGCGGAGTCTTTTTGATTCGACTGGCTTGAGCAGATAGTCGATGACATTTATCTCAAAGGCCCTGATCGCATACTCTTCATAAGCAGTAACAAAAGCAATGAGCGGTGAGGCTCTTCTGCCGACACGTCTGGCAATCTCAAGTCCATCGACCTCCGGCATCTGCAGATCGAGCAGGGCCAGATCCGGCGATAGATTCTCGATAAGTTCAATCGCCTCGAGACCGTTGGAGGCTTCACCGATCAATTGAACATCCTCGTGCTGGCGAAGCACGGAGGCAAGAAACGACCTGGAAGGTCGCTCGTCGTCGGCAATTATTGTTCGAAGTCTGTTCATCGATCCGGTTCAGATGTTACGCAAGATCAGGCCGGGGAACCGATCACTGACCATATATCCCCCGCCTGCCCATCAGAGGTCTGGTGACGACGGACAGACAGGTGACACCATTAACAAAGCGTAAGATGGAGCAAGATCTTCAAGCCGGCAATCTAATCTCGATCAACGGGCATAACCGTCGGCTGAGTGGCTGTTTTATCGGCATGAACAGATCTGTTGACGGCTTGTTTTCACGCAGAGAAGCGAGGAGGACAAGCAATCGGACTGCAGAAAGGGAGGCGAGGCGGGTTGTCACGAACGGCGAGGAGCCGGGGCAAATTGCCAGGTGGCAAGAGTCGCCCGACCACGGCAGGGGGGCAGGAAGAGCCTTTCTCCTTCAACCTGCTCCCCAATTCCTGGTTTACTGTCGTTTATCAGCACTATCTTCTCCGCTGTCACGCCTGCTTGAGCAGTGGGGTGACGAGGTTGCCGTGGACATCGGTGAGGCGGAAGTAGCGGCCCTGATACTTGTAGGTCAGTCGGGTATGGTCGAGTCCCAGCGTGTGGAGGATCGTCGCGTTGAGGTCGTGAACGTGGATTGGATCGCGGACGATGTTGTAGCTGAAGTCGTCCGTCTCGCCGATACTTACGCCCGGTTTGATGCCGCCACCAGCCATCCAGACAGTGAAGCAGCGCGGGTGGTGGTCACGGCCATAGTTTTCGGCTGTCAGCTTGCCCTGCGAATAGACCGTGCGTCCGAACTCACCGCCCCAGACGACCAGCGTATCCTCGAGCAGTCCGCGTGCAGCGAGGTCACGGATCAGCGCGGCTGATGGCTGATCCGTATCGAGGGTCTGCTTGACGATGTTCTTGGGCAACTCACCGTGCTGGTCCCAGCCACGATGGAAGAGCTGGATGAAGCGGACGCCACGCTCGGCGAGACGGCGGGCCATGAGACAATTGAAGGCGAAGGTTCCGGGCTTCTTGACGTCCGGGCCGTAGCTCTCGAGCGTCTTCTCCGACTCGCCCTTCAGATCCATCAGCTCTGGAACCGAAGACTGCATGCGGAAGGCCATCTCATACTGTGCTGTGCGGGAGAGTATCTCCGGATCGCCGTAGCGTGTCGCGTTGAGGGCATTCAGCTCACCCAGTTCATCGAGAAATTTGCGCCGGGTATCACGGTCGATCCCGGGGGGATTGGAAAGGTAGAGGACCGGATCGGGCCCATTGTGAAACTTGACTCCCTGGTAGCGCGAGGGCAGAAAGCCATTGCCCCAGAGACGATCATAGAGTGGCTGATCGCCACCGGTTCTCCCGACAGAGACGAGGACGATGAATGAGGGGAGGTCCTTGTTCTCGCTGCCCAGACCATAGGCAAGCCAGGCTCCGAGGCTGGGCCGGCCGGCGAGCTGAAACCCGGTCAGCGCGGTGGTGATTGCCGGATCGTGATTGATCTGTTCAGTGTGGAGCGACTTGATGAAGCTGAGCTGATCGACCACTCCGGCGTGGTGCGGCAACAACTCACTGAGCCAGGCCCCCGACTGACCGTGCTGTGCGAACTTGAATTTGGATGGTGCAGTCGGGAAGCTCGACTGGTAGGCGGTCATTCCGGTCAGTCGCTGCCCCTGGCGGATCGAATCGGGCAGGTTCTGGCCGCGGTACTTTTCGAGCCCCGGTTTTGGATCGAAGAGGTCGAGCTGCGAAGGCCCACCGGCCTGGAAGAGATAGATCACTCTCTTTGCGGTCGGTTTGAAGTGGGGCTGGGGCAGGGAAGGCGACTGGTCCCCGCCATAACCATCCTCACGGAGCAGTGTTGCCAGCGCTGCCGTGCCAAGTCCGAGACTGCACCGGCTGAAGAAGTGGCGGCGCGTCATCTGTAATGCTCTCTCTGCTTCAATTGGACTGTTCTTCATATAGCCTCACTGTTTGGTGATCGTTTCATCAAGATTGAGAATCAGGCTGGCGACCATCGACCAGGCCGCAACTTCCCGCGGTAAGAGCCTTGAGTCGACCCGGCGCTCACCAAGGCTGAGCAGACGATTGGCCTCCTCCGGATGGGCCGTAAAATGTTGCCGTTGTGACTGAAGGTAACGTGTCAGCACACGCAGTTCATTCTGATCGAGCTGGCGTAGAGTGATCGTGCGGAACCCCCAGGCGAGCCGGTCGGCATCGTCTGGTCCGCCTTCAAGCAGCATTCGCTGGGCGATCAGCCGTGATGCCTCGATATAGGTGACATCGTTCATCAGATTGAGTGATTGGAGCGGTGTGTTGGTTCTCGTGTCACGAACGGTGCAGAACTCACGCGCCGAGGCGTCAAAGACCTGCATGTTTGGTGAAAGAACCGTCCGCTTCCAGAAGGTGTAGAGACTCCGCCGCCAGAGCCCTTCGCCGTGATCAGTATCATACCTGGTCAGGCCGGAGAAGGTCATGTCCTTGTAGAGTCCGTCCGGCTGGTATGGTTTGACCGATGGTCCACCAAGTCTCTCCACCAGTAGTCCGGCGGCCGCGAGAGCCTGATCCCTGATCATATCGGCCGAGAGGCGAGTCCGCGGGCCGCGGGCAAGCAATCGGTTCTCCGGGTCGCGCTGCAGGCTGGCCGGGGCGAGGATGGCCGACTGACGGTAGGTGGTGCTGGTGACGATCTTCCGGAGCAGTGACTTGATGTCCCAGGCTTGCCCCGTGGATGGTGACTGGAATTCGACAGCCAGCCAGTCGAGCAGCTCCGGGTGTGATGGCAACTCACCCTGTGATCCAAAGTCTTCGACAGTTCTGACCAGGCCCGCTCCGAAGATCATCTGCCAGAAACGGTTGACGGCGACCCGTGAGGTCAACGGATGATCGGCCGAGGTCAACCACTTGGCCAGCCCGAGCCGGTTATTTGGCAGATCAGCCGGAAGGGGCGGAAGGATGGCCGGAACGCGCCTCTCAACCTTCTCTCCTGGTGCATCGTAGGCACCACGTCGCAGCAGGTGGGCCGGACGAGGCGTCGGCAGTTCTTCCATGACCATGATGGTCGTGAAACGGTCGATCATCTTCTGGCGCTGAACGACGAGATCCTGATACTGCTCGTGAAGTCGACGATACTTGCCGGGAGCCTTTGTTGCCAGATAGGCGGCGCGGAGCCGCGTCCGCTCGGCGTTACTCCGCCCGCTCTCCGGCCGCGCGGCAACTGCCCCAAGTGGTTCACGGCCAGCGATCACCGTAATCTCGTCATTATCAAGAGTCCGGGTGTAGAAGCGTACCTCATCCATCACTCCACGGAAGCGCATCTCCTTACCGCCTCCACCACCGATTCGCAGTGGCTGGTTCGGCAGGCCCCAGTAGAGGTAGAGGTTGGGCTGCGTGACCTTCAGCCTCTGCTCGACGCCATTGACATAGAGACGCACCCGATCATCGTGCTGCCGGAATCCATCGAACTGGAGCAGGACGTGGTGCCACTCACCGGCAGAGAGGCTGGCCTCGGACTCCGACCGGTAGCCATCATAGTCCCATTCCCGAACCATCTGGATATGGATCTTCCCGTTGGCGTGGAAGAGTCCTACGCCGCCGATCCGCGGCAGGCCATGGACCCGCTCATCGGCGCTGTCGGCCATCTTGGTGAAGATCGCTCCACCATTCTCTGAATCCGGCCTGATCCAGGCAGAGACTGCAAAACGCTCGCGGAAATCCCGGGTGGTCGATTTGTAACGGAAGTCGGCGA
>CAIOZW010000089.1 GCA_903862855.1 uncultured Acidobacteriota bacterium
AACCTCCTGAACCTGCGTCTCGACCCGCTTGGTCTTTTCGGTGATGGCGACCGGTTCGTCGTTCGCTTCCGCCTCTGCAGGAGGCTTAGGCGCCACCGGCTGATTTGGCTTCTGCTCCTGGTCCGCCAGAATGCTGATCGTCATTATTCCTGCGAAAAGCAGCGTCAGGAATGCAAATCTCTTTTTCATAAAGGATTCTTACCTCCAATGTGACCGCCAGCCCACCACCTGACCCTCTGTAAGGGCCAGTGAAGAGGCTATGGTAGAAAATAGAATGGTTGATGACCGGAAGCATCTCCGTTCGGCATCAGGCCTTTCGAGGTCTGTCTGATTGAAGAACCATTGAGAAGAGGCCCGCGCAAAATAAATGTCCTGTGCGATCCATCTGGGGCAGTGTGGGGCAGGTGAAATTAGTCGGTTGAGCAACAGCATCGATTGAGCAAATATCAGATCCAGGTCTGGCAGGTTCCACGTCAAGAGCCCCTTGGTCATTCTGACGATGGAAGAGCCAGCCCGGCTGGCATTCTGAGGTGGTTGGCCGGGGTTGCCCGCCGGCAAGAAACGCAGAAGATTGAAGCCTCCCCATCAAAGAGCACTACATTCTGCGCGACGGGGAGATCCGAGTCTGTTCATCCAGGCATTCAACCCACAAACGCAGGCTCAAATGGCAGGAACGAACCAGACACAAAAAGAGAGTATACCTTTGTGCAAGGCGAATGTCTATCAGCGATTAAAGCGTGGAGCAATGGGCCCAGGCCCCATGATCGCCACTTCTTCACGCTGCAACTCGATAAGACGGCGAACGAGTCGTGTGGTGAGCCGTGGATCCATACCCTGGGTCTCATTGTCAGCCAGCATAGTCATCCGGAACCAGGATGATTCAAGATCGTCAGCAAGACGGGCGAGGCGAGTAATGTCATAGGGGAGAGCGACAGCAGCAACACCGAGTCGCAGGAAGACTGAGAGATAGCGGGCGGTTGACAGATCCGGGCAGGTGAGTCGCCGCCGTCCGATCTTCAGCTCGATCCCGAGCAGCGTGTGCATGATCTCTACCTGTGGCTGGCCTTTTCGTGCTGGTGATGGCAGCTCGTAACGCCGAGTTCGATCTGCGCGCACCTGCTGCCGGTAGATCTCGGCGATCGACTGCTCACCGAGACTGGAAATGATCTGGTTCGCCAGTCGTTCAATCTCGCCCTTCATGCCAACTCTCCCGGGAGACACATCATCTCCGGTCTTCGTGCTTTTTCTATTCATAATAGTAATTCAAGCGTTGAGAGGTGAAGAAAAAGTCAGCCTGCGAGGTTTTGGAAAACGATTCCAGGTGAGCGAGCCGGGGAGGGGAGAAACTTCCCTTCCCCGGCGAAGAGCGCAACACTCACTTTGACTTTCCGGAGGTTGATCAGAACTTGATCTTTCCGGCAATCTGGATGATGCGCGGCCCTCCAATGCCAAGGATCGGGTTTGCCTTGCTGGTCGCCTGACCAAACCCCGAGTCGAGGAGACCGCTGAATCCACCCAGGTTTGAGATGTTGAAGATGTTGAAAGCCTCTCCAATCAACTCGAACTTGAGACGATCCTTGACCAGATTGAACTCCTTGGCGACCCGCACATCGTGCGATTGGAAGGAGTCACTGAAGCTGAAGCTGGTCGGGAGAGTGACGCGTGGGAAGAGACCTCCGCGAGGAGCAGCCTTCCCGGCAAACGAAGAGTTATACTGGTCGACCAGAGCACGAAGGCCGTCAGCATCGATGCCCCGGTTGAGCTGATTCCAGCCAACGCCAGGAAGGAAGTCGTTGTTGGTTCCATCACCATTCAGATCGCTGTTGTTGCTGCCCGGCAGTACCGCTGAGAGAGGTGCCCCGCTCTCGTAAGTGGCAATCAGACTGGCGTTGATGCCCCAAGGCATTTTGACCAAACCGCTAAAGACAAATGAATGGCGCCGATCCCCTCCCTGAAATCCAGGGAAGGCGAAGGGGTTGGAGATGTCACGGTTGTAATCAAAGCCGCGCATGCGTGACCAGGTATATGCCGCCGTGAACTGGTAACGATCCGAGAACCGCTTCTCGAGCTTGGTCAGGATGGCCCGATACTCACTGCGTCCACTTCCTTCAAAGACCTCGAATGGACCATTGAGGCATCTGACAGCCGGATTGACGGCTTCGGCGGCAGTACAGGGGCGCACGGTCGGTCCGCCAAAGGCTGCCGTGCGGTTCCACATCGCCCGGTCTCTCTGAAAGAATGTGTGGAGGTAACGTCTCAAGACAAAGTCGGCGGAGAGGATGGTATTGAGCGGCAGCTCGCGCTGGATACCGAAGCTGTAGGAGAGGGAGTAGGGGATCTTGATGTTTGGATCGATCAGAACCGAGGTGGTCGAGACGGTCTTGAAGAAGTCGGCACCAATGATTCCAGCCCCACCCAGTTGATTGAACTGACCCTGAATCAGCGAGGCCTGCTGTGAGGACATCTGGAGCGCCTGTGCGGCAGTCATCTTTGTCGGCACAACCTGCAGTGTTCCAGCACTCAGCCGCGCCCCGGCGGAAGGGTTGAGCAGGGCCAGTGCCGGGACGACTCCGGCAAGTGTCAGGAGCTGTGTACGCGTTGGATCGTTGGCGGGAAGAGACCCGGCAAACTGCGATAACTGCTGGGCAACCACCGGCAAAGCCTGGAGAAACTGAGGTGGCAACTGGGCAAAGGCGGTCGTGTTCTGGAAAAAGTCTCCGGTCAGAGCGACGCGGCCATTACCAAGCGGACCAAGGATCGCCCGCTCCGTGAGACGATTCACATAGAGACTCGTATCATAGGTCATCGAGAATCCGCCACGAACCACTGTCCGGTTGTCGTTGTTGACATTCCAGGCAAAACCGAATGCTGGGGCAAAGTTGTTCTTGTCAAGTGGATTCGGATTGGCTGTACCGTAAAGAGCTGTTCCGGCAAAGAGCGAAGACTTCTTCAGGTCGTGATTCCAGAGGCGGTTTTCATAAAGGTAAGAGAGACCGTACTTGAGGGTGAGCCCATTTCCGACCTGCCAGGTATCCTGACCATACGAGCGGAACCGCTGGACGTGACGTGCGTATTCGCCATTGTAAGGCGGCGGCTGTGAACCATCACCCAGCCCACGCAAAACCGCGGCGACCGGCAGCTGGAGGATGTCATTATAGGTGATCCGCGCACCTGGAGTGGTGAAAGCCGCCGGAAGCGGAATCTTCAAAGCCGGAGCTGCCGGACCAAAGAGTCCGCGCAATTGATCACCGACCGGGTTACCGGCAGGGAGCCCGAGGCCGGCGGCCAGAAGATCGATTGCTCCATTGACCGTCTGCACATCGCGCGGATCATGGGTGACTACCAGCGCCGGGTTGAGAAATTCCCATGCGCCTCCACCAAGAGACTTCTCCCAGTTGAGGCCCGTCTGAATGATATGGCGGCCCCGGGTCCAAGTCAGATTGTCATTGGTCTCATACCGGAAAAGGCGGCGATTCTGGGGGGCATCGATATTATTGCCAATCCGGAAACTGCTGTTGTTGACCCGCAACTGCGCCCCGTTGAGTCCAATACATCCCGGACACTGGGTATCCGTCGGGATCAGACTGTCATTTCCGATATATTGCCAGTTGAAGCTGAGCTGATTGACGAGGGTCGGGCTGATGGTCGATGTCCAGCCTCCCTGGGCCTGCGCAACCTTGTTGACATTCCAGCGCCAGTTGGAGGGCATCGTATTCTGAGTCTCCGGGGCGACGACTGAATTGTCGTCTGAGCTGAAACGGAGAAAAGCAGTGTTGCGACTATTGATCGTGTAGTCGAGCCGGCCGTTGTAGAGCCATCCCTTGTACGGGCTCGAGGTGAGGGTATCAAACTGTTTGAAGACTGGAGAACCGGTGTGGATGGTCGAATAGTTGGTCGACTGGTTGAGCCGCTCAAGATTGGTGAAGAAGACCAGTCTGTCTTTGACAATCGGTCCACCGATAGCAAAACCCGTCTGGAGTCGCCGAAAGAATGGGTTTGGATTACTCGCCAGACGGTTGAGAGTCGGGTAGGCCGCCATGTGATTGTCACGGTAAAAAGCAAATGCCGAGCCGTGATAATCATTCCCCCCCGTACGGCTGACGATGTTGACGGCTCCAACTGAGGTGACACCGGTGGAAAGATCGAAGTTGAAACTGGAGATCTGAAACTCCTGAACCGATTCGACTGAGAAGTTCTGGGCAGCCGAACCGTTGACCGGATCGACAATATTGCCACCGTCGACCGTCAGCCGGGTCAGACTCGAATCACCTCCACCGATTGATACGTTGAAAAGGTTATTGTACTCGCCCGGATTGCCCGTTGAGACTCTCACCCCCGGCTCCAGTGCCGCAAGCTGCAGAAAGTTGCGGCCATTGAGCGGCAACCCGTCGACCTTCTGCCGGGAGATGACGCCATCGATCTTGAAATCGGCCGTGTTGACCGCGGTTACCGCGTCGGCAGAGACGACAACCGTCTCTGTCGTCTGGCCCAGTTCGAGAGGGGTATCAAGCGTCAATGTCTCACCGATCTGGACCGTTACGACCACGACATTGGTCTTGAAACCGGTCATGACTATCCGCAGATCATATTCGCCCGGCACCAGATTGCCGAGCAGGTAGGTGCCCTCAGCACCGGTTGTCACAACACGCTCCGCCCCGGTATTACGATTCCTGGCGGTGACGGTGGCATTGGCCAGGACACCTTTTGAAGGATCAGTAACAGTTCCACGTATTGTACCCGAAGGGGCCTGCTGTGCGCTTACCATGAAGGCAAGCAGGCTTACGGTGATAATCAGACTTATAAATTTTCTCATAACTCCTCCGCGCCGATGAAAAAGTCGGCTTGGTGCCTGGACAAGATCAAAAACAGACAAAAATTCAAGCTAACCCATTTGCACATCTGATGAAGTTTGAATTTGAGAGTGATCGAATATTCAGATCAAACTTTGAACAAATAGAGATTAGCGTAACGAGAATGGCAAAATATGCAATATACGTATTCTGACAAAAAACCGCAATAGGTTTAAACTTTTAACAGCTTTTGAAGATAACGACCTGGTTCCTGAACGAAGGCCTCCGCACTCGACAACTCGACAGAGTGACGGGATCATCCTCTGGACCGACCTCGATTGAACTGTGGATCATCAAATCGCTTGCCTGAAGAGCCCAATATAATCTAAATTCATCCTGTGCCAAAAACAACTGTTGCACTGAACTGGTTCTGCTGTAAACAGGCGTCAACCTGATCATTACCCGATCCACAAACTACCCCGGGATCATCAGTCGGGAATGGCAGCTCCATTGACTTGATTGATTATTCAAAAGCAACTGGCACAACAATCGTCCGATCCCAACGCCCCATGTTTCAAGTAGTTGAAGCCGGCCGTCCTCAAGTCGTTCAAGTCTGCGGGATACCAGAGATCAGGTGATAATGTTCAAGTGGGCCAGGGATCTGTGGCAGCTCTACCAACTTTAAGGATCAGAGTATCTGGAACCATTGGGTTATCGGTGCGGTTCAAGCGGAGAGTTAACTGTTGAAACTGGACACGCAAAAATTTTTCAAGAACGGGAGCCGCGGAGCCTGGCCATTGGTCAAATGGGATCCGAGTGTCCGCACGCGTCATCTGACGGTAACCATATTTCTGATTACAATCGTCGCATTGGCACTGCTCTCGTTCTATACCGCCAGGTACCTGAACGGAGAGATTAGGGCTCGGGGTGAGTCGGTTGAGAACCTGTTTCTTGATCAATTCAACGGTTTTGCCCAGGAGGCCATCTTTACGCGGCCACTCGATCCTCCAAATGTCTCGATCGCCATTGATGAGTCGGTGAGGTCCCTGATCAAGGCCAGCACCAATGAGAGATCGGATCTGGCCTATTGTGCAATCATCGCACTTGACGGGCAGGTTCTGGCCATCTCGGATCCGAAGAAACTTCTCGAGGATCGAAATCGTATCAAACCGTTCAACGAACTTCTCGAGTCACGCTGGTACTCACAGTTCTGGGAGTTATACCGGAACGACTACCTTTATGAGATAACGATTACCTTTCGATATGGACGAGATCCATTTGCCAAACTTACAGTTGGAATACCGGCAGAACGTATTCGTACACGGTTGACCCCTACTCTCAAGTTGAGCCTCACCTTCAGTCTGATCGTGATCACTCTCGCCATCCTGATGGCACTCACCTCATCGAGTCTGGTTCTGTGGCCACTACGTGAGGTGATGGAGAGCATCGAGCAGCTTGAGGCGGAGAGTGCTCTCAACTCAGACACACGTCGTCCAGAGACGCTCGACATGCACTCAATGACGCAGCGTCTGCGTGAACTTGGGCGTCGTTTTGCCGGCAATCGTACTGAAGTTGAAGTAATCCGCGATCAGTTGCAGCAGGTGGTAGGAAGCCTCTCAGAGCGGGTGCTGCTGCTCGATCGTGAGCAGCGGGTAATGATGGCCAGTCCGGAGGCAGAACGGCTTCTCGGGCAGGAACGCGGCCCGCTGCCGGGAAAGTATCTCACTCAAATTCTACCGGCAAACCATCCACTTACCCATTTGACGGCGCGTGCCTATCAAACTGGTGTTTCTCGACAGCAGGTTCTGACCATCCCCGGTAGCACTGACGGTGTCAGTGGGCCGCAGCGGGTAGTCGCGTCACTACAGCTCTTCACGGATCGAGAGCACCCGGCTGGGGCACTGGTGACACTTCGCGACTTTGAGACCCTCCAGCAACTTGAAAATCAGCTCGATTTTGCAACAAAACTTGCGGCCCTCAACCGTATTACAGCCGGAGTCGCCCACGAAGTGAAGAATCCTCTCCACGCCATGGTTCTCCACCTTGAACTTCTGAGTGGAAAACTTGCTGCTGGACTCGATCCCAAGGCTCACGTCGATATCCTGACCACCGAGGTGACCAGACTGAAAAGAGTGGTCGTGACATTTCTTGATTTCACACGTCCGCTTGAAATCAAAATCGATCAGATCGACGCTAACGAACTGGTGCGTGAGGTAGTTGAACTGGCGGCAGATGCTCGTGCTCAGGGCATCGACATTATCGAGCAGTATGCGAGTGAACCGCTTCCGATCAAAGTTGACTATGATCTTCTCAAACAGGCACTCCTCAATATTGTCATCAATGGATGTCAGGTCATGCAGGATGGTGGGCGTCTCTACCTCCGTACGGCAAGGGATAATGGGAATGTCGTGATGACGATCACTGACGAAGGGCCGGGAATTCCAAACGAAATCAGAGATAAGATCTTCAACCTCTACTACACCACCAAACCATCTGGAAATGGCATTGGCCTGGCGCAGGCCTTTCGGGCCGTTCAGCTCCACAACGGCCAGATACAGATCATCTCCCCGCCTGATCAGGGCGCATCATTTCAGATCACTCTCCCGATCGGCTGATAAAATGCCATACCACCCATTGACCACCAAACCTTATGAAATTTGGTTCGGCGGTCAATGGGTGGTATGGCAGATTCAACGTCAGTTCTGAAACTGAGGGACTCTCCCTGTCGTCCAGGGTGCACCCACCTCGTCCATCTCTCTCTTCAACTTGACCAGATCGACTTCGACTACCCTGCGCAGTTCACGAAGAAGAACCTCGAACTCGCCAGCGGCAATCTCATACTGCGAGATCTGTGTCTGAGTCGGCCGCGCATTGGCCATTCGCAGTGCTGCGGTAACTGTCCCCACCCGGGAAGTGATCGAAGGGGGTGGATTCTCATACCGGGCGGCGAGAGTCCGATCGCCATTGAGAGTCTTGATGATCTCACTGATCCGCTTCTCGATCGTTGCCGCTTCGCGAATCAATGCATCGCTAGCATTGGGAGTCTCTTGAATTGCGCGACGAGCGGCGATTATTGCCGTCCTGGTCTCGGCAGCGAGCCCATTGGCTCCACCAACTGCCCGCTGCAATCGCTGTGCCTTCTGTTGGAAAGCAAACAGCCGCTGCCGATCAGCTGCGCTGATGGTGAGGGTTCCAAGAGTGACGACCTCGAGTGACTGGGGCTGACCGATCGTCTTCCATTCACCATTGACACGGATGGAGAGTGAGGCCGTGTATTTACCAGGCATGACCAGATGGCCTGATGGCGATGCGCCAAAGAGCTCCTCAAGAATTCCATCCCCGCCAGGGGCTCGTGGCGGGGCAAGCTGTGCAGCCGGGAAGCGAAGATCCCAGGTGAGGCGCTGCATTCCCGGAGCGGCCGAACCGTTCAGCCGGCGCACTACGCCACCTGAAGAGTCACGGACGGTCAGCACGACGACCGGCGGTTCCTCCTCCTCTTCTGCCGTCAGCGCAGACTGCGATGGATACTTGTACTCTTTTCCAGTCGGATCCTTCTCGCGCAATCTACGTTCTGCCTCGCGACGCAACTGCCGCTGGGTCTTCAGCCCTTCTTTCAGATAGTAGGTGAAGGTTGCTCCAAAGGCTGGGTTGTCGGCACTGTAGAATGACTCGCCGAGCGAGGCCTTCCCTCGCCCACCATTGGGTGACGCTTCGACAAATATCGTTGCGTCTCGAAGGCCAAAGAGGTGGCCACTCTGCGCAAGAATCTCCGGTGAGATCTCACGAAGTGCGGAATAGTCATCGAGAATATAGATGCCACGACCAAATGTTCCGACAACCAGATCATTATTCCTCTTCTGGATCGCCAGGTCGCGGACTGCAATCGTCGGCAGCCCTCCTTTAAGTTGCGTCCACCTCTGTCCACCATCGAGCGAGAAGAAGAGACCAAACTCACTACCGACAAAGAGGAGTGAGCCACGCTGGTGATCCTCGGCAATCGACCAGAGCGGCCCGGCAGAAGAGATTCCCGGAAGATTACCGGCAATCGATACCCAGGTCTTCCCGGCATCGGTCGTCTTGAGCAGGTAGGGTTTGAAATCGGCGCTCTTGTGGTTATTGAAGACGGCATAGGCCGTATTTGGGTCGTGTTGAGATGCCAGGATGCGGGCGACAAATGTTCGCTCCGGAATGCCTGGAAACTGATCGATCTTTCGCCAGTTACGCCCGCCATCCTCGGTTATCTGAATCAGACCATCATCAGTACCGACATAGATCAATCCCTCGCGCCGCGGAGACTCGGCCAGGGCGACGATATTGCCATAAAATGAGGTCGACTGGTGCTTGGCGATCGCCTCCGGCCCCCAGATCCGTCCCATTACCGGCAGTGTGTCACGATCGATCTGCCTTGTCAGATCAGGGGATATTGCTTGCCAGGTATCTCCCCGATCATCACTGCGAAAGAGGCGATTGGCGGCAAAGTAGATTCTCGAGGAGGCATGAGGACTGATCAGAAGAGGTGAATCCCAGTTCCAACGCAGTGGTGGCTCTCCTCTTCCCTCTTTCGGCTGGATACCAATTCGCTCACCAGTACGGCGGTCATAGCGAACCAGAACTCCGTATTGCGAAGTCGAGTAGATGATGTTTGGATCCTGTGGGTCGATCCGCACGTGAAACCCGTCTCCACCGGTAGTCACAAACCAGTCAGAGTTCGTAATGCCGCTCAGACTATTTGTCCGCGACGGCCCGCACCAAGTGTTGTTATCCTGTGTTCCACCGCAGACGGTATAGAATGAGGAGGACTGATCGACCGTCACATCGTAAAACTGAGTAATCGGCATGTTCGACTTGAAGTGCCAGTTGGCCCCTCTGTCGTAGCTTTCATAGATCCCGCCGTCACTTCCAACCAGGTAATGGCTGGTATTCCGCGGATCGATCCAGATGGTATGGTTGTCGACATGCTTATTGCGCTCACCAAGTGGACGAAGAGTGCGACCAGCGTCATCCGAGACCTGAAAGATGACATCAGGGAGATAGATGCGATCGACATCCTTTGGATCACAGAGAATCTGCCCATAGTACATTCCTTGCGCAATCCGCGAGTTCATCTTCTCCCAGGTCGCACCGCGATCTGCCGATCGATAGATACCACTTCCGGTATCACCGGCTTCGATCGTTGCAAAGAGAATACGTGGATCGACCGGTGAGACCGCAAGCCCGATCCTTCCAAGATCGCCTGCTGGCAGACCACTGCGAAGTTTGGTCCAGGTTGCTCCACCGTCGATCGATTTGTGAATGGCCGACTCCGGTCCGCCATTGATGAGCGTCCAGACGTGACGTCGTCGCTGCCAGGAGGCGGCATAGACTATCTCCGGATTGACCGGATCGAGAACCACCTCGGTGACTCCGGTATCTTCGCTGATGTTGAGGATATTCTTCCAGGTCTTGCCGCCATCGACAGTCTTGAAGAGTCCTCGATCTCCACCAGGTCCCCAGAGCGGCCCCTGTGCCGCAACATAGACCACCCTTGAGTCACGTGGATCGATCACGATCCGTCCAATGTGCTCTGACTTCTCCAGACCGACGCGACGAAAACTCCTTCCACCATCCTCTGATCTGTAGAGGCCATCACCGTAACCAACACTTCTCTGACTGTTCAGCTCCCCTGTACCGACCCACAGAATCGCCGGATCACGTTGATCGAGCGCCAGGGCTCCGATCGAATATGATCCATAGTTGTCAAAGACCGGTGTCCAGGTCGTGCCGTTATTGACTGTCTTCCAGACTCCTCCGGAGGCGACGGCAGCAAAGTATCTCGAGCTGTCAACCGGATCGACGGCGAAATCGACGATCCGCCCGCCCGTCACTGCCGGGCCGATCGAGCGAAATCGTAACCCGTTGAAGGTCCCGGTCGAGAGCGGATCAGCAGCCTTCTCAGATTGCCGCTCCTGTGCCTGCACCGCATCAAAATGTCTAATCAGCACGCTGGTGGTAACCAGCAGAACTGTCAGCGCCAGCAGTATCGATCGTCTTCTCATCTCTACCCCTCACTTGTCTGATTGATGTCAACAGCTACTTGACTGGGTTGGCCGGATTGAGGTAACGGGCCAGAAACCGGTAGATCTCAGCACGTGACTCGCGGGCCAGCCGCGTGTCGATCCGGTTGAAGGCGTGCCCCCCCGGAGCCTGGTCGTAGATCTTGTATTCGAACTGTTTTCCAGCCGCCTTGAGCGACTTGATGAGATGCTCAACCTCGAGCACGTTGACATCCTCATCATTGGTGTTGCTGTGAACCAGCAGTGGCGTCTGCAGCTTTTCGGCATTCCAGGCCGGCGAACGTCGGCGATATTCATTGACATTCTGATCGGCCAACTTGCCGATATGGTAAGGGGCCGAGAAGAGCTCACGGTAGGATTGACTTTTGTAACCCATCCGGGCGATCAGATCGCTGACCGGTACACCAGCGTAAACGACCCGATAGTCACGCGGATGTTCAAAGACATTCATCAGAGAGATCATCCCCCCGTGACTCCAACCCATGATACCAACCCGCTCCGGGTCGATCTCGGGGTGGGCCTCAAGCATCCACTGCTTGCCGGCAAAGACGTCTTCATTTTCAAGTCCACCATAATCGATCAGACGCCAGAAGGTTCGCCCATATCCGGTGCTCCCACGGTAGTCCGAAGCGATCACGGCATATCCCTGCTGAAGCAGCTCACGGATGATATGGACATAACTTGTCTGGAAATCACTATGGACTCCGCCGTGAACGAAGACTATCAACGGCAGCTTCGCTCCCGCTGCCACCTTGCGAGGAAGGAAGGTGTAGGCGGGAATAATGACCGGATTGGTCGCCCCCTGACCAGTTGGATTCGGCACCACTCGCGGCGGAGCGCTTGTGTATCGAATCTTGTCGATGACGGCAATGTCACCCAGCCGTGTATGCCACATCAGATCGTCGACCTGTTTGCCAAGACCGTCCTCGATAAAGCTGAGCTGCTCCTCGAGTGCCCTGATTCGCTGAAGTGTCGGATCTTCTCCGCCTCGTGGCTCCCGCTCCTGTGCCTGCGCAGACGGGGGAAATCCTGCGATGGCCAATGCCATCAGGATCAGTGAGATTCTATTGATCATAAAATTACCGCAGTGATCTTTATTTTAACAGTGGTGGGTGGATAAGCGACCCGCTACTTGCGGAAGAGGTTTCCAAGAGCCCCGGCCACATCGTCGATTGCCGATCCATCACCATCCTGGTCGAGAAGTCTCGAAGCCATTCCAAGTAGATCGCCGCCGCCGCCAAACTGTTGTGTCGCTCCTGCGAGAAGCCCGGCCAGGTCAACGCCAGCCCCTCCCGACCGCTGTGACCGCCCAAGCGCACCCATGACGATCGGTCCAAGTATCGTCAGCAGTTGGCCCACCTTGGCCTGATCGAGTCCACTCGCCTGACCGATTGCCTGGGTAACTGCCCCGGACTGTCCGCCAAGGATATGACCAATGATCGAGCTGCCAGCCCCCTGCCCCTGCGCAATGGTGCCGAGCAGTCCGCCAATGTCGTCGAGTACGCTTCCATCGTGATCACGATCGAGCGCTCCGAGCAGTGAGCTTGCCCCCTGCTCAGACTGACTATTACTGGCCAATCCATTCAGCAACGCAGGCAGTGCCGCCTGAATCGCACTGCCTGTTGTCTGGGAATCGGCACCGATTGCCTGCCCGATCTGGCTGATCGTTCCATCGTTCAGAGCGTCCTGCAATATTCCGGCTAAATTCATGAATGATCCTCCCCTGATCCTTGATTTGATATACTCTGTTAATATAATCACAGTGTCGTATTCGTGTCACCTCGTTTTGTTTGAGACCCATTGATATCTCATAAATTTCGATATCGTATAAATAACACTGCCACTATCCAGGTAAGCCTGAGAGTCGCAAGGTTCAGAGTGTCTATCAGCCGTCCCGGGTAGAGAATGTTGACGGTCGGACCGCACCAGATCCTGACTAATTGGCAGATGGCTGTTCTGGCAGGTAGCCGATTTCCATTGATGATTATCAGGGGGTTAGAGGGGAGCTTGCATTGTCAAATCTTCTGGCAAGTCACGCCCGTGAGACAGCCGTGCTGCTTGTCCTCGGAGTATTGCTGATTACACTGGGACTGGCAGCACCGGGATTCTTCACCGCTGGGAATCTGCGCGATATCCTGCTGATCAACCTTCCGGTTCTTGTCACCTCGATCGGGATGACGATGATCATCATTTCCCGCCAGATCGATGTCTCGATTGGGGCACAGTTTGCATGCTGCACGGTTGCTACCGGACTGCTCTCGAAGACTGGTCTTCCACTCCCTGTCTTTGGCACGCTAGTCATCCTGCTCGGGCTGTCACTTGGAGCATTGAATGGGGCACTGATTGCATTCGGACGAATTCCATCGATAGTTGTGACGCTGGCAATGATGATCATTCTCCGTGACACGCTGACCTGGTTGACGGAGGGGGCCTGGGTTCAGGGGCTCCCCGCAGATTTCCAGTGGTTTGGAATCGGCCAGGGCCCTGGCCAGGCGGCCATCCTCGGCCTTATCACAATAGTCTGGCTGGCATTTTACTGGGGGCTCTCAAATCTGGCCGCAGGTCGCGCGATCTATGCCGTTGGCGCCGATGCGGAGGCTGCGCGTTTGGCTGGTCTCCCACCACAGCGGATCACCTTCGCTGTCTTTGCGATGGCTGGTGGTCTGTCGGCACTGGCCAGTCTCTGCAACTCTCTTCGATTTGCCGAACTGCAGAGTAACGCCGGGACTGGTCTGGAGATGAAGACAATCGCCGCCGTCGTTGTCGGAGGGACGGCTGTCAGTGGTGGCCGCGGGACGCTTGTTGGCTCACTCTGCGGAGTTGCCCTGCTCGGAACGATCGGAACCGCACTCACATTTCTGGGCGTCGACCCATCCTGGGAGAAGGCGATCCAGGGAGTAATCATTCTCGCTGCAGTCTCGGCCGACCTGCTGATCGAAAGAGGCTCCCAGCAGAGGAGTGCCAATGCCTGATCCACCTCTGTTTGTGACTGAACCACCGCTTTGGCAAAGAGTCTTTCCTAACCGGGAATGGGTGTTGATGATTGTCATCGCCGCGGAGTTGGCGATCTTTGCCCTGATGGGTGAGAACTTTGCCACCTCGGGCAATGGGTTTGAGATCATCCGCCTCAGCGTAGAGCTGGGGTTACTTGTCCTTGCACTGACTCCGGTCATCGTTACCGGAGGAATCGACCTGTCGGTCGGTTCAATGATGGGACTCTCCGCCATCACCTTCGGGTGGCTCTGGCACCAACAGGGCTGGCCAATCTGGGCGAGTGGACTGGCCACCATCATCCTCGGATTGATGGGTGGATGGCTGAATGGCCTGCTCATTGGTCGACTCGGTCTTGCGCCCCTCATTGTCACTCTCGGTTCATTCTCACTCTATCGAGGCCTGGCCGAGGGAATCAGCGGTGGGGTAGTCAGTTATACCGGATTTCCAGACAGTTTCCTCTTTCTCGGCCAGGGCTACTGGCTCGGGTTCCTCCCGCCGCAGGCCCCGCTACTGCTGGTCGCCATCATTCTTGTCGGCATCTACCTGCACCGTACCATCTCCGGACGCACACTCTATGCGATTGGATATGCCTCTGATGGCGCCCGTTTCGCCGGAGTTCCTGTCGCACGGCGCCTGATCACGGTCTATCTTCTGAGCGGAACCATGGCCAGCATGGCCGCCATCATCTATGTCTCTCACCTTGGTCAGGCCAAATCTGATGCCGGCTCCGGCTATGAGCTGATGGCCATCACGGCCGTCGTTCTCGGTGGAACATCGATCTTTGGTGGTCGGGGAACCGTCCTTGGGTCCCTACTCGGACTCCTGGCAATAGTCATTCTGCAGAATGGACTGCGTCTGGCGGCGATACCCAGCGAATTGAGCGGTATACTGACTGGCCTGCTGCTCATTTCCAGCATTCTTGTCGACGCTTTTTCCACCCGTGCGGCTGGCCATCGACCAGCCACGAACAACAGAACTCCATTACCTGAAGAGGAGATGAAAGTGAAGAACACCCAGGTTGCAATTCTCAGCGCGGTCATTATTCTCGCCGCCCTGATTGTTGCCGGAAGCAACTGGCTTCTCGTCCGCTCACTCAACCCGAGTCCGAATACGGCTGTGAAGAACAGAATGACGATTGCCGTCATGCCCAAGGCCAAAGGTGACCCCTACTTCGTCAGCTGCCGCAAGGGGGCAGAGGAGGCGGCGCGGGAGCTTGGTATAGATCTCATCTGGGATGGACCAACCGAGCTCGATGCCGCACGTCAAAATGAGGTCGTCGAAGGATGGATTACCCGGAAGGTCGATGTGATTGCGGTGAGTGTCGAGAATCAGGCCAGCATTTCCACCGTTCTGCGTAAAGCCCGCTCCAGGGGGATTAACGTTGTTACCTGGGATGCCGATTCCGAGACTGATGCCCGCGACTTCTTCATCAACCAGGCGACACCTCAGGGCATCGGAAACACACTGACCGATGAAGCAGCCCGCATTCTCAATGGAAAAGGTGAGTTCGCTGTCATCACTGGTAGTCTCAGCGCCGCCAACCAGAATGAATGGATCAAGTATATCCGGGCCCGCGCCACTGAAAAGTATCCTGATCTGAAACTGACCACGATTCAGCCAAGTGAGGATGATCGCGATCGGGCCTTTGCTCAGACTCAGACGATCCTCAAGGTCTATCCGCAGGTGAAGGTCATCGTCGGTATCTCCGCTCCAGCAGTCCCTGGTGCGGCGGAAGCCGTCAAACAGTCCGGCCGAACCGATGTCAAAGTGATCGGACTCTCACTCCCCAATCTTTGTAAGCCGTATGTTCATGGTGGTTTTCTGGAGAGTGTCGTTCTCTGGGATACTTTCAATCTGGGCTATCTGACTGTCCATGCTTCTCACGAACTGCGGACGGGAAGGCTGAAACAGAATGCCGGATCGATCGACTTTGGGCGCCTCAGTCAGATCGAGGTCCGTAACGATCAGGTCATTCTTGGCTCCCCGTTCATCTTCAACAAGAGCAATATCGACCAGTTCGATTTTTAGGGGGAGAAGTTCAATAGGTCTGCCAGCAGCCTGGTTGTGCTGACCAGCGTTGGTCTCAGTTGGAAATTAACAGGATGATGGAGGGCCGAAAAAGAGTCCTTCCATCATCCTGTCTCCATCTCGATCGCGAATCTCTGTCGAATTGTACCGCCTCGACTCGCCAAACGGCCTCGATCAGGCCTCGAAGTCGAACTTGTAGATGTCATTCACCTCCGTCTGCCACGTCAGCATAAAGAGATCGTTGAGATATCCGGTGTGCAGATCATAGACCCATCCGTGGAGAGTTGGACGCTGCTCCCGCTTCCAGGCCTGCTGGACAAACGAGGTCTCGGCGAGTTTCCAGAGCTGCTCCTCGACATTCAACTCGACCATCCTCCGCCAGCGCTGGTTCGAGTCAGCAATCCCCTCCAGTTCACGCTGATGAATGCGGTAGACATCCTTGATGTTCCGCAGCCATTTGTTGATCAGACCAAGATTCTTGTGCGATAAAGCGTTGGTCACACCACCACAACCATAGTGTCCACAGACGATGATATGCTTCACCTTGAGGACATCTACGGCATACTGCAACACACTAAGCATATTGAAATCGGTATGGATCACCTGGTTGGCAATGTTCCGATGAACAAAGAGCTCTCCCGGCTCGGTTCCGGTCACCTCTTCTGCCGGAACCCGGCTGTCGGAACATCCGATCCAGAGAAACTCCGGCTTCTGCGTATCAGCCATCCGCTCAAAAAAGTCGGGTCGGACGTCTAGTTTGTCCTGAACAAAGGCCTTATTGGCCAGCAGCAGCTTCTTATAGCTTTCCATCTTGCACTCCTCCACGGCGGTAGTTCTGAGATTTGGAGTAGAAATGCTTCAGCTCTACTTCAATGTTTCTGAATTTAGCATTCTGTTCAAAATCGACGATCACATCGTAGATATCCGAGTCGATATAGATCGCTCTGGTACCATCGATGATGACATTCGAGTCACCGGGGATGGTCATGAGCTTCTCCTTCAATTCGTTCTTGTTGACGAATGAGAGATCCTTGTTGAACCGCACCATGTAATACTTCTCCTGACTGACCATGGTGATCGACGAATGGTGGTTGGTTCTAATGACAAAAAATATACCAATAACAAGACCGATTGTGATACCTGTCAGAAGGTCGGTAAAGACTATCGCCAGAACCGTGATGATGAAAGGCAGAAACTGATCCATCCCCGACTTGTACATCTTCTGATAGAGACCGATCCGGGTCAGCTTGTACCCAATAACCAGCAGAATCGCTGCCAGACTGGCGAGCGGGATCTTGTTGAGCAGTGCCGGGATCAGCATGATACAGATAAGAAGCAGCATTCCATGAACTATTGCCGACATCCTCGTTCGAGCACCGGCGTAGGCATTGGCCGAACTGCGGACGATCACCGAGGTTATCGGCAGTCCACCGATCAGGCCTGAGATTAGATTCCCGACCCCCTGAGCCTTCAGTTCCCGATTGGTATTGGAGATACGTCGATATGTGTCCAGCTTGTCCGAGGCTTCAATCGACAGCAAAGTTTCGATGCTTCCAACGACGGCCAGCGTCCCGGCGGTGAGGTAGACCTGCCGGTTATTCCAGGCCGACCAGTCGGGAACGGTAAACTGCCCAAAGAAATCCCTCAGACTTACGGCCACCGGCATCGTGACCAGATGCCCATCTTCTGCCCGTAGATCGTATCCACTGAACATCTCCCGACAAATCTCATTCAACAGGACCCCGGCCAGAACGACAAAGAGTGGTGCCGGCGCCAGCTTGAAGAACCTGAATCGCTGGAGAAATGGTTGCTCCCAGAGAAGTAGAATGGTCAGTGAGATGATCGTGATCATCACCGCCATTGGACTGGCACTGTAGACCGCCTTGACAATATCGAGCAATGTGTTACTTGTCCCGGCCATGGTCGTGAAGAAGTCAAAATCTCCTTCATAGTCGGCATCTCTCCCGAGCGCATGCGGAATCTGCTTGAGAATGATCACCACTCCAATCGCAGCGAGCATGCCCTTGATCACCGAGTTTGGAACATAGTTGCCAAAGACGCCCGCTCTGAGATATCCAATCAGTATCTGAAGCAGTCCGGAGATCGCGACGGCAAGGAGAAATACCCGGAATGACCCGAGGTTCTGGATTGCCGTCGCAACGATAACGGCCAATCCCGCCGCCGGTCCGCTCACACTTATCTCCGAGCCGGAGAGCAGTCCGACAACAATCCCTCCAACCAATCCGGCGATCAGGCCGGCAAAGAGTGGGGCTCCGGAGGCGAGAGCAATCCCCAGACAGAGGGGCAACGCAACCAGAAATACTACCAGACCTGCCGGTAGATCGTAGCTCAGATTGTTCAAGACTCCAGGCTGAAAATCCTTGATTTTGGTCATTTGTTCAAATTCCTCTGCACTGAGATGGGAAGATCAATCTTATAGTATTCTAATGATACTTAACACAGATTGAGGCCTTGGTGGAGTAGTTTCTGCCGCAAATCAAATTCGCCGCCGCAATGTCTGGGTGACCAACAAGGAATCTGTTGAGACTCTGCCTTAATAGAGTGACCGGGGTAGACCGCCGTGAAGGAAAATGCACAGGAGTGAAGCTTCAGCCAATACTCGACACCAACAGTTTCAATTGCTGACTCGAACTTGAGCTGAGATAGATCTCCCGATTTCTCCCAACAGACACCTCCCGAGATACCGTTGAACAAGGTGTCCGATAGTCTCCTCTTTGCCACGAACCTATGGGTAGTCTTGGGTCACATATCCAACGGCGCCCCCCGATCTGCGGACATCTTCAGTGAAACAATCCGAGCCTGAAGATATCCAGGCAGGACTTACGGAGGGACATCTTCCTGGCCATCAGGAATCTCTCAAGATCTGCTCTTGGCCTTATAATCACTCTCACTGATCGAGAGCTATTACAAACCAGATTCAAAGTTCCTGAGTAAAAAGCTTTACCCCACTGACTTGGGCAGGTTGGTTGGGCTGGTTGATCTGATATTACCCAGCAGACAGATTACCAAAATGTGACAAGGCAATCTGTCTGCTGTACTTGAGGCACTTTCTTCATTTACAAAATTGGTAGCTGGAATCTCCCGTTAAGGAGAGATACCTGGTTCTACTTCACCCGTTTCAACTTGACGATGCGGCCGATCGCCATCCACTCCTCGACATAGAGGTTTCCCTGTCGATCCCAACAGACTCCGTGCGGAGCGATAAACTGGCCATCGAGCCAATCGGTTGAGGGCAACTTGTTTGTCGCCCTCTTCTTCGGATCGACATTGTCACCCAAATGTGTGACGAGGCGATCGTTTTTGTCCAGAATCGTCAGCCGCCCGGCGAGATCACCAATAACGATATCGGTGCCGCGCTGTGACAGGGTGGCCGGGAGGCGAAGCAGGTCACCTTCAACTCCATCCAGAGTCTTGACGTGCTTTCCATCGAGAGAAAACCACTGCAGGCGATGATTGGCCCGGTCAGTGACGAGAACCAGCGGGGTCTTACCCCGTGTATCAACCAGTATCGCGTGAGGAGTATTGAACTTGCCGTTGTCAGTTCCCTTGCCACCCCACGAGCGGACATACTCGCCCTTTGCATCGTATTGGTGGACGTGCTGCTTTCCATAACCGTCAGTCACATAGAATGAACCGTTGGGGGCAAATGAGATACCCGTCGGCTTGAACTCCTCTTTCTTTGTGTAGACACCCGATTTTTCCGGATAGCCCTTCACCCAGACCACTTCACCATCGAGAGTCAGCTTGGCAAACTCGTTTCGCGCCAGATTGGTCAGGTAGATGAACTCCTCACGTCCCTCACGACGGATGATCATGCCGTGGGTGCCACCCTTCCATTCCTTCCCCATCGATTTGACGAAATTGCCCTCCGCGTCAAAGACGATAATGGCATTCTCAGTATCGGTGTTGAAGTAGACACGACCCCGACCATCCAGCTGCACCGCTCCGTGAGTGCTCCCAAAATTCATCCCTGCGGGAAGTTTACCCCAAGCGCGAACCCACTCATAACGATGAGTACCAGCACCAAGAATAAGCGGTTGAACAGGCGGCGTCGCCCCTTCAACCGGACCATTCAGATGACCGCCAAGACCTCCGGCGACGATAGCCATCCCGAACTCCTTAATAAAATTGCGCCGGCTGCTGCCGTTGCCGGGCTTAGTGGACAAGGACATAGATTCTCCTCCGGATAAACAGTTTTCTACAAATGGTCAGTTTTGATAATCGTCAGAAAGACTGACGATATGTAAACCACTTTTGCAGAATTGGCAAGTGTGCGACAACACCGCGAGATCAATCACCGACCTTGACCGTTTGGATCGAGTCATCGCTCGCAACATCTCTCCGCCGTGAGATCCATACCGCCAGATCGTCGAAGATAAGGTAGGCAACGGGTGTCACCAGCAGTGTCAGCAGAAGCGAAAGGGTCTGACCACCGATGACCACAATGGCAATCGAGTGGCGCTCTTCAGCCCCGGGGCCGGTACCCAGCGCCAGGGGGAGCATACCGGCAACGAGCGCCAGGGTCGTCATCAGAATTGGCCGCAGGCGATCCCGATTGGCCTGGATGATCGCATCATAGCGTGCCATCTTTTTCGCGCGAAGACCATTCATGTGGTCTATCTGAAGAATCGAATTCTTCTTGACGACACCAAAAAGAACCAGTACCCCAAGTGCAGAGTAGAGGTTGAGTGTCTCATCCATCATCCAGAGCGAGATGAGTGCAAAAGGCACGGCCAGGGGCAGACTGAGCAGGATCGTCACTGGATGGATGACGCTCTCAAATTGCGAGGCGAGGATCATGTACATGAAGGCGATCGAGAGGAGAAAGGCAAGGATGAACTCACCAAATGTCCGTTCGAGCTCGCGGGCACGGCCAGAGACGGCACTGCTGTAGCCGGCAGGCATGTTGAGCCTGGAAACTTCACCGCGGAGTGTTTCGACGCGGTCTGCAAGTGCAAAACCGGGAGCAACGCCCGCCCGGAGTGAGACCTGACGCTGACGATCGAGCCGGTCGATTCGTGATGAAGCGTTCGACTGCCTGAGCTGAACGACATTGTCGACCTGGACCAGCCCGACTTTGGTCGAAGGAACGAAGAGCCGGGCAATCTTCACTGAATCGGTGCGGTCATCTTTCTGCAGACGAATCTGCACATCATAATCCTCATTCATCTGCTCATCGCGAAACCGGGAGACACGCTCATCGCCACCCACCATGAGCCGGAGGGCGGTGGCGATATCGGTCGAATCGACGCCCAGGTCGGCCGCTCGCGCCCGATCGATCTCCACCCGCAGCTCGGGCTTGTCGAGCTTGAGGGTCACATCCGCATCGACCAGCCCGATCTGCGGTGCCTTCAGCCGCAACTGCTCAGCATACTTGACCAGTTCAAAGAGATCCGGCCCTCGCAGCGCAAAGTCGATATCCGAGAAACCGCTTCCACTGCCCAGATTGATCGTCTGGGGATTGCGGACATTTGGCCGCAGGTGGGTATACTTTCGCAGACGCTGTCGGATCTTCTGCTGAACATCACGTGCACTATAGTTGCCGCGGAAGACGGCAAGTGGCTCACCCCGCAGCAAACCCTTCCAGAACTTGGTAATATTGAGCGTTCGCTCCTCGTGCGGGGGAAGCTTGATGAAGACATTGGCGCTGTTGACTGACCCGGAGAAGAAGCTCCCGGCCGAGCCAAGAATCAGCCTGATTTCAGGCATATCCTTCAAATCCGTCTCCACCGATCGCAGTGCCTCGTCCATCGCGCTGAGGCTTGTCCCTTCCGGACCGTTCAGGTAGATGCTGAACTGTCCTTCATCGACATTACTCGGGATGAAGTCCTGCTTAACCTTTCCATAGAGGTAGATCGAGGAGGCCATGACGCCCAGAGCGACCAGCATGACGATGAAGCGATAGCGAAGTACAAAATGGAGCATCGCCGTGTAGGCACGATCCAGCAGGCCATAAAAACCACCTCGAGATGATGCACCGTGGGATTCGCGTGCCTTTTCAGCATCACCACCGAGCATTCTTGCGCTCATCATCGGGGTCAGGGTAAAGGAGACGAGCAGACTGACCAGGATCGCGACCGCCGCGGTGATCCCAAACTGATATAGAAAACGCCCGGAGATCGAAGACATGAAGGAGACGGGAAGAAAGATGACAACCAGTGAGAAAGTGGTCGCCATAACGGCCATGCCAATCTCCTGGGTCGCCTCCTTCGCCGCCCTCATCGGCTCCATCTTCTTCTCTTCGATGAAACGGAAGATGTTCTCGAGCACAACGATGGCGTCATCGATCACCACGCCGACCATGAGGACAAGCGCAAGCATGGTCACGCTGTTGAGCGTGAAGTCGAGTGCGCGCATCATTCCAAAGGTCGAGATGACCGAGGCCGGGATT
>CAIOZW010000090.1 GCA_903862855.1 uncultured Acidobacteriota bacterium
AGCATCAGTGACCGGTAGACGTGGGCGCCCTTCTCGACCGGGCCTTTGCGCCCCGTCGCATCGTCCTCGGTCTTGCCACTCCAGAAGATCACTCTGCCCTTCTCATCGGTCGCCTGCAATTCGACCCACACATCGAGACCATCAACCGTTCCACCCGGGAAGAAGTGGCCGATTTTGCGTGTCCTGACCACGACATCGAGACGCATCTCTTCACCACGGCGCACCGAAGCATTCGTGACCTGATTGAGTGGTGCGATCACCTCGGTCGGCTTTGTGATGAAGACCTGTGATGACCCGAAATCCATCGACTCTTCGCCGATCGCAAAAGTCGAGGCCAGTTGCGGTCCATCGTCACCGGCCCGCCGCCGGACCTCCTCGATCTTCTGTGGCTTGCCGGGACTCATCCCGAAGATATCGATCGTTACCTGCCGATCCTGCAGGAACTTGACCGTCGTCTCATACTGTTTCTGATCACCATTGACGTACGGCAGCGCCGTATTGGCACCCGGGAATCGGTGCGAGCGCACCTTGCCATTCTTCGCTGCCGGGTCCCTTGCTTCAATGAGCGGCATATGGCAGTCCGCACACTTCTTCGATTGGTCGGGATAGTAGAAGGCCCGCGCACCCTGACCGGAGACTCCGGAAGCCTGCCAGTTGTCGTAATCGTTGAAGCCACGGAACCAGCGGTAACTGTTGACCGGCTTGTCGAGGTGCACCTTGTGGCAGGATGCACAGTATTCCGCCGAGTTCTCACGCATGAAGGGCTTCATGAAGGCCCGCGAATGGAGCTCCGGCTTGGCATAGGTAAGCATGTCGTGTCCCCACTGCAGCAATCGGTTGTCGCTGTCGGCGAGGGCGTGGATCGATGGATACTCGATCTTGAAATCGGCCTGTCCCATGCTGCTCTTGACGTGGGCGATGGCGTGGCAGGAGACACATCCCAGACCTGCCTGGGCCTCCGGCGTGTTGATCTGCTGCTTGATCGGCGTGTCGAACTTCCCGGCAAAGAGCACCGCATGGTCGTGACATCCGGCACACCACTTGGATGGTCCCGTACCGATCGTGTCCTGCATGTACTCGATCGACTTGCGATACCACTGGTTGTTGAATGAGGCAAAGTGGTGGGCGGAGGAGTTCCACTGATCGTAGATCTCCTTGTGACAGCGCGCACAGGACGCTGAACTCATGAAAAACTTGGCCGGAACTGTTCCACCAGTATTGGTTTCGCCCGAGGATGGGAAGAATGGACCACCCGGACCCTGCCCCTCACCCTCCATCGAGAGTGGCGGAGTGGTCGGGTTGACTATGTAGTCGGTGTTGGCCCGTGTCTTCTTCAGGTACTGCATGGCCACTGGCGGAATGATCACGGAGATGATCACCGTTGTCACAAAGACCCGCGCAAAGAGCGGCCATTCAGCCCGTCGCTGCAGCACCCAGCTGGTCAGCAGTATCACGGCGGCAATCCCGACCACCAGATGAACCGGTCCGGCCCACTTGATCGCCCGCCCAAAGCCGAACCAGGGGCGAGTCGCTCCGAAGAGCATGATCCCCAGCCCGATCAGACTGCTTCCCAGAAAGAGCAGCATCCCCACCCGCCCGGTCACCGGCAAACGGCTCCATTCCCGCAGCAGGTAGATGCGCAATCCGGCTGCCAGCAGCAGCCCAAGCCCGCAGTGCAGGAGTATGTTGAATATCTGAACGAAGGTCGGATCGGTAAATGAGGCGAGGTAGGATGAGTTCAGTATGAACAGAATAAGCGCAATCGCCCCATATTTCGAAACTCTCGCGTAAGTTGACATCTCAACCATTGAATGCTCCACGGATGGTGAAATATTTTTCAATGCCAAGGGTAAACTATGCCCATACCCGATCGCAAGTTGGCCCGTCTGCCAACCAATCTCGATTCACAGGGATTTTCAGTAAAAACCAGAGCGCTCCCTGCACATCTTCAAATACGGTCTGCGATGGCCGCCCTCCAGGGCCGATCCAATATCGTTGCCGGAGAGCATAATTGGATCCGGCTGTTCAAATCCGGCTCGATTTGTTGGATAATCGGACTTCTGTTTCCCAGTTTCAGCTCGACCAGGATCGAATCTATCCGGAGTGGGATTGCGACTGCTAAAGGTCAGGGTCGTCCAGAGATAAGCATATGAAAAGGATTCTCGTTACCGGTGGCGCAGGATTTATCGGGGCAAATTTTGTCCGATACCAGCTTGAGCATGGAGATGAAGGATTGGTGATCATCGACAAGCTCACCTATGCCGGCAACCGGGCGAGCCTCGCCGGGCCGCTGCAGTCCGGGCGGGTCATTCTGATCGAGGCCGACATCGCCGACCGCACTGCCGTCGACAAGGCTTTCCACGATTACTCGCCAGTCGCCGTCATCAACTTTGCCGCCGAGTCGCACGTCGATCGCTCGATCGATGATCCGACTCCGTTCATCGATACGAATATTGTCGGGACTTACACCCTGCTCGAGGCGACCCGCGGCTACCTGCGTCAGCTGTCGACGGAGGGTCGGCGTGACTTCCGCCTTCTGCATGTCTCGACCGACGAGGTCTACGGTACCCTTGGTGAGAGCGGGCTCTTCTCCGAGACGACACCCTACGCCCCCAACTCACCCTACGCCGCCTCGAAGGCCGCCGCTGATCATCTGGTCCGCGCCTGGCACGAAACCTACCAGTTACCGACTCTCATCACCAACTGCTCCAACAACTATGGCCCCTACCAGTTTCCCGAGAAGCTGATTCCCCTCATGATCCTCAATGCTCTCGAGGGGCGCCCACTACCAATCTATGGTGATGGTGGAAATATCCGCGACTGGCTCTTTGTCGAGGATCATTGTGCGGGAATCTGGCGTGTTCTGCACCACGGACGGACCGGTGAGAAGTACAATATCGGTGGCGGAAACGAACGAACCAACCTGCAGATCGTCGATCAGCTCTGTGCCGGTCTGGAAGCGCTCCAACCGGCGGCATCCAACGAAGCTCTTCGCCGGCGTGGGCTGACCAGTTATACCCAGCTCAAGACTTTTGTCGCCGACCGCCCTGGTCACGACCGGCGCTATGCAATCGATGCCGCAAAGATTCGCGCCGAGCTTGGCTGGGCGCCAGCTCTCGACTTCGAGTCGGGTCTCCTGCGGACAATTCGCTGGTATCTCGAGAACCGTGCCTGGTCAGACACGGTTCTCGCCGGAAAATACAGACTCGAGCGGCTCGGGGAGGGCTCCTGAGCTTGAAGCCGACCGACATGAATCAGGAGAGCCAGATGAAGGGGATCATCCTCGCCGGGGGCTCCGGGACGCGCCTCTATCCGATCACGACGGCAGTCAGCAAACAGCTCCTGCCGATCTATGATAAACCGATGATCTATTATCCTCTCTCGACCCTCATGCTCGCCGGGATCCGGGAGATTATGATCATCACCACACCAGAGGATCGAGCGCAGTTTGAGCGGCTGCTTGGTGATGGCAGCCGTTATGGCCTGTCCCTCCGCTACGCTGTTCAGCCTCGCCCGGAAGGACTCGCCCAGGCCTTTCTGATCGGAGCCGAATTTGTCGGCGACGATAACGTCGCGCTGGTGCTGGGTGACAACATCTTCTACGGTCACGGAATGGTCGCTGACTTGCGACAGGCGGCCGAGCAACGAGACGGGGCGACCGTCTTTGCCTACCAGGTCAACGATCCGGAACGTTACGGTGTCGTCGAATTTGACCGCAATGGGCGCGCTCTCAGCATCGAGGAGAAGCCCGCCAACCCGCGTTCAAGCTGGGCCGTCACCGGTCTCTATTTCTATGACAGGCGTGTTATCGAGATCGCCCGCCACCTCAAGCCTTCCCGTCGTGGTGAGCTTGAGATTACCGATGTCAACCGCGCCTACCTTGAGAGTGGCGACCTGAACGTCAAGCGGCTGGGGAGAGGAATCGCCTGGCTCGATACCGGAACCCACGAGTCGCTGCAACAGGCCTCGGCCTTCATTCAGGTTCTGCAGGAGCGACAGGGACTGATGGTCGCGTGTCTCGAGGAGATTGCCTGGCGCCTTGGCTGGATCACGTCGGCACAAGTCGCACAGATTGCCGAACCGATGAGCAAGAACAGATATGGCCGTTACCTCCTCCAGATTCTGCAATCGGAGGCGACGTAAATTCGAGACATGATCTTCAGAGAGACACCATTACCGGGGGTTATTCTGATCGAGCCGCGTGTTCATCTCGATGAGCGCGGGTTCTTTCTTGAGACGTACCACCGTCAACGATACTTCGCCGGCGGGGTTGACAGGGAGTTTGTCCAGGACAACCACTCCCGCTCGGTAACAGGGACGCTGCGCGGGCTGCATGCCCAGATCGAGCGACCGCAGGGCAAACTGATCCGCGTCATCGAGGGGGAGATCTTCGATCTGGCACTCGACATCCGGCGTGGTTCACCCACCTTTGCGCGCTGGTATGGAACCATTCTCTCGGCCCGCAACTTCCATCAGCTCTACCTTCCACCGGGATTCGCCCACGGTTTCTATGTACTTGAAGGGCCAGCCCAGGTCGAGTATAAGTGTACCGATTTTTATGACTCTTCGAGTGAGATCGCCATTCGCTGGGATGATCCGGAACTCGGAATCGAATGGCCGCTTGCACCCGGGATCGAACCGATCCTCTCTCACCGTGATGCGAACGCCCTCCCACTGCAGCAACTTGCTGATCGCCTGCCCGTGATTGAATGAACGGCTCGATCGACACTTCACCTGACAATCTATCATCTGTTTATTAAAGGAGTTTTGCAGAGAATGAGTATTATGATCACTGGCAGCGGGGGACAGCTTGGGCTGGCATTCCAGCAGGCAGATTTGCAGTCAGGGAAGATTCCTCTCCCGATCTCACAACTCGATGTGACCAGCCTCGCCGATGTTCGTCAGGTGATCGAGGCCTTTTCCCCTTCGCTGGTCATCAATTGTGCCGGCTACACCAAGGTTGATCAGGCCGAGAATGAACCCGATCTGGCCTGGCGCGTCAATGCCGTCGGCCCCCGCAACATGGCAATTGCGACGGCAGAGCGGGCGATCCCGCTGGTCCATATCTCGACCGACTATGTCTTTGACGGTCGTGCCGAGCGTCCGTACCACGAATTCGATTCGACTGGTCCGCTCTCCGTCTATGGCCGCTCGAAGCTCGCCGGTGAACACGCCGTGGTCACCCATAACCCTCGCCACTACATTGTCAGGACTGCCTGGCTCTATCATCATGAGCCAGGTCAGTCGAGCAACTTCCCGCTGACCATGCTCCGTCTCGCCGTTCACGGACAGGTGAGGGTCGTCAGTGACCAGTATGGTTCACCGACCTATGCTCCACACCTTGTCGAGGCGGTGAAGGCCCTGGTCGGGACCGGTGCTTTTGGAACTTACCATCTAGCGGGAAGCGGGGGGACGAGCTGGTATGAACTGACCCGACGGCTATACGCCCACATGGATCTGGCGGTAACCGTCACACCGGTCGCGACGACCGAGTTTATACGCCCGGCCAAACGCCCGCGCTACTCGATTCTCCGGACCATTCAGTCTCCGGAGATCACGCTCCCACCCTGGGAGGAGGGGCTTCTCCAGTTCACCGCGAGGCTCAAAAACGAGGGCTGATGGGATCGACCCCATCCGGATTCTTATTTTTTTTAATCTTCTTGAAATATATCGATCGATCGGACACCATATTTCGGGTGGTGAGGACATTCCCTCAACCCTGGCAATGGCTCAGCTGAACTAACGAGGTGGATCAGATTGAAAAACAGCCGATTGAATAGAAGAGTGGCAGTCCTGTGTGTTTCTCTGGCAATGCTATTTTCGCTGGGAGCCTTTGTGCCCGGGAGAGGTAAAGTAGCAGCCCAGGAAGGCACGAAACCTTTATTCCAGCGTGCAGACGGGCTGGAGACTCAGTACATTCTCGTCCGGACGCCGGAGGGGATCGCCTGCCAGACCCCAACGCGCGATGAGGCCGAATACTGGAAGGCGGAACGAGGGCGGGAGAATCTGCGTGTTCTCGAGGTGGATGGACTCAACCGCGTCAGCTCGACTCAACAGACCGGTCTGAAGATCGTCCTTCGTGCGACCAGCCAGCTCGAGAACAACACCCGCGCCAAGGAGGCGTTCCTGCGAGCGGCGGCCTACTGGGAGTCGATCATCACCTCGCCGATTACGGTCATTATCGATGTTGATTATGGGCCGACCCGTTTCGGTGTCCCATACCCAAGTTCGAATGTGATCGGTTCCACCTCGAGTCAGACACTCGGTGCAACAGATCTATACCCGCTGATGAGGTCAAAGTTGATTGAAAGGGCGGTGACCTCACAGCAGTCTCAGATCTTCAGTCTCCTCCCTGCCTTGTCACTGCCGACCGAGATCGGCAATACCACCTCGGTCTTCGTCTCCTCGGCGATACTTCGTGCGCTCGGTTTTATCGCACCGGTTGCCAATCCGACCACCGAAACGTCCTATGGTTCGCCCCCTTCGATCGGGTTCAATTCGAGCTTCCCCTTCGATTTCGATCCGTCCAACGGGATCGACTATGACAAGATCGATTTTCATGCCACGGCTGTCCACGAGATTGGACATTTTCTGGGCTTCAATTCATATGTTGGTCAGGCAGAGACCAATCCCCGGGTTCATTCGGCGACCATCTGGGACTTCTTTCGCTTTCGTCCCGGCATGACCAACGACAGCTTCAGCAGCACGCGACGACTGCAGATGTCGGGTGGCGATCATGTACATTTTGCGGGTCTCGGAGAGGATGCACTCTCGACCTCCCGTCTTGACGGGCAGGGAGGTGATGGCCGTCAGGCACCACACTGGAAAGATGATACCGTGACCGGGCGTGTTCTGGGGATCATGGATCCGACCGCCGCAACCGGGATCAGGGACGATATAACCGCTCTCGATCTGCTTACGCTCGGCCATTTTGGATATGGGATAAATCCATCCACCACGGTCACCGAACGACTGATCCTTGATGACAACTCATTTGAGACGGCGACGGTTGTCCCCGGGGCGCTGGTCGTCAGTCGGATGACGCCGACCCGTTATCCGGCCAGAATCAGTGGCGTTCTGGTGCGTATACCCTATATTGCCGATCAGCCGGCACCAATCGGGGCCGAGCTGCGCCTGGTCGTCTTTCGCCCGGCAAGCGGCAGCAGCTCGACAAACCCGCCGGCCAGCCCGCAGTACCTCTTCAATCAGACCGTGACCATCCCCCCAATTTCAGGGACTCGACAGCTCGAATTTGCGATCGACGGTCCGACCATCGAGTCGGGAGACTTCTTCATCGGTGTCCAGAGCTCGAACTCTCCCGGCAGCACTGCCGTCGGCATATCGCTCGACACAAATGGGGTCGACAATCAGCGATCGTTCATCTCACGCGATAATGGAGCCACATTTCAGCCGCTCAATTCGCTCTCCGGGAACAGCGGACCTGCCAATTTTTCAGCGCGCGCACTTGTCAGCTTCCCATTCAATGCCACGCCGGTACCTGCACTCTCACTGCTCAGTCCGGCAATCGTCCCGACCGGAGCGTCGTCTCAGACGGTAACGCTCGTTGGCCGTAATTTTCTGCCCGATTCCCAGGTGAGGTTCAGGGATGGCAACCGGACAACCACCTTTCAGAGTAGCTCGCAGATTCAGGTGACGCTGAACTCGGCAGATCTCTCTACCGCAGGTACGGGTGATATTTTTGTCGTCAACCCAGGGTCGACCTCGACAATCTCCAACGCACTCACTCTGAGCATTGGATCGGACAATCCACTGCCAACGATCACGAGGCTCGATCCGACGGCTGGTGCTTTTGGAGTGACCGGACAATTGATCAACGTCTATGGTACCAATTTTACACAGTCATCACGGATCAGGGTCAATGGAGTTGAACGAACGACCAGTCTTGTCAGTAATCTTCAGTTGACGACGACACTTACCTCTGGCGACCTCGCCCAGACCAATCCGCTCAACATCAACGTTGCCAATCCTGCGCCCGGCGGAGGGCTCTCCAACACGGTTGCACTCAATGTTGCCTTCTGCAACTACACGACTTCCAGTCTGAGCCAGAATGTCACTGCCAGTGGTGATACTCTTGGCGTTACGGTGCAGACCAACAACCCGGTCTGCAGTTGGCAGGTAACGAGCGACTCCTCGTGGGTCAGGATCATTACTCCGGCTTCGGCCTCCGGGACCGGTAAACTGGTTGTGACCTTCCAGGTCGATCCCAATCCTGACCCGGCATTACGGACCGCGAGATTGACGATCGGGGGGCAGATCTTTATTGTCCGTCAGGCTGGCCTGGTGACATCGGTCTCGGCGGCAAGCTATGCCACCGCGGCGACTCCCGAGTCGATCGTCGTCGGTTTTGGCTCCGGCCTCGCTAAAGTGACCCAGGCCGCGACTACTCTTCCACTCCCGACCAGTCTCAATGGGACGATTGTCGCCGTGCGCGATTCACGACTGGTGCAAAGGCAGGCGCAGCTGTTTTACGTCTCACCGCAACAGGTCAACTATCTCGTCCCGGCCGGCACTGCCTCCGGTCAGGCCACCGTGACGATAACTGTCGATGGATCGCCGGTGGCGACAGGTTCGCTCAACATTGCCGGAGTTGCTCCGGCACTCTTCTCGGCAAATGCGAGTGGGAGAGATGCCGCGGCGGCCATTGCTTTTCGTGTCCGCAATCAGGTTCAGACCAATGAAGCGGTGGCGATCTTCAGCAATGCCGAGCAGAAGTTTGTCACCCGTCCAATCGATCTTGGCCCGGAGGGGGATCGTGTCTTCCTGGCCATCTTTGGAACCGGGATCCGCGGACGGTCGGCTCTCTCTGCCGTCTCGGTCAGGATCGGAAATCTGACTGTTACCCCGGATTTTGCCGGTTCGCAGGGGGAGTTTGCGGGACTCGATCAGGTCAACTTCGAGATCCCCCGCAGTCTCAAGGGGCAGGGGGAGATAACGGTCTCGCTGGTTGTCGATGGACAGACATCGAATCAGGTGCTGGTCAGAATCCTTTAGCCACCCTTCGGAAATCAGGGCAGACTGGCAGCTTAAAAAAGAAAGAACCTGCAGATCTCAAAGAAGACCTGCAGGTTCTTTCCTGTTGAAGCGACCCGTACGGGAATCGAACCCGTGTTACCGCCGTGAAAGGGCGATGTCCTGACCGCTAGACGAACGGGTCAAGATGCCTGATCAGACACAGTCAATCAGACAAGCAGTTATAATACCTGCCAGGAGATCATGCGTCAATAACCCCGACAAATTTTTACCCGGTCGACATCTTACCCTGACCGGATTGTTCCTCGTGGCTTCACGCGAAGGTGCAAAGACGCGAAGAGAGGTCATAACATAATGCGATTGCTCTGATGGGTGATGCGTATGCTAAACTGCGTCAAATTCGTGGAGAGCTTAGGGGAGGGTGAGGGAAGTCAATGGGTAACGCAGTCAAGAGTCTGGTCTTCTCCTGGAGAAGCCTTATTGTGGCCATTCTGATCGCTGTCTCCATCCCGGCCGGCGGGCTGGCCAATGACCGGATGGTGGTCATGCCGTTTGAAAACCGCACACAACTGTCCGAGTACAACTGGGTCAGGGAGAGTTTCGCGATCACCCTTCTCGAGATGATCAACCATCCAACGATGCGGGTGTTGGGGATGAATGAGCGCGATCTGGCATTTGAGCGGCTGCGGTTGAGTCCGGATGACCTGCTGACGCGGGCCTCGATGATCAGGGTCGCCGAGACGGCGCGGGCCAACCTTGCGCTGATCGGCGAGTTCGAAGTTGGGGGCGAGAAAGACAGCTTGACGATCATCGTCTCAGCACGGCTGATCGAGACCGCCGAAGGAAGGCTGGTTGCCAACAAGATCTTCAGCCTCAGTGGGCCGCTGGCCAGCCTCCAGGAGATCGAGGGGCAGCTGGCCTGGAGCATCCTTTCTCTCCGTAATCCGACGATGAGCGAGACAAAAGAGCAGTTTCAGCAGGGGTTGAGCTTTGCGCCGCCTCTTGCCTGGCAGAGCCTTGTCAAGGCTTTACAGACGATCGATCAGTCCCTTCGCGAGAGCTATCTGCGCCGGGCAATCCAGGAGTATGGCAATGGCGGTGGGGCAGGCCGTTACAGCAGGGCAATCTTTGAGCTGGGAACGCTCACCTATCGTCGGGGTGATGATGCGGAGGCGGCCCGGCAGTTCCGTCAGCTCAGGCCGGAGGATCATGATTACGAGTCGGGACTCTTTCATCTTGGCCTGGCATCGTACCGGCTGGGGGACTTCCAGCAGATGGTGATCGCCCTGACCGATCTGTCACGGCGCTGTCCGGTACCGGCGGTACTCAACAACCTGGCGGTCGGATACCTGGCAAAGGGGGAAATCGCGTCGGCCTTGCCACTCCTGCAGAGGGTGCTGGCCAGCATCCCGGCCAGTATCTCGGGCAGTATCCCTGAGGATAACTCATATCGTTTCAATTATGCCTACGCGCTCTGGCGGAATGGGCAATTTGAAGAGGCGATTCCCCATCTGCAACGCGTTCATCAGCAACTGCCACAGGATGGTGAACTGCTCTACCTGCTGGCGAGATCACTGGCGGCAACCGGCAAGGATCAGGAGGCGAGTCGCTTCGATGAGGGGGCACGACGGTTTCTGCCCGGGTATGCAAAATGGACAGTCGATCCGGCGGCGATACCACCGCTGGGGCGGCTCAGGCATGACGTCGACCTGACGGCAAAGATTCCCGCGGAGGCATCGCAAGCTGGAGGACAGGGGAGCAACGGGCAGATACGGCAACGGCTTGACGAGGCGCGTCGCCATCTCAACCGGAACGATGAGGAGTCGGCGAAGCGCGAACTGGACCGGCTCGATCCGCTCGATCCGGCCAATGCCGAGGCAGCCCTGTTGCGTGCGATCATCTACCAGCGTCGTGGTGATGCTGACGAGGCTCTTCGACTGCTTCGGACGGCGGTCGGCAGAGATCCCCGTCTCTTTGAGGCGCACCTTCTGCTTGGCCGGATCTATCTGACGCGACAGGATCGAGCCCGGGCGAGCGCCCATGTCAACCAGGCGCTGGCGATCGATCCGGCCAGTCGTGAGGCGGCCGCGCTTAAACAGCGGATCGAGGCCGGCCGCTGATATAAGTTGATATAAATGGTCTGATATCGCGACGATATCGTCGCACAAAGTGGCCCCCCGCGCGTTCAGAGACGTGAAGAAGATGATGACGATCGTTCAATATCCGAAACGCAGGGTTGGGCAGGCGGTGGCTGCCTCGATCCTTCTTCACCTCGTCCTGGCGGCTGGCTTGCGCTATGGTCCGGTGATCCGGGTCGCGATGGGCTGGGGAGGGATCGAGTATGTCGACGCCGACTACAATCGGGCTATCTTGATCGATTTCTCGAAAGGATTCCGTTATCCACCGGGGTTTCTGGGTTTTGTCGCCCCGACAAAAGTCAAATCACTCGAGGAGATCGCTCGGGAGGAGGCCCGTCGCGCCCGTCGCGAAGCTGGGCAAAGGCGCCGGAATGCTGAAAAGTCGGAGGAGTCCGCAGAAGATCTTGCGCGGAAAGAGGAGTCTCAGGAGCCAGCCAAGCCGACCGAGGCGAGCAACTCCGCCTATCCGGGCGGTTTCGGGAGGATCAATACGGCTCCCATTCGTGATCAGATTCAGCGACTCTACCAGGCCAATCGTGAGGGAGTGCTGGTAATTCCCGACGGGCGGCTGCGAGTCGGAGTGGCGGGCAGTATCAATCGAGACGGGACTTTGCGCAACTACCGGCTCATCTACCCGTCAGGAATTCCAGCCATCGATGCCTCGGCGCTGGCCATTCTGCAGGCAGTCAGTGAGAGCCGGGCACTCGGCCCACTCCACAATCTGACTTCGATCAGCATGATCATCGAGATCGATCAGATCGCCCAGATGAATGTCGTTGGCTTTGCCGGCAGCGAGGAGGAGGCGCGGGCGGTGGTCGATCTGGCCAATACCGCGCTGCTCTTTGCCCGGGTCGCCAAGGCTCAGGATGTCGCGGTCATGACCATGCTCAACAATCTCAAGGTCTCCCGCAGCGGACAGCGTGTCGAGGCCGTCATGCGAATGGCCCGCCAGACGGCGACGGCCGCCCTCCACCGGACGATGGGCAACTGACTGCCAGCCTCAGTGCCGACCTGCTATTCCTGATCAGCAAAGAACCGCCCGACCAGTCGGTCGTAGATGATGGCTCCGAGCGGTCCGCCAATGAATGGACCGACGATCGGTATCCAGAAATAGTAGTTGTTGGCGGTAAAGACCTCGCTCCCCCAGCCGGTAATGGAGGTCAGCAGCCGTGGACCAAAGTCGCGGGCCGGGTTGATCGCATATCCGGCGTTGAGACCGAAGCACATGCCAATCACGACCACCAGCATTCCAACCACCAGTGGGCCGAGATTGCCGGTCGAGTTGTTGCGGCTGTCACCAATCGCACTGATGACCAGCAGCAGCATCGCCGTCCCAAAGATCTGATCGAAGAGGGCCCCTGCCGTTGAAAGGTATGGCTGCGGGTAGGTGGCAAAGATTCCGGCTGTCTCGAGGGTTCGCACGCCATTGTCGAAGGCGTTGAAGGCGTCTCGATAGACCAGCAGCACGGCCGCAGCCGCAACAAAGGCACCGGCTACCTGGGCGACCGTGTAGGGTAGGAACTTTCCCCAGGGCAGCTTGCGCCTGATCGCCAGGGCCAGGGTGACGGCGGGGTTGAGATGGGCGCCGGTCACTCCGCCGGCAACGTAGATGCCCATGGTCACCGCCAGTCCCCAGGCAATGTTGATCGCCAGATAGGAGCCGTTATCACCGTGGCTCAACACCTTCTGGGCGACTACTGCTCCGCCGAAACCGTACATGACAAAGGTGCCCAGAAACTCGGCCAGCATTTCGCGACGAATAGTTGATGAGTTCATGCCTGGTTGGCCCTGCCTTTCTCTGATTCATTGATGGACTGTTTCACAGATTGTTGATTTGAGATTAAGTTACAGGAACGGCGTGCATCATAGCCGCAAAGCAGGGAAGAGTCCACTGAAACGGGAGAGGCTCGGACTTTCACGCTACTGGAATTGATGTTACTCTCCACGCGCCGGGACCGGGTCGGGACCGGGCCGGGACCCGGATAAACTCAAGAATGGCCAGATGGCGGGAGTCGGGTCGACGTAGCCAAAATCTCCTGGCTCTTCTGGCGAAAAGATGGGAGGACGCTAAGCAAGCGATGAGATCAGATTTCAGCCTAATTGGCCGTTTTGACCGGGCCGGTGCGGGATCGGCCCTCTTGTTGATGGTCGTGACAATTCTCGCCATCTCGACGGTCAGCGCCCAGACCCGCCGCCCGATGACGCCTGAGGATATCGTGAGTCTCAACCGGGCGAGCGATGCCCAGGTGAGTTACGACGGACGGCGGGTAGTCTACGTGCTGACGCGGTGGGATCGCGAGCGTGACCGGTACAACTCGGATCTCTGGATGGTCACCGACTCGCGTGAGAACCAGCAATTGACGACCAATGAGCGGCGCGACGATCATCCGCGCTGGTCGGCCGATGGGTCGCGGATCGCTTTTCTCTCCGAGCGTGGAGCAGACGGACGGGCGGGTGCGCAGATCTATCTGATCAGTACGCGCATGGGCGGAGAGGTGCTCCAGTTGAC
>CAIOZW010000091.1 GCA_903862855.1 uncultured Acidobacteriota bacterium
CTACATCTTCCAGCAGAAGGAGATCTTCGACAAGATCCCGACGGTTGACTGGGATGCGTTCAACGGTCTTGACGGTGGTCCGTATCCGTCACAGTCGACTGGTCCGATCTACCAGATCAACCAGAACTGGACCAACATCCGGGGTGCGCATACGATCAAGTTCGGTGGATACTTCGAGCGTGCCGGTCAGAACGACTTCGACCAGATCAACGTCTCGGGCGTTCCTGGCGGAACCAACAACCAGAACGGCCGTTTCGTGTTCAACAACACGACCCCGGGTGGAACTGGCGTGGCAATTGCCAACGCGGCGATCGGTCTCTTCGATACCTACGCCGAGCTGGGAACACGTTCGTTCACTCCATATCGTGGTCACATGATCGAGTGGTTCGTCCAGGACTCCTGGAAGGCGACTCCGAAGCTCCGCCTCGAGGCGGGTGTGCGTCACAGCATCATCCAGCCCTACTACAGCCTCTGGCGCAACATGGTGGTCTTCGACTCGAAGTACTACAACCCGAGCCTTTCGCTCACGCAGGATCCGCGAACCGGTGTTATCACCGCTGGAAGTCTCCAGGCTCGTTACAATGGCCTGGTCATTCCGGGTGATGGCTGGCCGGCCTCAGCCGGTGGTCGTATTCCGATCGCCAGCAGTGGTGAGTACAACTTCATGTTCCGCGGTGAGCCGAAGCAGTATTCGGACATTCAGGTTGCTAAGACATTCCAGCCGCGTGTTGGATTTGCCTATGCACTCAACGATAAGACCGTCTTCCGTGGCGGTGCCGGTCGCTTCCTGACCCGTCTCGGCGTCAGTGACTCGGTCTTCCTCGGTGGTAACCCGCCGCTCCAGCCGTCGGTCTCGGTGAGCTACGGCAGTGTCGACAACCCGGGTGGCGCTTCGGGCGTCAACTTCCCGCTGACCATCACGACCCAGGATCGCAACTTCCGCGCTCCAGAGTCGTGGACCTGGAACCTGACCTTCGAGCGTGAGATTGGTTTCAATACCACGGTCGAGGTTGGTTATGTCGGTCGTCGCGGACTCTTCGGTCAGCGCGAGCGCAACATCAACCAGTTGCCGGTTGGAACCCGCTTCCTGTCGCAGAACGCCGGTCTCAACGTCGACGCGCTCCGCCCCTACAAGGGCTTTGCGGTCATTCGTTCGACCGGTAACGAAGCAAACTCGATGTACAACGGCCTGCAGCTCAGCGTCAATCGCCGCTTCGCGCAGGGTCTCAGCTTCGGGCTTGCCTACACCCTCTCCCGCGTCAATGACAACGGTTCAGCACAGCGCGACGTTGTTCCGGACGCCTACAACACGAGCAACCTCTGGGCTGCGGCCACCTACGACCGCCGCCACGTCATGGTGCTCAACGCGATCTATGAACTGCCGATCTTCAAGGATCGCAACAAGCTGACTGGCAAGCTGCTTGGCGGCTGGACGGTCAGTGCCGTTTCGCAGATGCAGACCGGTACGCCGGGTTCCATCGCGACCGGTGATGACTTCGCTGGTGTTGGAACCGGAAGCGGTTCACAGTTCTGGCGCGTCAATGGCAATCCTGTCCTGAGCGACAGCGAGAAGAAGTACGCGGCGATCCGTACCGAGCCAAACTTCTGGTTCCGGATTGCGGATGCCAATGGCAACCCGCTCTTCAGCAAGCCGGCTAACGGGACGATCGTCACCGATCGTGTTCGTAGCATTCTCTATGGACCTGGATTCCAGAACCATAACCTGGGAATCTTCAAGGAGTTCACAATCAAGGAAGGTCACCGGATCATCTTCCGTGCCGAGGCCTTCAACTGGCTGAACCACCCGGATTGGGGTGGACCGGATACCAACCCGAACAACATCGTTCTTGGCAGCGATGGCAAGGTTGATCTGGTCCGGAGCTCCTTCGGTAAGATCACCGGCAAGGGTGGCAACCGTGAGCTGCAGTTCTCACTGCGGTATCAGTTCTAAACTTAGCCTCTCAAGGCTTCTCTCTGCCCGCCTGGTCGACAAGACCTGGCGGGCAGATTTTTTTGAGGGTGGCCGGTACGATCAACAACCAGGTTGTCGGTAATAGATGATGGTGGCTTCTGGGTTTTGTGTGGGTGCACCAAATTCTCAGCAAAGAATTGACCACCCGGGCACATTGACAGCAATCGTCGGGGCAGTCCTTATGCCTGCCCCTGTTTGGACATTTAGGATTCGTTCACGAACCGCCCCAGATCATGACTTGCTTCCGACACAGGTATTAATCAAGCACTGGGGGAGGGGCCCGGCAGTCTATGCCGTGCGTGTGATCTAGGCGGAGTCCTGCAGCGGGAGGACCCACACAAAAGTCCGACGGGCCATCTGATGAAGTGCTCTTTGCTGTTGGAGAAATCGGCAGATGGTCTTCAATCGATGGAGAGGTTCAGACACGATTCAGAGGATGAATCGAAGGCCAGAATGAAGGATTTGGGTTGGATCAGACCTTCTGTGCCTCTCATTTAAGACCGTTGCCTCTACTTTCCACGTCCAAAGGTGATGCGAATGCCGGTCGAGAAGGTCATACGGTTTGCCATGTATCCAATCACTTCCTGATAGTTTTGATTGAGTGCATTCTCGACACGTCCAAACAGAGCAAGACTCTTTGTAATTCGGAATGATCCTGCAGCATCGACCCGTTTGAACCCAGGATTGTAGAGGGGCTGGTTTGTCCTGGTAAAACGGGCATAAGTCACCGGGTCGACGTCTCTTCTTCGACCCATCCAGAATCCGTCGGCCTGAAGATCGAAGCGTTTGCCGAGCCAGCTTACCGAGACCGAACCGGAGTGGGCAGGGCGGCGCAGCAGTTCGAAGCTGACATCGGGGTTTGGCACGTTTTGAAGAGTGGAATAATTGATCACCGGGACGGCTGAAATCAGGCGAGTCTTCAGAAAAGTGTATTGACCATTGATCTGTAGCCTGGTGAGTGGACGAGCATTGAAGATCGCCTCATATCCATAGGCACGGGCACGGTCATTATTGACGTAATGGGTCAGTCGGCCATCATTGAGACTGATCGGGCCACCATAGGTGAGGGGATTGGCATTGAAAGCAATCTGGTCACGAAAATAGTTGTCGAAGTAGTTGAGCTGAAGCCGATACTTATCCCGCCAGAACATCTGTTCGACCCCGACATCGAATGAACGGGCACGTTCGGGTCGGAGGGCGGGATTTCCAAGAAAGTACTGATTGGGGCTGAAGGCTTCGATCAGGGAGGGAGCCTTTATCCCCTCACCATATCCAAGTCGAAGCCGGGTTGGGCCGCCAAGGCTCTGCAGCCCGCTCTGTCTGATGACCCAGGTCAGGGCCGCTTTTGGCATGACCCTCGTTCCAAAGCCAATTTCACCACTGTAGGGTGCAGAGCCAAGGCGCTTCAGAATGGCCGTCAGCTCGCCTGGCAGGCTGGCGCGATTGTCTTCAATCCTTACACCAGTGTTGACGTAGAGACGTGATCCGACCGAGAACTGATCCTGGACAAAGATCCCGGTATTAGATCTCTTCGCATAGACGCGGTTGAGTCCGTCAAAACCGCTGTCGAAGACGGCATTCTCGGTCTCGTAATCGACGCCAGAGGTCAGGAAATGGCCATTCTCGATCACCAGATCGCTCTGGTAGCGGAGACCGAAACGGCGCTGATGGTTGCTGAAGAGGCTGCGGAAATCGTTGAAGGCGGTCCCGTTGTCCGGTGGTCTGGTTGGGTGGGTCAGATCCTGGGCAGCCGGGTCGAAGCTGAGCTGGTGGTTGGCCGAAAATACATAGCTGAGACTCTGGTGCCAGTAGTTGGTGGTCTGGTCGTCGATCCGACCGCTCATCGCCAGGCGGCGCCGTTCGATCCGTTCATCTGGATCGACATAGAGTCTGGCCGTCGGGCCAGGGACACCAGCACCAGAGTTTTCATTCCGGATCGTCAGACGACCCTGTCGGCGAGTGTTGAAGTGATAGCCAAAATTGCCAGTAGCGATGCGGTTCTGATAGTCATCGTTCTGATCGCGGCCATTGGTCTGCAGATGGGTGAAGCTCATCGAATAGTCGAGGGCGCTGGCCATACCCGAGAGGCGGGCGAACTGGCGCGAAAGCGCAAAGCTTCCCCCTTCGAGTGAAAGGTCGAGCGCCGGTTCTGAGGAGCTGCCCCGATGGGTAATGATCTGCAGCACACCACTCATGGCGTCAGATCCATAGATCGCGCTCTGTGAACTGCGCACCAGTTCGATTCGCGCCAGGTTGTCGGTCGTCAGATCGGCAAGGTCAAAGGCGCCACCGGCGTCATTGGCCGGTACACCGTCGATCAGGACTTTTGTATAGTCAGATTCACCGCCGCGTAGGAAGAGTGAGGTCACTCCACCGCGCCGGCCGGTTTGAACGGCGTGAAGTCCGGGCGATGAACGAAGAAGATCGGTGACCGTGATCCGTTGTGCTCTCTGGATATCGCTCTCTGTCACCAGAAATGCAGGGTGTGGTGTCTCATTGAGTCGCGAGTCCGTCCGGGAGGCCGAGACGATCAAACCGTCCTCGATGGCGGCAACGGTAAGGGCAATCGTCCCCATGCTTGTCCGACCTGCTTCGATTCTGACTGGTTGCGAGCCTCCAGGTTGGGTCAGTCCATCCTTCTCGACCGAGATCGTATAGTCGCCAGTCAGAATGTCCCGGATCATAAATTCACCACGGGAGTTGGTGACCGCCTCCCGAATCGCAATCCGATTCGACTGCAGAACGACGACGCGTGCGCCACTAATGGCTGCTCCACGTGTGTCGATGACCAATCCATTGACCGAGCCGGTTGACGACTGGGCAGTGAGTGGCAAGGACAGACTGCTGATCAGAAAGATGATGGTGAGGATTCTTCCGAACATTTCACTTCCTTATGAATTGCTCTCCCAGAAGAGACGTGGACGACCGCTTTGTGGATGTTGGTCGATCAGGATCGGGAGGTTGAAGATGTCACTCAGGACCGAGGTCGTCAGGACCTCTCCCGGGGGACCACTGGCAACCAGTCGTCCTTCCTTGAGGAGCATTATCCGGTCAGCAAATTGCGCCGCGAGATTGAGATCATGGGTGACGATCAGCGCTCCGATCCGTTGACGGTTCGCCATCTCCCGGACAAGCCTGAGCATCGAGATCTGATGGGCGAGATCGGCATTGGCGGTTGGTTCATCGAGCAGAAGCCAGTCGGGTTGCTGGGCCAGCGCCCGCGCGAGGCTGACCCGCTGCCTTTCTCCAGCAGAGAGCTGATTGATTCGACGCTCAGCAAACTGGAGTGCGTCGGTCTCGCGAAGTGACTGGCGAGCAATTGCGAGATCCTGCTGACTGTCAAAACCGACTGCGGGGACGTGAGCGTAACGTCCGGTCAGAACATACTCCAGCGCGGTGAGTGGAAATCTGACCTCGTAGCCAGGTGTAACAATGGCCATCATCCGGGCAATCTCACGGCGTGTCAGGCTTGCAACCGGTTGCTGATTGACCAGAACCTCACCTGACTGTGGACGAAGTGCACCAGCGGCAAGTTGAAGCAGGGTCGATTTGCCGGAACCATTTGGACCCAGCAGTGCCACCAATTCTCCCTGATGAATATCCAGCGAGACCCGGTCGATGGTCTGACGCGCCGGGTCTCGGGTATAGTGAAAGCTCAGATTACGCAGTTCGAGCATACTTATCGCCGTCCCCTGATCAAGAGGAAAAGGAAGACCGGTGCTCCAAGGAGCGCAATGATCGCTCCAGTCGGCAGCTCGCGTGGAGCAATAACCGTCCGGGCAATCATATCAGCAATCAGAACAAGAATCGCTCCTCCGATTGCACTTGCTGGAATTACCAGTCGATTGTCTGCGCCAGCAGCGAGTCTGATCAAGTGTGGCACAACCAGGCCGACATAGCCAATAGCCCCACCAGCGGTCACCGCCGCGGCCGTCAGCAGCGAAGCCATCAGATAGACCTGCCAACGGACGCGGGTCGTCTCGATCCCGAGAGCAAAGGCATCGCGTTCGCCGATCATCATCAGATTGAGTGCCCGGGCACGACCTGTCAGCACCAGACCAGCCAGCAGGGAGACGACCAGCACAAAGATAGCCGCGCTTCCGGTGCCAGTCGATAGATCACCCAGCAGCCAGAGCGTAATCCGTCGCAGTTGCAGACTGTCGGCGAGCGCGGTCATCAGGACGATGAATGAAGAGAGCATCGTCGACATGATTACTCCCGCAAGAACCAGATGGGCCGGATCATCCTTTCGGCGGCCAATCTGGTAGACGGCGGACATGGCCAGACCAGCGCCGATGAATCCACCAGCCATCTGCACACTACCATAACCGGGAAAGAGAATATTTGCCATCATCGATCCAACGGCCGCACCACCGGAGATCCCCAGCACATATGGATCGGCGAGTGGGTTGCGCAGCAAGGACTGAAATGCCGCCCCGGAGAGGGCGAGTGCCGCTCCAACTCCAATGGCCAGCGCAACCCGCGGCAGGCGAATCTGAAAGAGGATGGTCTCCTGCTCAGGTGTAAGCCTGCTTGGCATTCCGACAACAGCTGAAGAGAGAGCGTGCAGCAGTTGGATTCCTGGAATCTCTTCACTTCCGGTTACCAGCGCCGCCAGAACTGCCAGAACAAGTAGAGAGATAAGTATGGCCAGTACGATCAGGGCCCTCTCTCTGGTCAGATGACCGGTGCCGACCTCTGCATCATTTGTCGACCGCCATTTTCTTCGAATCTTGATCAATCTCTATCTCACGGTCGTCTGCCCTTGATTGACAGACGGGGATATCAGGGGCTCTCTGGATGAAGCGCCTGGGCGATCTGTTCAAGGCCATCAATTATCCGAGGACCGGGTCGATCGATCCAGTCCGAATTGATCGGAATCAAGCGGTTATTACGTACTGCGGGCGTGCTGGCAAAGAGGAGTCGCAGCCTCTTCTCATCCAGCAGAGCCTCACCCGACCGGGAGCCGTGAAGAGTCGAAAGAAGCATCACGTCCGGACTTCGGCCAAGTACCGTCTCTCGTGAGAACTGGGGATAGTCCGCCTTCTCCTCACCCGAGATCGATCGTCCTCCCGCGAGGTTGATCAGATCGTTCAGAAAGGTCTCTTTTCCTGCCGTGATCAACGGATCGAGCTGAAGTAGATAGAGGACACTTACACGCGGCAGAAGGCTCGCTCTCGATTCAATCCGTCTCACCCTCTCCTCCATCTCTGTCGCGAGCTCGTTGGCCCGTTCAACTCTTCCGGTTACTTGTCCGAGACGGCGAATCATTCCGATGATCCCGCGTACGGTGCGTGGATTGGTAACGTAGACAGGGATTGAGAGGCTCTCCAATTGACGAGTCAATGCTTCGAGCTGGCTCGCCGTAGTCACGATCACGAGCTCCGGCTTGAGGGCGACGATCTTCTCCAGATCAGGGGTCAGCGTGTCCCCGATGCGCTCCTTTTTCTGAGCGGCGGCAGGATAGTCACAATAACTCGTGACAGCGATCACCTCATTATCCAGATGAAGTGCAAAGAGCGTCTCAGTGATGCTTGGGGCGAGCGAGATGATACGCCGGGGTGAACTCACGACGTTGATGTGACGCCCAAGGTCGTCTGTGAACTCCTGACGTGATCGATCGATCACCGCAGCGCTTGGCGGATCATTGCGTCGGCAGCCGCTACCCGAAACAACCAGCAGGATTACCAGCCAGAAAATCAGGCGAGCATCAGGGCTGGCCCAGGCACCGGTCGACTTGACCGTCGCAAGGACTCCATTGAATCGATTGACGACCTGAACGCTACGTTCACAAGACCTGACCAACGACCTGAGGGCCATCTCATCACCTGTAATACTGCCGAATACGATTTAAGTTGAACTGAAAAAAGGGCGGGAATACCACTGCGATACACAGGATATTGTGAGCAGGGAGACGAGATCCTTGACTGACCAAGTGATCCTCCTGACAGGAGACCCTCCTGACAAGAGATCCTCCTGACAGTATGTGCGATGTCATCGCGTCATCAGATCCACAGGCAGGATTCGGTTTCCTGATGCCGTCCTCTTTCAGCCGAAGAGTCGTCAAATTATCGACAGGCAGGTCTCCTGACTTCGCCGGGAATCTCTGCCTGACTTGAACTCTGGCAGGCCTCCACGTTGCCTTCTCGCGATAACGCAATGGCCCTGACGTGGTTCCCGATCTGGCGTTACAGTGGCGGTGACCGTGCGGGACTTGCACCCGCTTCCCTATTCTCCTGGAATCGATCATTCCAGGCACCAGTCGATTATTGAAAGTAACAAAGATCATCGATACAAAAGGCACGCTATCACGCGATTCCGGGTGAGTCAATGGATTATCTCCCGGTATTTGCGCCATTGATCGACTTTGAGCCCTCACTCTGTCGAGTTGTCAGGTTTCACGGTGGCCGACATTCCATAATAAGATCTGTGCCAGAGCCATAAGTCGATGACGACCATCGAATAGAAAGATTTTATTTCCCACTTTAATCAAACGATGCTATCCTCAGATTTCAGGTGGGGTGGTAGATGTCTTGCCCGCGCAGGGTAGGCCCCACAACGATCTTGAATTACACTTGCAAGACACGTTCTGGGTGCCGGCCAATAAGTCGGCCGAACGCCAGCCCCGGCGAGGAACCATCCTTATCAACCTTTTCAGGAAGTGAACAAGAATTTTCAGGAAGTGAACTAGAAAAAGATATGTCAGATATCAAAGAGAGTCTGCTGGCAAGGATTGCCAATCGTGAGGCCCGGATCGGTGTGATCGGGCTCGGGTATGTAGGACTTCCCCTGGTCGTCGAGTTTGCACATGGCGGTTTCAAGTCAACGGGGTTTGAGGTCGATCTGCGAAAGGCCGAGGCTATCAACCGCGGTGAATCATATATTCCAGACGTGCCTGGGTCCCAGGTTGCCGAGCTGGTCAGGAAGGGGAATCTTGGTGCAACGACCGATTTCACCCAACTGGCTGAACAGGACATCATCATCATCTGCGTCCCCACTCCGCTCCGCAAGACCAAGGATCCTGATGTCTCGTATATTCTTTCCGCCGCTGACCGGATCATATCGACCTTGAAGCGCGGTCAATTGATCATTCTTGAATCGACCACCTATCCGGGGACAACCGATGAGGTGTTACGGCCGATCTTTGATGAGACGGGGCTGCAGATCGATGCGGACTATTTTCTCGCCTTCTCTCCGGAAAGGGTCGATCCGGGTAACCCAAATTTCAATACCAAGAATATTCCCAAAGTGGTCGGAGGGATCACCACGGCAAGCTCGCTGGTGGCGACTGCGGCATACGCGACAATCGTCGATCACGTTCATCGCACCAGTTCGGCGAGGGTAGCCGAGACCTGCAAACTGCTTGAAAACACTTTTCGAGCGGTCAACATCGGCCTGGTCAACGAGCTGGCTCAGCTCTGTCACGAGCTGGACATCGACACCTGGGAAGTGATTACTGCCGCCGCAACCAAGCCCTTCGGCTTCATGCCATTCTATCCGGGACCGGGAATCGGAGGTCACTGCATTCCACTCGATCCGCATTACCTCTCCTGGAAAGCCAGAATGCATGGGTTCGAGGCGCGGTTCATCTCGCTCGCGGAAGAGGTCAACTCCAGAATGCCCGAGCACGTCGTTGGATTGGTGACGGGAGGGCTGAACCGTCACCGCAAGGCGGTCAATGGTTCAAAGATTCTGGTCATGGGCGTCGCCTACAAACGTGATATCGATGACATGCGCGAGAGTCCGGCACTGGCGATTGTCGAATCGTTGCAAGAGCTCGGGGCCGAGGTCAGTTTCCATGATCCATATGTTACGACCATTCATCTCGAAGGTGCAGATCGTCACCTTCAAGGTATTCCGCTCACCGATGCAGTGGTCGAGGCGGCAGATTGCGTAGTGATCGTTACTGATCACAGCAATATCGATTATGGACATCTGGTTGCCAAGGCCCAGCTGGTTGTCGATACGCGAAACACGACCCGCAAGCTGAAGGGTGGAGACCTGGATGCGAAGGTGATCCGGCTCTAGCGCTATCTGACCGCGATAATCCGATGGGTTCCGGCGGGCACACGAAAGCTCGCCGTCGCCCCGATCGAGGTACTCCCAAGAATATCATTGTCGAGAGAGACGGTAACCTTGCGATCCTTCTCTGCTGGTATTCTGATCCTTACCGTCCGGTTTGTCTCGATCGTAAAGCTGAGGATGCCCGCCTTCTGCTGGTATCCACGAAGCAGCACCGGGCCAGTGGCTTCAAGTTCGAGTATGCCATCACGCCGGATGGTCGTCTCTGCCGGACCAAGGGTAATGATAAGACTCTGACTGCCAATCTGCACTCTTTCGATTGTGGCGATCTGTGTTGCGGCGATGCTTCCAACCGTCAACCCCGAGATGGGGTCGAGGCTCATCAGCTCCTCAATCGAGAGCAGATCATTGAGTGGACTCGCTGCGCTTCCGGGGCGGCTGTCACGGAAAAGGCTGGCAATGTCTGACGACTCGGCGTTTCGACCGTATCGACGCAGACCGAGATAGAGCAGGAAAGTGATCGGTAACGGCGTCGTACCGTTGGCAGAGATGAGGTTGGATTGACTGTACGAACCCATGACTCTCTTCAGCCGTTCCGGGTCGGGCAGCCCGGCGAGGAGGGGCAGAAAGTTCTCTGCCGCGAGCTGGCGCACAGGTTCACCATTCCAGCGACGATCTACATAAGATCCAGAGACCTCATCCCAGAGTCGATCGTTGATCAGGCGCCGCATCTGGTCGTGTCGACGTTCAAGACGTTCGGCTTCAGCCGTCAGACCGAGTTCGCGGGCAATGATCGAGAGACATTCCAGATCAAGGGTGAGAAGTGAACCGAGTGCGATCGAGTTCTCTTCAAGTGTTGAGGTCGTCTCATTGAAGACCGAACCGGTTTGATCGATATTCCGCCCCGACTCGGAACGGGCAATCCTTCTGCGAATGGCAGGGGAGAGCTGCTCCTTACCGAGACGGCCCAACTCAAGCGTCTCATCGTAACCCCATTCAGGGAGTCCGTCACGGTTGCCGTCCCGCCAGGCTCGCCCATCACCACGATTCTCAAACCACCAGCCATTCCAGAGCAGCAGCCGGGGGAAGGCCCATCCCAGCAGCTCAAGATCGTTTGTCGCCCGGTAGATTCGTAGAGTTGCCAGCCCCCCGACGGGCAGCATCGAGCGACCGGGTGAGAGTTCACGCTGGCTGTTTGCGTCAATCTGCCAGCTTGACGGAATACGGCCATCGGTGAGCTGAGCAGAGAGAATATGGCGAAGAGTCGAGGTGGCAACTGCCGGATTGAATGGTGCGCTCTGTGCGGCAAAAAGCATTGTCTCAACATTGACCTCGGAGATAACTCCGGCTCGGCCGGCAGCCTGGTATCGGTTGATCAGGTAGACCCTTTCACTGACCGGATCGAATCGCCGGTCAAAGAAGAGACGGGACATCAATCGTTCGATACTTGCCGCGACAGGGCCGCTTCCGGCAGGCTGTATCCGCTTCGCATCATTCTCCGCCTTCACCATCTGAGCGGGGAGAGGGTTCTGAAGAATCTTCTTAATATCCTGTTCGAGCCGGTCGATCTGATTGTCGATCGAGGCGACGATCGAGACCTGGCTCTGACGTCCGAGGTCGAAGCTGAGAGCTGAATAGGGGAACCGACCAGTCAGTGGTTCCGTCATCTGCTGACGACGAAGCAGTGCCCGGAGAAACCCTTCACGGTCTCGATAGCTGGCGCTGCTCTCGGCGATTTGCTCCGTGCGGATCATCAGACTCGGACGCGGCAGTGGATTCGTTCCGGCAATGAGCAGTTCACCGAGCATCGTCTGCCGATCAGGACGTGCGAGAAATGCAGCACGCTGATTCTGATTGCCGAAGCGATTCTGATCGACGAAAGGTTGATAGAGTTCAATCAGCAGGTGGATCGTTGGTGGGCCGCTGATCTGCGCCAACAGGGTGTGTGGTTCCAATCTGACCCAGCGGAGCCTGACCGGCACCTGTGGGTCAAACCCGGTCTGCCAGGTCAGTGTCGAGCCTGGCCCTACTCCATCCAGCACAAAGCGGGCCTCTTCAATCCGCTCCTGTGGCCGATAGGCTAGCAGACGAATTCCGAAGTATCCCGTCCCGGACTTTTCCCCTCCACCATTTCCACGTCCTGTGACCAGGATCAGTCCACCCGGATTGGCTGGATCGAGCATTCCGATCTCGACGCGCTCCGCAGTTGCCTCATCAGCCAATTCCGCGGGGCCTGCCAGCAGATCAGGCATGAGGCCAACCAGCAGCACAGCCAGCAGGAACACCATCAGGAGAACTTTCAGTCGACCCAGATCCATTGTGGACAAAATCTCACTTCGGTCAGTCTCGCACAGTCGGGACGGAGAGCAGATTCAATTGCCATCAGCCGTCGACCAGTGTAAAAGATAGAATCTTCCTGCCGGTCCCGCAAGTATCAGAACGGTTGTCAATCGGCTTATGTCTCGGTTCTGAAGTGTGCTTGGAGAGATACAACAGCTTATGTCGAACTACGATGAGTTGAGTCTCTACGTCAGACTCTTCATGAAAAAATATCCGTTCTCGCGATTTCGGATCGATCCGGTGCCTAACCATCCGCTGCGCAAGCCACTATCCGGATCGACAGTGGCGCTCGTGACCACGGCGGGCCTCTGTCTTCCCGCGCATCCACCATTCAATCAAAAATTGAAGATGGGTGATACATCGTGGCGTGAGATTCCAAATGGGGTCGAGACCCGGACTCTGGTCGAAAGTCACCGCAGCCAGAGTTTCGATCATCGTGGAATCGAAGCCGATCGAAATCTCGCCTTTCCTCTCGATCGCTTCCGAGAGCTCGAGAAGGCCGGGCAGATTGGACGTCTCAACCATCGACATTTCAGTTTCATGGGTTCAATCATCGGTCCGCGTCCATTGATTGAAGAGACTGCGCCCGAGGTGGCCCGGCTCCTCCGTGAAGATGGAGTCGAGGTCGTCTTCCTTACCCCCCTCTGACCGATGTGCAACCAGACGGTCGGTCTGGTTCAGGCAGCAATCGAACGGGAAGGAATAACCACTGTCTCGATCACCCTGCTCCGCGAAGTCGCCGCGTTGATTGGGCCGCCACGCTCTCTCTTCGTTCCCTATCCGCTTGGCTTTCCACTCGGCGAGCCACACAATCCGGAACTGCAACACCGGATAATCGCGGCGGCACTGGCGCTTCTGGAGCGTCAGGATGTGCCGCTGATTGAAGAGTTCACGGAATGAGGGAACTCTCCGGAACATTCCACGCATCGATCATTCTGAGGCTTACGGTATGACCAAAGCAGAGACAATTTATCGCCCGGCGCGGATTGAGGACAGCGTCGTTATCGCTGAATTCCAGATCGCCATGGCCCTCGAGACCGAAGACCTGCAACTCGATCGCGAGACCTGCCAGAAGGGAGTTCTGGCTGTCTTCACCGCGGCGGCAAATCCTTCCGACAGCCAACTGCCAGCTCACGGAGAGTATTTTGTCGCAGAGAGGAATGGGCAGGTAACCGCTTCGCTCATGATCACATATGAATGGAGCGATTGGCGCAATGGCCTCGTCTGGTGGATCCAGAGCGTCTATGTTCTGCCTGATGAGAGGGGACAGGGGGTCTTTGCCGGACTCTACGGTTACCTGCGGGACCGCGCCGCAGCGGATCCGATGATTCGTGGAATACGACTCTATGCCGACCGCCGCAATACCAGAGCCCAGGAGGTCTATACCCGTCTCGGTATGGATGGTGGCCACTATCAGGTCTTCGAGTGGATGAAATGAGCCTGCAGCTTCGTGCTCAGACGACTGCCCCACCATCGACGGTGACCACTTCTCCGGCCATGAAACTGTTTCGCTCGGAGACCATGAAGGCGGCAAACTCCGCCAGCTCCTCCGGTCTTCCATTACGTCCCTTGGCTGCCCAGAATCGATACATTCCCGAGAGCCGATCGGGCAGCATATCGGCCAGCTCCGTGTCAAAGATTCCGGCGGCAATTGCATTGACCGTTACACCAAATGGCGCCGCCTCGCGTGAAAGACATTTCGTAAAACCGATTACCGCCGCCTTCGAGGTTGCATAATGGACGGAGGTCGGCAGGGCGCGGATTGCACCAATGCTGCTGATGTTCAGGATCTGCCCGGCCCGCTGCCGCAGCATATACTTGAAGACCGGCTTGGTGACATTGAAGAGACTGTTGATATTGGTATCAATGACGTGATTCCATGAGTTTTCGGTCATGGTCGCAAAGTTGTCCGCGCGGTTGATCGCGGCATTGTTGATCAGGATGTCGATTCGCCCGAATTCATGGTGAATCTCCCGGACCATCTTGTTGATTGCCGGACGGTCGGTGACCGAGACCTTGTAGGCGAGGCCCTTTCGACCATGGCTTTCAATGGCCTCGACTACCTCACGGGCCTTTTCGTCGCGTGAATTATAGTTGAAAGCGACATCGGCTCCTTCTCGTGCGAAGATCTCGCAGAATGCACGGCCAAGACCTCGGGAACCTCCCGTGATCAGCGCTTTCTTTCCTTCAAGTAATAGGCTCATATTTCCTGTCTGTTGACCTCCCTGAAGCTGAGCGGTCTGATAGTAAAATTGAAAGAGTCAAACAGACACTCTACCGAAAGATCGTTCTCATTTCCAGTAAAGAGAGGATTTGGTGGCGCACCTTTCGATGGCCGGCAGGTGAGTTTGATGAACCGGAGGCCACTCAACAGGGGCGTCAGAGTCGAGTGTCTGGTCCGGAAGGGATCCCAGCTTAGTGGGTAGTCGGAACAGGTTGGAGTTCGTCTGAATTTTTCGTCACGGTTGCCCCGGTCGAGACCCGTTCCTCTATCTTGCGTAAAAGCTCTGTCACAATGCGTTGCGTGGCATCGGGTATGGCGAGCCGCATTGTCGCGTTGCGCATATGCTCCAGCTCACCTGTTTCATTGGTCAGTCGCCTCACCAGTGGAACAATATCGCGGACATTTCGCAACAGCAGGCCAGCCTTGTTCTGGGAGATAAGGTTGGCGGTCCGTGCCTCCTGGGGCATTGGCGGCGTGACCGTATCGGCAATGATCGGCAGTCGCGAGGCAAGTGCTTCAAAGGTCGTCAGGCCACCCAGCTTCGAGATCATGACATCGGCCGCACTCATCAGTTTCTCCATCCCGTTTGTATATCCGACGACTCGTGTTGGAAATGGAGACTGACGGGCAAGGCGACTGATCTGTCGCTGGAGGCGCTCGTTACGCCCGGCGAGAAAGATGGCCTGGGTCTCTTTCAGATCCTTACCCTCACGGACAAGCTCTTCATAGATCTGGGGAATATTGCCTCCCCCGATCCAGCCGGCATTGATGAAGATGGTAAACTTCTCCGGATCGAGCCCGAGCTCACGCCGCACTTCGACACGGCCATCCTCATCGGTCGGACGGAACCGGGAGTGGATCGGGATACCGCTGATCCGGATCTTCTCCGCGGGAACTCCGTAATCGATCAACTGCTGACGCGCCTCTTCAGTTCCAACCAGGTAGAGGCTAACTTCCTCACATGCCCAACCCTGCCAGAATCCATAGCACGGGTCGGTGACCACGGTGACCATCGGAATCCGGTCGAGCAGCCCTAGCTCACGGAGCGAGCGGGCAAAGAAGTGCTGTGTCATCGGATGGACCGAGACGAGAATCTGCGGGCAGAACTTCTCGAAGAGCTGTCTGATGTAACGCCCGGTCAGGCGGTAGACAAGACTCGATTCGTAGGGGCGCAGATGCTCGATTGCCCGATAGTAGTATTTGACCAGATCCTGATGATGGCGCAGCAGGTAGTTGTAAAGGTCGGCCAGTTTGCGGGCAAAGAAATGTGACTCCTCGATCGCGCGGGCAATCTTGACCAGACACCCATGATTGAGTGACTGGTGCAGTCCATCGGCGATGGCTGCGGCAGCGCTTGAATGGCCTCCGCCGGTGTCTGAGGTGACGATCAGAACTCGATTGGTCTGGTTCTCTGTCATAAAAACTTCCGGGTCGATTCATCAAGCTGCCAATGATATCAGGAGCCGCATCGGTGATGAGGTGCCCTCTCAGGGCACTTCAGCCTAGTCTGCCCCGACGGCCGAACCCGGAGTGAGAACCGGGGCTGCCTGGGCCCCGCTCGTCTTCTTCAGCTGGCTCTCCAGTCGCTTGATCTGAATCAGATGCTTCGGGTTGAAGGCCAGTGAAGGATAGTAACAGTTCGACTCATGGGTACAGAAACACCCATTACGGATCTGCTCGCGTCGCGCCTTCAGTTCCGGTGAATGCCAGAGCGCGTCAAAGTCCCAGTTATAATCCCGCAGATTACCGATCGGATCGAGATTCTCGCAGCTGGAGACAGTTCCCTCATCGTAGATGACCCCGCCCGTAGTACCGGCAAAACAGCGCAACTGCGCCTTCTGGGTCTCTTCGGTACGCGCAATCAGCTCGTGCATGTAGATATCGACGGCTGCCTTGAAGTACCCGCCCGAGCCCTTGTAGTGATTCTTGATCACCCCGTTTCGTGAATCGTCATCGATCATCCTGGCCAGACGGCGGTAACGAGAGATGTCGATGTTCAGCTCATCCGGGTTGGCCGAGGGTGGGCGAATGTAGTTGACGTTGATCTTGTCCGGCTTCAGTTCGTAGCGCAGGAAGTCGTACCATTCGAAGATCCGGTCCTGATTCGAGTTCATAAAGCAGGTGCAGGTCTGGACATCAAGCCGCGGTATCTCGCGCTGGATCTCCTGCAACTGGCGGGCGGTACTGATCGCCTTCTCCCAGCTTCCGGCCTTGCCGCGAATCTTCTCGTGGTCTTCCTGCAATCCATCGATGCCCAGGGCAACGGTCACATTGAGCTTTGGACACTCTTCGAGAATCCGGCTGACATCGGGCATGATCCGCTGCTGGATTCCACCATTCGACATCAGATAGACCGATTCGAGCTGATTGTTCTCATAAAAGGCACGGACAACCTCAGGCAGATCCTTGCGGGTGAATGGTTCGCCACCGGCGATGATCAGGATCGGCAGACTGCCGCCAAGCGTCTCGCTGACCCTCGTCAGCTGGGCAGTCGTCATCTGCTGCTTCTTCCGGGCCGGATCGTCCAGCTCTTCAGTGAAGAAACAGTGTCGACAACGCATGTCGCAGACCGAGGTTATCAGTATGTTGAGAATGGTTGGCGAGGTCACACCTCCCGCGAGAACCGTTCCGTAGCGCTTGATGAGTTCAAAGTTGTAGTTCATAAATGTCCTTGCTCAAATTACACGCCCAGACTACGCGTGGTTAACGACGATTTACGGCCAACGTGGTCGAGATTCTTCGCCACTTGTCTGATCGTCAATTAACAACTTCTATAATAATCTGTCTTCGCGGGGTAAAGTCAACTCCCGATCCCCCGGGTCTCAAGCATTAACGTGAAAGCAGCTGCAAAAATGGGCTTATGAAAAAGATGAAGAAGCATCCGCTCCCAAGGCTCGACCGTGATCAGTCGATCAGGGAGAGGCTTGGTGGAGCCTGTCGGCTCAATCCCGGTGAGGTCTGGGAGGATCCACTTCACGGGCATCGTGTCGGCTGCCTCGACGCGGGTTCAGCGGCACAGGTCGATCTGCTCTGCCGAAGCGATCGGTTCCCACGGGCAACCCTTGCCATTCACGACCCTCCATACAATTTTATCGCCTTCCAGCAGCGCCGTGTCGATGAGTATGCCGAGTGGTGCCGGCAGATCGTCTCGAACACGGCCGATCATCTGGCTGATGATGCCAGTCTCTATCTCTGGATTGGCGCCGATCAGAATAACGGCTTTGCCCCGCTTCCGGAGGTCATGGTCATGATGCGCAATTCGGGGTTCGACTCGCGCAGTCTCATCACCATGCGGAACCAGCGCGGCTACGGTACCCAGCACAACTGGATGAGCGTTCGTCAGGAGCTCCTCTATTACATCAGGGGATGCCCGCGCTTTCAGCCGCAATACACAGACATACCGAAGAAGGTCAAAGGCTACTACAAGGAGATTGCCGGTGAACGGACCGAGAACAGTGCCCGCGGGAGAGGTGAGACGCTCCGCGCCGGAAATGTCTGGATAGATGTCCAGCAGGTCTTCTACCGGATGGAGGAGAATGTCAACGGGTGCTTTGCCCAGAAACCTCTCAAATCGATTTTGCGCATCATCGATGCCAGTTCCGAGCCGGGAGACACGGTTCTCGATTTCTTCGCACACGCCGGCACGACGCTTCTTGCGGCCGAAATGACCGGTCGCCGCTGCCTGACCATGGAGATCGATCCGCTCTTCTGCGAGGTGACCATCCGGCGTCTTGAACACTTTCGCGAGTCTGGCCGAACCGGCTGGCAGAACAGCAATCCTTTCTCCCGTGAACTGGGTCAGGAGACATAGGAATGTGCCGGCCGTTAGGGTCAAATTGGAGTGGGCGGGGTGCAAAGAAAAACAGTCCTTCAGGCAGGGCAATCGCATTCTCCTTCCAGCCGGCGTTATGGCCTCAGGGCTTCGGGGGCTTCGGGTGTGATCGCTCTGACTGAAGGCTTCCTGGAGGCCTCACACGAAGACACAACGGCGCGAAGGCGGGGCGGTTCGCGAACCGCCTCAATACCTCGCATCTTTGCATCTTCGCAGGCGGCAGGCAGGAACTCTTCAATCGACGAGAGCTGACACGACGCAACTTACATGGCTGACAGGAAAGCAGGCTGGCCCTGAACACACCTTCAGCCAGGATCGATCAATTACCTAGTCAAGGCCTTCAAGGGGAAATGGTAGTGATGAGAGTTGAGGATCATTCGCTTGCGTCATCCGCAGCGACTCCGCTATCTTGTCTCTACCAGGTTATGGACGGCGCGTATATCGTTTGCAATACGGTTTGAGGAATGAAATCAGAACAGAACGAGAACAATCGATCATCGTGGCGTGCCGAAGCATCTCTGATAGCCCTTGCCCTGATATGGGGAACATCACACGTCATCACCAAGGACATACTGGCCTCCCACTCGCCATCGTTCTACACGACGGCCCGGTTCGGACTGGCCTCGATCGTCTTTCTACTCTTCTTCTGGCGACACGTCCGGCAGAGTTCACGGGCAGAGATTGGTGAAGGAGTTCTGCTTGGGCTCTGCAGTTTTGCCGGTATCGCATTCTATGTCAGTGGGCTCGTCTTCACCCAGGTGTCGAAGGCCGGGTTTATCAGCGGGCTTTACATGGTCTTCACTCCGCTCTTTGCCTATGCCATCTCGCGGACCCGGCCCAGAACAGAACACCTGACCGGTCTTTTGGTTGCACTCGGCGGGTTTCTTCTTCTCAGTCTTCCTGGTGGAGATCGCGCTGGAGGTACGGAGTCGGTCAATTGGGGAGACCTGCTTGTGCTTCTTGCAGCGATGGCCTGGGGAGTCCACATTGCAGCGACGACGGCATTTGCCGTCCGCAGTGACGTGCGGACGCTCGCCGTCGTCCAGGTGCTTACCGTGGCTGTTCTCGCCCTGACGGTTCACCTCATCCTTCGGCAGACAGGTTACGAAAGGCAGACCAATCCGATCGATGGACGGTTTATCTGGCAGATTGGCTATATGTCACTGATCGTGACCTGCCTGGCGGCCCTCGTTCAGACAAGGGCACAGAAGAGTGTCTCCTCGACGCACGCCGCCATACTCTATGCGCTCGAGCCGGTCAGCTCAGCTGTATTTGCCTACCTTGTCTTCGGGGAAGCTCTTGGATTGCGTCGTGGAGCTGGTGCTGCACTGATTCTGGTCGGCGTGACCGTTTCACGAATCGGTCTTCCTGGAAAAGAGCGTCGACACCCTGTTGGTCGCGATCTTTAATTTTTTCTGAACAGGTTTCCAGACGGTTGCCCAATGTGCCAATATTCAGCCCTGATGCATTACCGCTTGATCTGTTGTCGTGTTGCATCCGGTGATGCAGGGACCATTCTGACTGTGAGAGTCTCGTGACCAAGGTACTGATCGTCGACGATATTGAGGGTGTACGCCGCATGCTCACCTACGCGCTGGAGGATGACTACACCATTCTCGAGGCCTGCAATGGCCTCGAGGCGGTGGAGGTAGCCGAGCGCGACCAGCCGAACGTCATTCTCATGGATCTGGACATGCCGGTCATGGATGGTGTCGAAGCGAGCCGGCTCATCAAATCGAATCCACGACTGACGCACATCAAGATCCTTGCCGTCTCCGGACAGAACAACAGCGAAAAGTCCCGTCTCATCGTCGACTCCTGCGACGACTTTATCGAAAAGCCCTATGAGATTCCGGATCTCGTCAACGCCGTTCGCCGGCTGGCTGGCGTATAAGTGGTCAGGACGTTTCTGACTGGCGATCCATTTCGAGCCAACATTCATTTCGTGCCGTTCCAATTCAGACCCTTCTGGGCTACCCTGACATAAGAATTACGATTGAACCGGTCTTTGATGCCGGCAACAAAGGCGGCAATGGTTGACCTACCGGGTCGATGGTCAGGTTTCCTGCGCCATTCAAATGGCGTTATAAGGCAGATGGGAGTGAACATGTCTGAAGAAAATTCCAAACCCCAGCTCAATTTCCTGCAGCGCCTGGTCGGCGTCTACTTCTCTCCGGGTGAGACATTTACAGATCTTGGTCGAGGAGCAGGAATCGCCCTGCCGCTCATTCTGATGATGGTTCTGACAGCCGGCTCGGCGCTCGTGACGAGCGTCAAGTTGCCAACGGAGAAGTTGGTGAACGAGCAGGTCGAGCGGATGGTCGAGGAGGGGAAACTGACCTCCGAACAGGCAGAGAAGCAGCGTGAGCAGATGGCCAGATTTACGCCATATGCAAAAATTGTGACTCCAATAATGGCGGCAGTGTTCGTTCTCCTGCTCACCCTTGCGATCGCCGGTGTGGCAAGACTGGTGATAATGATGATGGGAATCGAGAGTGGTTTTGCCCCACTCTGGTCGGTGACAGTCCATACGATACTGGCCGTATCGGTCATTTCAGTTGCGCTCTTCACCATCATCCTCTACGTCAAACCGATCGAAGAGATCGACATAACCAATCCGCTGGGATCCAATCTGGCGGCGATCCTCGCCATGTTTGGCCTGAGTGGAATGCCAAAATTTGTGACAATACTCTTCAGCTATGTCGACATTTTCTATATCTGGAAACTGATACTTCTGGGTATCGGCTATGCCGCCGTCTCGCCACGATTGAAGACCTCGACGGCCGTGTCGATCTGCGGTTTGCTGGGAGCGCTCTTTGCGATCGTCGCCGCAGCGTGGGGAGTGCTGACCGGGTGAAGAGCGGAGAGCGGTCGGTGGCGTTTGACCTTGACGATCTATTTTGCCAAATTTATCAATGAACAGGTCGACGTGATCGGATCGATGTCACGATGCAGACGAGAGTTGGCCGGTCTGCTCGTTTCACCTCGGAGCAGATCAACCGTGGATCGGCTGAGGCAGGCCGATCCGCACGAATGGATCATCATAAAAATCGGAAGCAGGACAGGCTGTGGAAAGGGATTGGTATGAGTCAGGGGCAAAAGAGGGTAGTTCGTCGCGAACCGGTCTATGATGCAGTGATCATTGGTTCAGGCGCCGCCGGTGGCACGGCGGCGTGGGTGCTGGTCAAGGCCGGGTTGCGCGTGGCAATGCTTGAAACGGGGGCACTTCGCCAGCACCTTGTCGATTTCCCGTATCACGAATCTTTCCCTTACGATGATCCGCATCGTGGTTTCAAGACTCCATTGAGTCGCAGTGATGAGTTCAAGAACCGGTATTCGATCACCGGTAGTTCAAAGGATGAGCCCTATACGACGCCGGAGAAGATGCCCTATGAGTGGTTCCGGGCACGCAATGTCGGTGGGCGGACAATGTACTGGGGGCGGTTTACCAACCGGTTCAATGAGACCGACTTTCGGGCCTATTCGAAGGACGGGCAAGGCAAGGACTGGCCGATCACCTACCAGGATATCGCCCCATACTATGACAAGGCGGAGAGGTTTATGGGGGTCTGTGGAGAGAAGGAGAACCATCCAGACATCCCCGACAGTGACAATTTCCTGCCGCCGATCAACTACAAGTGTTCCGATCTGGCCATCAGGCGTGCGGCAGAGAAGATCGGGGTGCGGACCCTCAAGGTGCGGCGAGCCATGCTTACGCGGCCACACGGTGGTTATGCCCAGTGCCATTTCTGTTCAGCCTGTGATGATGGTTGTGAGACCCATTCATTCTACAATTCAGCCTTTCGACAGGTCGTTCCACTGATCGAGCAGCATCCGCGAACCTTCCGCCTCTATCCGGAGGCGATGGCATATCGCATCAACCTCGATTCAAAAGGGTTGGCAAACAGCGTCAGCTATGTTGACAAGAAGACAGGGCAGGAGCGGCAGATCAAGGCCCGGACGGTCATCGTTGCCTGCGGGACGCTTGAGAGTACCCGGCTGATTCTCCAGTCGCAGATCGCCAATTCGAGTGGTCAGGTGGGGCGTAATTTCATCGAGCACCTCGATGTCGGAGCGCAGGCCTATTTCCCAGAGCTCTTCTGGCAGGAGCGGGAGTCGGGTGACGGTATTGGTGGAGCACATATCATCATTCCGTGGTTTGGTTACTTTCGTCCCGACGAGAAGCGCGACTTTCTGCGTGGTTTCCAGATCGAGCCGTCGTCGCGCATTCGGATGCGCCCTGACAAGAATGCGAAGAACATTCCTGGCTTCGGAAGCTCCTACAAGAAGGAGGTTCGCAAGTGGACCGGGGCGCGGGTCGTCCTGGCTTCACACGGGGAGATGCTTCCATCGGAGAAGAAGTTTGTCGAACTCGATTCAACCGTCAAGGACAAGTGGGGAATGCCGGTACTGAAGATCCACCATCCCTGGGATGCCAATGATCTGGCCATGTTCAAGTACATGCGACGGACCTACGAAGAGCTCTTTGCCGCTGCGAAAGCGGTCGATGTGCGGTTGCCGAAGGAGCCCGATCCGGCCGGGCATTCGATCCACGAGATGGGAACACTCCACATGGGAACGGACGCGAAGACCTCGGTTCTCAACCAGTTCAATCAGTCGTGGGATGTCAGGAATCTCTTTGTCGTAGACGCGGCGTCATTCACTTCCGGCACCCACAAGAATCCGACCTTGACGATCATGGCACTCAGTTGGCGAGCCTCCGAGTACATGCTGGCCGAGATGAAGAAGGGAAGCTGGTAAGACGTGGATCGGGGTCATCTGATGAGGTATGGATTGGCGGTATCGGCCCTGATCTGCCTGATCCATCTGGCAATGCTGGTCTATCCGGCGCGTCAGCATCCTTTTGGCAACTACGCGACGGAGACAGATTTTTACCATCTCTTCGCGCCGGATGCCCAACGGATCCTGGCTGGGCAGGTGCCGCAGAATACTTTCCAGGGGCCTGGATACCCGGTTGTATTGGCCCTCGGGTCGCGGGTGTCAGGGGTCGAGCTCTTCACCTTTGGCAAATGGTTCTCGGTCGTCTGTGCGTCGCTGGTCGGTCTGGCGATATTCCTCCTCTTTCGCCCGCTTTTCGGGGGAGTCGTCGGTCTTGGTGCCCAGTTGCTCTTCATTGTCAGCGGTGAGTTTCCGCAGTTCTCGATCAATGCGACGACCGATCTCTTCTTCCTGCTGCTCTGTCTGACGACACTCGTTCTCTTCCTAAGCCGAAGATCGGAGCCTCTGGAGCGGGTTCTTCTCGCCAGCATCTTCGCTGGTCTGGCCTACCTGACGAGGTACAATGGACTCTTTCTGGTCGCGACCTGTCTGGCCGGGATTCTTCTCCTCGACATTTTTCAGACCGGCTGGCGTCGTCGTCTCGGGCTGGCAACGATCTTCATCGCAGGTTTTACGCTGACCGTCTCGCCGTGGCTCTACCTCAACGCCCGGCATTATGGATCCCCGCTCTACAATACGAACTATCTGAACATGGCGACCCATTTCTATCCGGAACTGGTTGCCGGCAAGACCAACCAGGATGGGACACGACTGCTCGAGGAGAAGTTCAAGTCATTTGGCGATGTGTTACGTTACAACCCTGGACAGGCACTGCTTCGCTATCCACAGACGCTCTGGCAGAGCCTGCGCTACAGTGTGACCGGGATGCTCCTCAATCGTTATGTTGCCATTCCTGGTCTGCTCGGTCTGTTGCTGGTCCTCTGGCGGCGACGGACGCGCGAGGTCCAACTGATCATTCTGGCTGGCCTGATCTACCTGTTACTGATGGGTCTCAACCACTGGGAGACCCGCTACTATCTCTTCTGGGGGGTAGTTCTGTCCGGGCTGGCGGTGGAGACGATCAGGCTTACTGCAGATCACATCCTGCGGTATACGCGTCGAACATCTCCCGGATGGAAGATGCTGCCGGTGGGGCTCTTCGTTCTTCTCTGGGTTCTCTCGTTCAATGAGTCACGAGCCGATGTCCGTAAGTTTCTTGCCGCACAGCCGTGGGAGATCTCAGGCGCGCGTGACTTTCTGGTTGACCAGTATGATGGAGAGACCAGAAGGTTGCGGATTGTCGCTCGCAAGCCGCATCTGCCATATCTGGTCAAGGCCGAATGGATCTTCTTCCCGCAGGTCCGGACGATCGACGAGTTCAAGCTATGGGTTGAGCAGAACGACGTCGACTTTATCGTCATCGGCAAGCGTGAACTGAAAGAGCGGAAGGAGTTGGCACCACTAGGAAAGCCATCGAAAGCACCGGAGTGGCTCAAGCCGGTCTGGATTTACGACCAGACGGGGCTGATCCTCTACCGGGTTGGAACATTCTGAGCGGCTGACTGAACAGGAGTGAGGTACTCGAGGAGAAGCTCCTGGCGTAGATCCTCGATCTGTTGCCGGCGCTCCTCTTCGCTCCAACCGAGTTCACGGCCCATGATTTCGGCGACTCCAACAGCTCCATCCATCGCCGCCGCGCCGGCAACCATGGCCAGTCTGGTCCGTCTCGTCATGACATCGGTGACGGTCAGTGCCATTTCGCACCGCACGGCGTAGAGTGCTTCAGCGGCGATATTGGGCAGCCCCTCGACCAGCGGCAGGCGCAGGTCGGCATCCTCGTCGATGAGAGCAACGATCTGCGCGGCCTCCGATCCATAGTTGAAGACAAGATGGTGGGCCGTGGCCATTGGAAGTTCGTTTTCATCGGCAAGCCTCACTGCCAGTTTTGCCAGGTCGGATCGTTCCAGTTCACCACCGCTGAGGGGTGTCCTGGCTGTCCTGGATCTACGCGGGCTCTGGCGATCCTCTTTGGCAAGTCGTCTCTCCGCCAGATCGATTCCATTCTCGGCCATCAAGCGATAGGTGGTCAGCTTGCCTCCTCCGATCGAGATCAGTCCATCAGCCGATTCGAGCACCTCCTCCTGGCGAGAAATGTCCTTGGTCTGACTGATCTCCGGGTCGCTGATGAGCGGGCGAAGGCCGGCCCAACTGGTGATTACATCGGTTGGTTCGAGCGCCGCACTCGGAAAGTAGGCGTTGATTGCCGCGAGTATCTCATCGATCTCTTCCCGCAGGGCGTGTGGATTATCACGTGAGCCATCATAGTCGGTGTCGGTCGTACCGATGTTGACCCGCCCCTCCCAGGGGACGACAAAGTAGAAACGGTGCCCGACGAGTGAGGGGATCAGCCACGCTCCGCTGACCGGCAGTCGCTCAGCCGCAACAGTGAGGTGGATTCCTTTTGACGGCCGAACGGTCTTCGAGATGGGCCCCGGATTGCCCCCGGGAAGGCGGAGCGTCTCCTCCATCCAGACACCGGTCGCGTTGATAATGACGCGGGACTGGCAATCGATCTCCTGCCGGCCGATCTCGTCTCGCAGTCGAAGCCCGGTCAGTCGTCCTTCTTTGTTGTGGAGGAAGCCGGTGACCGTCGCGTGGTTGATCAGGCAGGCGCCTTCACGGTTGGCCCGCTTGAGGACATCGATGACCAGTCGCGAATCGTTGGTCAGCCCATCATAATAGAGAAGGGCGCCCTCAAGCCCCTCACGGTCGAGTCCGGGAGCAAACGAGAGCGCCTCATCCGCCGAGAGTCGCCGGTGGCGACCAGGGCCGAACCGTCCGGCGAGAAGCCCGTAGAGGATCATCCCCGCCCGCATCAGCAGGGGATGTGAGTAGTTGCGTTGTCGATCCCGATAGACTGGCACAAGGAAGGGAAATGGCTCGGCAAGGTGAGGTGCGATGCGGGTCAGAATCGATCTCTCCCGCAGCCCTTCACGCACCATCGCAAAGTCATAGTGTTCCAGATAGCGCAGCCCGCCGTGAATAAGTTTGGTTGAGCGGCTCGAGGTGCCGGCCGAGAAGTCCCGCTTCTCGATGAGCACGGTGCGGCGACCGCGAAGGGCCGCGTCGAGTGCGAGTCCGGCTCCGGTAATTCCTCCGCCAATGATGGCGATATCGAACTGCCCGGTCGATAAATTCTCGAGATGGTTCTGGCGTGTCCTCGAGGAGAATTCGCTCATATCTTCCTTCCAACGATTCTGAAACAGGATACCGGCGATCTCGGCCGGCTTCAGAGAGGATATTATTTTCGCCCCGACTTGTCACATCACCGGAGTTCTGGTTCCGATGATCACTCGATGGATAATGGGAGTCTATCCCGCAATCTGGTGGTCAGGGCGAATGAATCAGACTCTGCATCAGATCTGTTCAGGGTGAGCTGAATCTTTTCAGTCACTAAAATTTGATCCACCCGTGAAGAAAAAAGAAGCATTTTGGCCAATATTAAAACCCTTTGTAAATATGTCAAACTCAATTACCCGGACAGAGAAACGTCACTCCGCAGTTAATTGAAGGAGAAGCCTGAATATGAGCAATCTGGCACTATCGGCTGCAGAAGCCAGACCATCAGTTGAGACCCGCGAAGGGCAGTACAAGGTCGCCTCGACCACACTCGATTTTCCAACCAGTGAACGCATGGAGCTGCGAACGATCACCGATGAGATCCACTCATTTGTTGCGCAGTCTCCGGTTCAGTACGGCATGGTCCATATCTCGACACTTCATACGACGACCGGTCTCGTTCTCAATGAGATCGAAGGGGCGCTCGTCTCGGATATGACGACGCTCTTTGAGCAGCTGGTACCGCGTGGAGTCTACTATAAGCACAATGACCCGCTTCTCACCGGCTGTGCGCGGAAGAATGCCGATGCACATCTCCGGGCCATGGTCGTTGGCCATAGCCTCTCGATACCGGTCGAAGCAGGGCGGCTCAAGCTGGGCACCTGGCAGCGCGTCCTGCTCGCCGAGTTTGACGGACCAAATATGAGAAAGGTTCATCTCCAGGTCATGGGGATCTGAGTCAAGGGATTTCAGATCGGGTCGGATCTCCCGGGGCCGGTTCCGGCAGTTTGGCGTCCGACACTCCGCAGGATGTAGATGATCGCAACGATGAGGACGAATGTTGCCGCCGCACCGGCCTCACTCCCATAGTCCCCACCGGTGAGCCAGACGGGTGTGGCGCTCGAGGTGACTACGACTGGATGGGCTGGAATCAGTCTCCCGCTGACGGGCAGTCCAAGGATTGGGCCGAGGGCCAGATTCCATCCGAGATGAAGTCCGGTTGGCAGCCAGAGATCGCGGGCGTAAAGATAGGCCAGTGAAAGCCAGATGCCGGCGAGAATCGTATTGAGCGTCGAGATTGGCGTGCTGTTCGGATTGCCCGCGTGGCTCAGTCCAAAGAGGGTAGAGAGGATTGCCAGAGGGACAATCGGATGGACTCCGCGCAGCAGAGTCTGGAATGCATATCCACGGTAGAGCAGTTCTTCAAAAAGAGCGGCCAGCATCAGCAGCAGAATAGTCAGTCCCGTTTCGATCAGGGTATGCTGCAGGGCGGACTGATCGATTCCGCTTCCGGTCCACCAGAAGGGGTTGAGACCCGGACGAGAGCCGCCAGACGCGATCTGTACCAGAACGACCACCCCAACCATGATCACGCCACCTGCCAGGCCCTGCCAGCTTCTTCTCCACCAGCCGGGCCTCAACGAAAGCCCCAGTGAAGCAAGCCCCTCACGGTCAAGAAATTTCAGGCATCCCCACGAGGCCAGCAGGGTCCAGATGACCATCATCAGATAGTTGAAGACCATTCCCGGCCC
>CAIOZW010000092.1 GCA_903862855.1 uncultured Acidobacteriota bacterium
GCCGTCGTCTCAGTCAGACCATATACCTGAAGCACCCGGATTCCGAGCATCAGAAAGAAGAGCTGGGTCTCTCTTGCAAGTGGCGCTGAACCACAGATCAGAGCCTCAATTTGTGGCCCGATCTTCTGCCGAATTGCTTTGAAGATCAGTACACTTGCCAGACCGAGCCAGAATCGATCCAATCCTGCCGGTCGTCCCTCCTGGCGTCTCATCCAGGCTTCTCGACCTCGCTGATAGATAACTCTGATCGGTGCCGGCCTCGTCGCGAGAGAGGTCTCCACTCCCGTACGGATTCTTTCGAGGAGGGTCGGCACATTGAGAAAGTAGTTTGGTCTCGCCTCTTTCAACTCATCTGCCAGACGATTGAGGTCGATCGAGAGAGAGAGCAGACTATGTCTCGAGAGGGCAGTCAGCAGCAATATCCAGGATCCGGCAAAACAGAAAGGCAGGTAGTGGAAGATCTGATCTGCGGTCAGTGCTGTTCGGCCTCCCATCAACTGGTCGAGGCGCATCCCGGTGCAGGGAACCATGTGGTTGAGATTGCCGGTGTTGAGCATGACCCCTTTCGGTTCCCCTGAGGTACCGGAAGTATAGATTATCGTCACCAGCGAATTCTCCGCACGCCCGGCAGGTTCGTCTGATGCATCGATCTCACCCTCTCCCTCGGCGAAGATCTGATCGAAGACGGTTAAAGGTGGAGTACCCTCAGTCCAGCTTGCGGCAATTCCGTCACGCAGCCGGTCGTCTCCACAACAGACCAGTGAGGCGCCACAATCCTGCAGCATAAAGACCAGCTCACCGGGTGCCTGACGGGCATAGAGTGGCACGACGACCAATCCTTCCGCCATTAGCGCAAGATCCATCGCTACCCAGCGGGCGCTGTTCGGGGCCAGCAGGCCACACCGGTCACCAGGCTGGAGACCCGCGCGGCGCAGAAACGCCCTCGCCTGTCCGACCATCCCAAGCAGCTCGGCAGCGGTGACCGTAACTGGTCCACTCACGCGCATCTCCTGCAAGACCGGGCGCGAGCCGCTCTCTTTCAACCTCCGCAAGATATTTTCCAGAAAGTTCATGACTGTCCGTTTCGCTTCAGTTCCGCTCCATCATCCCGCTACTGTTCACCATACCTCTCCAGCAGACCGCGAAGATCCGCACTGAGCGGTGGCAGATAGTCCTCCCAATGATGAATGCCCTGCCGCACCGGGAATTCAGGATAACGCCTCTGAACGTGCTCTTCAAAGTAGATTCCCATTCGGGCCATCGTCTTCAGGTTCCGGGCGACGGTCCGGCCAATTCCATCCTTGATGCGTTCCTGCTCGGAGAGCAGCTTCTCGAGGATGACCCCGAGTCGACCCTCAAGCTCCGGATCATCAACCGTCAGGAGAAGGTCGGCTTGGCCTCGCTCATTCATGAGGTTGCGGATTCGCTCGTCCATCGTCACTCCGGCGGAGGCGACCATTCCCGGCATGCACGTCACTATCCCGTGAAAACGTGACGAGACCATCATCCGGCAGGCACGGAGGATGCTCACCAGTTCGTACATGTCGTATTCATCCGACGAGAAGATTGGTGTTGGACCAAGATGTTCGACCATTCGGTGACAGGCCCGTCGATCAAGCATCTCCATCGCAACCAGCACGACAAAGACACCATGTTGACGGCGGAAGCGATCGACGGCACGGGACATTGACTGAATATAGAAGTCGTAAGCCCGATCAACCTCAGGACCAGAATTGTGAAAGTAGACCGAACGGTAATGGCTTTCGCGACCAGTTCCGGTCAGTTGACAGGCCAGGTACCTCGTGATTGAAGCCTTGACCGGCCACCAGAAGGGGTTGATCGGACAGACCACCAGCACCGGCTGCTCTCCGTCCCACCCGGCCTGGCGCAATTGCGCTTCACCGTATGCTGGAGGCAGCGGCTCGAAGGTCCAGGCGGTGTCCGTCCCCAGCTCAGTAACAACACCAAGTCTACCCAACACTTCCTGTGATTCAGGATTGCGGGTGATCACCATCGAGTTCGAACAGTAACGCGAGACCATCCAGCTCACCAGTGGATCCATCTGCCCGGCCTCGGCGCCATAGCCGACCGAGAGTCTATTCATCGCCGCCGCA
>CAIOZW010000093.1 GCA_903862855.1 uncultured Acidobacteriota bacterium
ATTCAGGCGTTCTGAAGGAACGCCGCATAGTGCAACATTTGAACGCACCTTGATTTATTGGCTGGGGCTCTGCCAAGTTGGAATATGCGGCGTTCCTTCAGAACGCCAAGTAATATTTCGGGCAATCTTCCCAGGGCGTTGCCCTGGGCTGGTATGCAGCGCCCCGTTGGGGCGCTTCAAAACGCGCTCGTGCAGATCCTGATAGATAATGCGATTGCCCTGGGATCTCGGGGGAGAGAGAGGTGATGACGACGCAAATTCCGGGAAAGAGCTCGTAGATGCTGCAAATGCAGGGGCGCGTCGTGAAGTGCCCCACTGGAGAAATATGACTGCCGATTTTCTGTGGAGAGACTCGTCTTTGTTCACCAGTCCGAATATTATCTCGTCATCAGCTTTGTAACCCCGACAACAAGTCGGCTCAGAGGAGTCTGCTGAACACCTGACGAAGGACCGCCAGACCACCACTGATCAGACTAATCCAGTACAACTGACCAATGAGATGACTGCTCACAAAGATCGCCCAGTCCCTCCGTGAAAGACCATTGTAGGTGTAGGTCCCATCTCTCATCACTACAGTAGTAATGAATGGATTGAACTTTAATGACAAGATAACAACACAGAGTACCATCCACAGATGCCGGTACTCTGACTTCACCGATGAGATGTACCTGCCATAGTAGCCAGAATCAAGCTTCTCTTTCGCATACTCGATCGCCAGCCAGTCAGTCTTTGCCCAGTCATAGAATCTGACTGTCAGGAAATCGATGATAAACATAATAACCGCGAGTAGAAGGCCACCCCTGATCGATCCAAACCGCCAGATGATCAATGCATAGAGAAAATAGTCGATAACCCAGTTTACGGCGGCATACAAGCTAATTGCAGTCGTGATCGTTGCGATACTATTGATGATCCTATTCATGGCAATTGCCTGACTGCGTGGTCGTCGCTATCATTTGTTGTATGTACGGCTGAAAATAGCCGTGATAACGAGTCTGCAGATTTTCGATCATCCAGTCGTCACCTGTAATGAAGCCTCTGCACTCTTCTGAGTTACAACTGCACTCCATATTGCCAAACTCATTGCTCATGCACATTGCGTAATCGAAGGTCACCTCTTCGCCAGCATCAATATGGCACATCGCAACAAGATTGATCGTCCCGCGAAATCCTGCATTTGGAGAACAGCTGTGATTCACGTAATCTCCATTACCAAGTTCATTCTCATCGGTTAGCCCATATAGAAGAACCGGATCGTGATTGACCTGATAGCTGATATTTTTCAGAGCCTCTGAAAGTCCTTCGTACATCTGAAGAGTCATGACAAAGCCACCATATACCACGAGCAGTTCGCCGGGAGAGATTTCATCTGCCGCAAACTGCCCAACTCCTCCCCGGCTGTCAGGTCCCTTCACCAACTTTGGATTTACCCAGTTAAGCATGCAATCTCACTCCATTTATTCGAGTCGACAAGTAACGTGGTACGTCAGACCTCAAGTTCAGATCTTTGCCTCAAAAGTCCGTGCCTGTCGTTAACAAACCGACGATTTGATAAAGCCGGTCACAGGATTAATCCCGTCACTCGATCCCATAAGCGATCCGATGATTTGAATTGGACCAGCAGGCTTGAAATAATTTTGTTCCGTGGGAGTTATCTGGGAGATTATGTGAGACCCTCTGTGTGACCAAAAGTTGGCCTCAGTCGCGCAGAGTCGTCCCAAAGTGGTGCAGTTGTCGAGATGATTCGGCCAAATCGGAACAGGCAACTTTAGGACACTGCACACTGGAATCGCAGCAAATCAAGGACGCGTTCCGATGTTGCCTGTTCCGATGTTTGCTGTTTCTATTTAAAATGCTTGAGTCAGCCCGCTGATGCGAAACGGTAAAGTAGTGGGAAAACAAGATACCTTGGAGGAACTGCAATGATGGATGATCTTGACGACGATTCGTTTGGAATGTTTGAGGGCAAATGCCAGGCCTGCGATGGCTATGGGATGGTCGATGACATGATGCTCTGCGAGGACTGCTCCAACAAATTTGAGCGGGATATGATTCGCCAGCGACGCTGGGAATTCTCTGCCCTCGCCTTTGGCCTCAACCCAGAGGAGTGTGAAAAGCTCCATCAGGAGGTGATCAGGAGATTTGGGGCAAAGTGCGAGATGGTCGTACCGGATGAGGAATCGAGTCGCGGCCATTAGCTGCACCTCTCCCAGGTCATCCTGTGGAGTGGCGATAAACTACCTATTCCCGAGCCTCCTCGAGATGCTCGTCTACCTTTGAGTTGGGGCGGGACCTCAGTCAGCTCCGTCAAAGACTGATTCGGGCATGGTCGCGACTTCACCGATGAGAGGCTTGAACTCCATCCAGGGCAGAATATCCCGTTCGATCTCGATCCCCGGAGCGACTTCGATCAGTTGCAGCCCCGTAGGCACGAGTCGAAAGACTGCCCTCTCTGTAATGTAGAGGACCTCCTGACCTGTCCGGCGCGCATATTCTGCCGGAAAGGTGATCCGCTCGACCTGATTGACAAACTTCCGGACACGCCCCGGAGCGACGACCTGCAGTCGACCATCACGGACCTCGAGCCTCGTTCCCTGCGCGTCAAAGGTCCCACAGAAGACGACCTTCTTCGCATTCTGCGCGATCTCCATAAAACCGCCCGGGCCGATCAGCGTTCCCCCAAGGTGTGAGACATTGACGTTCCCTGCTGCATCAGCTTCCCCCATGCCAAGAAAGGTCTGATCGATCCCACCGCCACTATAAAAATCGAACTGCTCGACCGAGGGAACAATCGCATCGGTATTCCGGGCCGCGCCAAAGAGCCGGTCGTCCATCATCCTTCCATTGTGCGTCCCCTGCTCGACGCTCATCCAGTAGTCCTCACCATCTCCCTGCGCAGCGATCACGCCAAAGATACCCCCGGGGATGCCAAAGCCGAAGTTGAGCGATTCGTTGCGGCGCAGTTCGAGTGCTGCCCGCCGGGCAATGATCCGCCGCTCGAGCCTCGCTGGTATCTCCGCGGCCAGAGCGCCAAGATGGGCCCGGACATTGCCGCTCACCGTCCGGTCATAGTCGAGACCATAGAACTGCTGCTGCGCCGGCTCCTCGACGATGGCGTCAACCATGATGCCGGGAATGCGCACCGCCCGCGATCGCAGCGCTCCGGCCTCGACGACCTGGCGAACCTGGGCAATCACCCTCCCCCCGCTGTTGTGACCGGCGAGGGCTACCGTATGGATGTCGAGATCGACTGCCTCCTCCTCCGGACTGATGTTGCCGCGGGTATCGGCGTAGGTGCCACGCACGATCGCCACATCGACCTTGAATGGCTTGTAGCGCAGGATCTCACGCCCATCGATCGTCAGCAGCTCGACCAGCTCGTCACGGCTCCGCGCATTGCAGCGACCACCCTGCTGGCGCGGATCGACAAAGGTCTCGAGCCCGACATGCGTAAAGAGCCCCGGCCGCCCGGCCCCGATCTCGCGCAGCAGATGCTGCACGACTCCTCCCGGAAAACAGTAGGCCTCGACCTTCTCCTCGCGAATCAACTGCTGCATCTTTACCGACCAGGTGAAGTGGGCAGCAATGACCCGCCTCACCATCCCCTCGTGGGCAAACCGGTTGACCCCAAGGCTCCCCCGATCGCCAATCCCCAGCGAGTGAACCACGGTCAGATCCCGCGGATGGCCCGTCTCCAGAAAGCGCTGCTCAATCGCGGCAAAGACCGCCTCGGCTGAGCACATCCCTGCCCCATTGCCACTGATCGCAACCAGGTCACCATCCTTCACCAGCATTGCCGACTCGGCGGCACTCATTGTTCGTGCTCTCATCCCTCGCCCCTGCCTATCGATTATTGAAGACCGGCGATCGCTTCGCGAGAAATGCAGCGACCCCTTCCCGGCAGTCCTCGGTCGCCACGAGATGCGCGGCAACACTCGCATGGTAATGGTCCTCATCACGGTGCATCCCCGCGAACATCGCCTTCAATGAAGCGATCGAGAGCGGCGCATTGGCGCAGAGCTTCGTCCGCCACGCCCCGACCATCTCTTCCATCGCCTCCTCATCGGCCACCACCGCGTGAACCAGCCCGTAATCCTCCGCCTCCCGCGCCGTGATCGGCCAACCCAGCAGGGCCATCTGGCGCGCCCGTGCCACTCCGATCGTCTCGGCAAGCCGCCGCACTCCCATCCATCCCGGGATCATACCCAGATTGACCTCCGGCATCCCCAGCCGCGCCCCTTCCTGCGCGATTCGCAGATCGGCAACCAGTGCCAGCTCCAGCCCTCCCCCCAGTGCATGCCCATTGATCAACGCCACTACCGGCTGCGGCAGTGCCGCAATCCGCCGGAGCATGGCTATCCCCGGGGCGATCCACTCCCGGGCCATCTCGTCGGGTGTCAGACGTCCCCACGCTCCAATGTCCCCACCCGTGCAGAAGAATCGCCCACGCCCACGCAGGAAGACTGCCCTCACCGCCCGATCACCGGCCAGCTCACCGGCAATCTCCGTCAGTCGCTCGATCATCGGGACCGTCAGGGAGTTCCCCTTCTCCGGCCGATCGAGGATGATCTCCGCCCACTCCCCACGATGCTCCAGCACCACCTGTTCACTCCCCGACTCACTCATCTGCTCTCTCCCCTTCAGAATCTGACCATGGTCATTCCACCATCGACCGGCACCGCCAGACCAACCGTATACGGCAACCGCCCCTCAGCCATCGCCACCACCGTTGCCGCTACATCCGCCGGCTGCCCCCAACGCCCGACCGGCACCAGTCCCTCCTCGGCGATCATCCGGTCATACTTCTCCTTTGCCGGACGCGTCATCGCCGTCTCGATCACTCCCGGACGAACTTCGTAAACACCAACTCCTGCCTCCGCCAGTCGCAAAGCAAAGAGGCGTGTCACCATCCCTGCGCCGGCCTTCGAGACACAATACTCTCCCCTGGCGATCGACACCGCGACCGCATTGCTCGATGTGATATTGATGATGCTCCGGTGCCACCCATCCTGCTCTCCCTGTTGCAACAGGTGGCGGGCCATCACCTGACAGAGAAAGAAGACCGCCCGCGTGTTGACCGCCTGGCAACGGTCATAACTCTCCGGCGTCACCTCGAGCAGATCACCACGCTGCATCACCCCGACCCCGGCGTTGTTGACCAGCGTATCCAGCCGCCCGAAATGCTCAACCACCTGCGCCAGCATCCCCTCGTGCCGCTCGATCGCCGCGACATCCCCCTCGAGCACGAGGCTCCTTGCGCCAAGATCTCTCAACTCAACCACCAGCCCGGCCAGCAGCTCCCGCGCCTCTTCCCCCTCACGATCCCAGAGCGCGAGATCGAAACCTGCCCGTCCCAGTGCCAACGCGCACCCGCGACCTATCCCCTGCCCAGCTCCCGTCACCACTGCGACCGGCCGACTTCCAGCTCCTGCCATGACTATCTCCTCACTTTGGACTCTTCAGAACCAGCCGCAAGACCGTCTCCAGATTGAAGGCCAACCGCGCATCGAGCGCGGCCGATGTCCCCAGATCGAGGCCGAAGATGATCGAATTGGTATACCGATTGGTCAGATAATAGTAGCCAATCGCCGCCATCGTCAGATTCAGCTGATCGGCATCGATCCCCTTCCGAAAAACACCCTCCCGCACTCCACGTTTCAATATCTCTGCCAACCGCTTCCGGAAGAGACCATGGATCTCAACCAGCCGCTCCGACTTTCGGAAATGGCGCGCCTTCCCCAGATTCTCGTGATTGACCAGCGCCAGAAAATCGGGATTCTTCAGATAGTACTCCCACGTAAACTCGACCAGCCGCCGCAAAGCCCTCACCGGATCGAGATGCTCCAGATCGAGCGCCCCCTCCGCTTCACGAATGTCACCATAGGCCGCTTCGAGCACTGCCAGGTAGAGCCCATCCTTCCCGCCAAAATAATGGTAGAGCAGCTGCTTGTTCGCCCTCGCCCGCCGGGCAATCACATCGACCCGCGCTCCTGCCAGCCCCTTCCGTGCAAACTCCTGCCGCGCTGCGACCAGGATCCGGCGCTGGGTCGCCTCCGGATTGCGCGGCCGCACACTCCCTTTTTCTCTCTTCTTGATATCATCCATCGTTTTGGCAGTCTAACAGATTTACGTCGGTTGGAAAAGCTTGAATCAACCAACTGGTTGGTTTACTATGCCCCATATTACAGACAACAAAGGAGCGTTTATGAGCAGCAGGTCAAGCCATCGACTCTACTATGAAGACGCCACACCGGGGCTGTCGATCGAGACGGATGGAATGGTCGTCACCGAGGCACACATCGTCCAGTATGCCGGGCTATCAGGCGACTTCTTTGCAGTCCATATGGACGACCAGTTCGCACAGGGTCTTGGCTTCAAGGGGCGGATTGCCCACGGACTGCTCGGGCTGATCCTGCTCGACGGACTGAAGAACCGCGCCGAGCAGCAGTTTGCCGCCGTCGCGTCACTCTCCTGGCACTGGAACTTTCGGCGCCCGATCCATGCCGGTGATCGAATCAGCGGACGCCTGACCGTCAGTGAGCGGCGACTGACCAGCCGTGGGGATCGCGGGATCATCACCCTCGCCATGGAGCTGCGGAATGGAGATGAGGAGATTCTCCAGGATGGAACCAATCTGCTGCTGGTGCAGCGACGTCCAAGTGGAGGTACAGAATGAAGATCGCTGATCTCGCGCTGATCGAGGGCCGACGCTACCCGGCCGGTCGACGGACACAGAACATCGTTGGTGGCGCAAGTCCGATCAGTGCAAGCAATTTCTGCATGGGGCTCGTCACGCTCGACCCGCGGGGGGGACAGGTTCCGTGGCATAACCACGAACAGGAAGAGGTCTACGTCATTCTCGAAGGGAGTGCCGAACTATGCGTAGGTGAGGAGCGCGGAATGATCACGGCCGGACAGGCCGTCTACATTCCATCCGGAACCTATCATCAGCTGACCAACCTGGCCGACTTGGCCTGCCGCATGATCTATTGCTTCGGCCCGGCTGGCGAGGTCGCCCACTGGCGACAGGAGCTGGAAGGAACCCTCCCCCTTCCGGGAGAGGGCACCCCGCCACTGCCAACAACCGATCCGCTTACCGCTTGATCGCCGCGACCACCCGCTGAACAAACTCGGCCTCGTTGCCACGGTGCCAGCGCCAGACGACGACGAGGTCCTCTTCAGGAAGTATCGTGATGGTATTGCTGCCAGCGCCACGAGCGCCAAACGCGGTCTTCGGCAGTCCCGGATAGTTCTGCTGTCTGGTGTTGAGCCACCAGAGGTACCCATAGTCCGGCCCGTGGGCGCTCGGGGTGAGCGCGGCCCGGACGAAGTCCGGGGGGAGAATCTGTCGGGTCCCCCAGCGGCCCCCACGCAGCCAGAGGTAGCCAAAGCGGGCCATATCCCA
>CAIOZW010000094.1 GCA_903862855.1 uncultured Acidobacteriota bacterium
ATTGACCAACCGTTCGACCGTCAGATTGAAGAGAGCCTTCTCCTCCTCGTGCTTGAGCAGATAATCGAAGATCGACTCATACTGGGCAATAGCCTCCTCATTACGGCCTGCCTCTTCCAATGTCTCGGCCAGTTCAAGGCGTAGTCCGGTCCGCTCCGCCGCGCCATTCGCTCCACTCGCGACAATCGCCGCACGAAGTGTCGCCAGTGCCTCCGTCCGCCGATTGATTCGACGCAGCGCTCTGGCGAGGAGCGAGGCCCGGGCAACCGACTGCTCCTTTGAGCTGAAACCGGAGGAATCGCGGAGAATGGTCAGGGCCTCCTCCTCCCGACCGGCTTTGACGAGGGCCTGCGCATAACGGAGCGCCATTTGCGGATTTGGTGCCCCCTCGAAGAGCTGACGCAGAATCTCGGCCTCCTCGCCTCGCGTGGAGACCCATCCAATAACCTCAAAGAGATTCTCTTCGTATGAGTCGGATTCCGGGTTTGACTCATAGGCCTGTCTTGCCGCAGTGAGGGCGGCCTCTCTCCTCCCGCGCAGCAGATAGAGGAGTGAGAGCTTGAACCAGGCACGATCCTCAGTGAGTGGGGGGTTGATCATCTGACGGATAAAGAAGTTTTCGGGACCAGCCGGGGGGGCGGCGAGAAACTTTTCGAGCGCCGTGATCTGGTCATCAAAGCGCCTCGACATCTCATAGACCGTCTGCAGAATCAACCAGGCCTCCGTCTCCCTGGCATCCAGTTCGGTGACCTTCTTGTAGGCGGAGATGACCGTCTCGAAACGATCGAGGCTCGCGGAGGATGCGGCAGTCTCTTCCTGGCGACGGAGAATGGCGAAGGCGATCCGCCCCAGAATCAGATGCCCCTCTGGCCTCTCCGGAGCCAGTCGAACAGCTTCGCGGGCCTCCCTCTCTGCCAGCTCAGGATCGGACTTGCCAAAGAGGTAGAGATTGGCGAGGTCAAGGCGTGGCTCAGGCGCCTCCGGATCGAGCCGAATCGTCTCGCGAAGGGCGATGATCGCCAGATCGATCGTCGGTTCGTGCCCACTCTCGAGACCTTCGTCAGTGAGCCGTTGCGCCTCGATATACCTCAGCCAGCCGCGGAGCCGGTCCGGTGGGTCCTGAGCCAGGATTTGGCAACAGGCTCCAAGCAGCACCACCAACGGGAGCAGAAACACGAAATGCTTCGTCCGATGCGCCATCGTTCTCCGCCTCCAGTCCTCATGGCTTGCCGCACAGGCCGACCATCAGGGAGCAGATAATGAACTTCGATCAGAGATCGGCGAGCGCCTGGCTCCACTCTCCCCGCCGCGGCAGACTGTAGAGGGCCAGCAGCAGCCCGATCCCACCCAGTCGCAGCAGGTGATGGGACTCCCCTGTCAGCCAGCAGACAAAGAGTGCCGTGAGCGCCATGGTCACGGCTACCGTACCACCGAAGAGTGAGAGGAAGAGAAGGGTCTGGACGACTCTGCCCCTTCCACCTCGTCGCGAGATACCGAGGATCCAGGAGGAGAGAATCAGGCGACGAACGACGATAACCAGGAGGCCGGCCACCAACTCGGCAATATAGATCGGCCTGATCAGTTCACCCGCGGCTGGATTTGCCTGACCCGTTGGAACGAGCAGGGCGACGACCAGGAGTATGACAATGATGAGGAGCAGTACCAGGACCACGGCACGCCCGAAACGGAGGTTGCTCTCGAGAATCTGTCGAGCCTCGGTTGACAATTGTTCAGCCATTGTAAAATCCAATAAAATTGATGCTGTCCGGCCGGCAATCTTTGGTGCTGACCGGAATTGTTGCCTCTAATCGAATGCGGGTTTGTCAGTCTGAACCATCTTACAAGCAATTGTCCAAACGATCTCGGTGAAAATGCATAAGATGATCACCAAACCGTCTGGGGCAGCTCACCGCGACTCAGCTGCAGATCCACCCGCGATGACCAGATCATCGCCGCTGCCAAAACGGCCATCCGGTCCGGCCGAACGGACCCGGTAACGATTCGCGCGTCCATCATAGTCAAACTGGTTACCCCAGAGATCGAACCGATGTGGAGTTGAAAGAAAGCGTGGAGAGATGGCATCGAGGAGTTCAGACATCCTCTCGGAACTGACATACTTCGACTCCTGACGATGATATGCATCGATCGCACGGTCGAGTTCCTGGAGGAGAGAGAGCGTCCGGCGGACCTTCTCGCGGCGCACCGCCTCCTCGATCAGCTCAAGCGACTCCCAGTGGCGATCACCGAGCCGCACCTCGGCAATCCGCCACTGATCCTTCTCACGGACAAGACGCCACGCCGTCTCGATCTGGGCCTCGACGACTACATCACCGGCAAGGCCATTGCTGATCTTGCGGATCTGTACCTGCTCCTGGCGGAGATCTGCTCCACCGAGATGCTGGAAAAGATTCCGGATCTGCCGGACACTGATCTTCTCCGCGACGGCCCCGCTCACGCCCCGGATCGCCAGAGGGAGCAGAAGAGCTATGATCAGTGTGCTGAAAAATGATCTCTTCATCAGTTTTGTACCGCTATGCGCTGTGAGGCGTCCCTTCTATAAAAATCAGGCAGTGATCGATACCGCATCAACCGGAACGCCATGTTCCGAAATGATCAGCTGCCGGAAAGCTGGCCGCAGGTGGCCAGCCGCAACTGCGGCGAGTCTTCGTTGCTGACTCTCACGGTGCGGCTATTCTGCCATAAAGTAATCGGGAGTCGAATCTCCAGAGCCACTTCCGGCAAGGGCCTCGGTCAATCTGACGACTGCAAGAGCCTCCGGTATGTCGTGAACCCGGACTATCCGCGCCCCACGGAGGATCCCGACAACCAGACTGACCGCCGTTCCAGCCAGCCGTTCGCTCCTCTCACTCGACTGGCGCGAGGGAATGAGCCGGTCGAGGGTCAGGCGAATGAAGGATTTGCGCGAGGTTCCGAGCAGAATCGGCAGGTCGAAACTTGCGGCAAGCCGGTCGAGAGAGTTGATCAGCTGAAGATTCTGTTCCGGTGTCTTGCCAAAGCCGATTCCCGGATCGATGACGATCCTGTCGCGCGAGACCCCAGCCTCTCCCGCCAGTTCAATCGAGGCGGCCAGTCCGCCAATCACCTCGCCGAAGAGGTCGGTCATTGGCGGCAGCTTCTGCATCGTCGCCGGCGTGCCGCGGGAGTGCATGAGTATCAGCCCTGCCCCGGTCGCCGCCGCCAGTCCGGCGAGGCGCGGATCGAAGCGCAGACCGCTGATGTCATTGATCAACTCCGCCCCGAGATCGATCGCCCGCTGGGCGACCTCAAATCGGGTCGTGTCGATCGAGATGGGAATCCGCAGGCGCCCCGCCAGCTTCTCGATGACGGGTAAAACGCGGGCCATCTCCTCGGCAGCCGTGATCAGCGTCGCTCCCGGACGGGTCGACTCTCCACCGATATCGATCAGATCCGCACCGTCCGCCTCCATCTCCAGCGCTCGCTCGACCGCCTGGTCGAGTTGATGATAGAGCCCACCATCCGAGAAGGAGTCCGGGGTCACATTTAGAATTCCCATGATCTGCACGCGATCCTCGAGCGGCAGATCTACACTTCGTAGCCTCATCGACTGACTCCCGTCTCTTCTCCACCAGCAAGCTCTCCGGGCACGGACACGCTCGTACCTCTTCCAATCCCCAATCGGTTCGCGGCCGAGTCCTGCCAGATGGCGATCTCCCAGAGACCGGCGCTCCCCGGGTAGGCAAATGGGGCGGTTGTGCACTCAGCCTCGCTGAAGAACCGGCAGATGCGTGTGATATGCCAACCGGCTACCAAGAAGCCCCTTTCGGCCGCCTTTACCGGAAGCAGTCTGTCGAGACCGATACTGGTCACACAGTTTCCATAACGATCGATATGCAGAATACTCCCGGACAAACTGCCTGCCGGTGAAACTGATGGCAACCCGGGTGTGTCGAACCGGACGGGATCCTTCACCGGCTCACCCAGCTCGGCCGGAGAGAGGCCCCGCGACAACCAGGCGGCGACCGGTGCAAAGATATCCCGACCATGAAAGGTCGGGCTGATCGCACGGCGAAGATACTGCGCCCGCCAGCTCTCACCAATATTGAAGACACGGAATTCCGGCGCTGTATCATAGACTTGGGTGAAGAGCCCGTTGTCAGGTCCGACAAAGAGTGCGTCCGGCGTCTCGACCACGATCCGCCGACACTCCGAGCCGACACCTGGATCGACAACCGCCAGGTGAATCGTGCGTGGTGGATAGTAACCACAACTGGCCCAGAGGATAAAGCCGGCTGCGGCTATATCGTGCGCCGGTATCTCGTGGGTCAGATCGACGATCCGCACCTGTGGATTGATCGAGAGAATGACCCCCTTCACTGCGCCTACGAAGTAGTCGGCACAACCAAAATCGGTCAAGAGGGTGATGATCGATCCGCCTCTGCCCGGACTCTCCAGCGCACTCGCTACCAGTTCAGCGTTCGACGTCATCGGTCATCCGTTCCGGCGCGGCGGTCCGGATATCGTCTTGACCGACTCACTGACATAGATTCGGACAACCTGACCTGCCATTCTCCTGCTTTGGCCATCAAGCAGCCAGATCGTATCGAAGGCGAGTGACAACTCCGTCTTCCCAGTCGCCCTGCCCGATCTCTTCAGGGCAAGGATCGGTCTGCGAACCACAAACCCGCGGCGATCAAGCCCAGGTAATCGAGAATCCTGTTTCATCACTCTCCTCCGTTCTCGGCCCGGTTCTTTGATGTGCGTCACCGGGTTCTGATCTGCCATCGAGGACTTCGTCCACCGAGATAGTCATTTCCTGAACCAATTATTACATCAAGGGAATTGACAAAACAAGACATCGTTATCCGGTCTTGGGTCTGGTCAGTCGACATCAGAAGATCAGAGATAAAAAGGTTGTTTCGCCACCCAAGAAACTCATGTCCCGGGGTGATTCAGATCCGCTTTGACCATCCTCTTTCAAGTAATGACAGCCCATGTTATTCTTCCGGTTCGCCGCGACGATTGCACAATCCCACCCGGCCCCCCAAGCTGACTGAACGGGGCAGGTTGTGATACCCGGCAGAGGCTGAATCCATCAGTCTGTCGGCATTCTCCTGCCGGTAGTAATTTGCCGGCATCAGTGGTCGGCATCAGTGGTCGGCATCAAATTGACAAGAGGTAACAGCCGATGAGAAGGGTCTATCTTGACAACAGCGCGACGACTCGAGTTGATGACGAGGTGATCGGAGCCATGCTGCCCTACCTGACAGAGGACTATGGTAACGCCTCGAGCACTCATCAGTGGGGACAGCGTGCCCGTCAGGCTATCGAAGATTCACGTCGACGTGTCGCGCTGGCACTGCACGCGACTCCGGGGGAGATCATCTTCCTCTCCGGGGGAACCGAATCGGACAATCTGGCGATCAAGGGAGTGGCTGAAGCCTGCGCTGAGAAGGGACGCCATCTGATCACCTCCAGGTTCGAGCATTCGGCAGTCATGAACAGTTGCGCGGATCTCGAATCACGAGGCTGGCGGGTCACATATCTGCCAGTCTATGGTGACGGAGTGGTGAGGGTCGAGGATCTGCGGGCGGCCCTGACCGACGAGACGGTACTGGTCTCGATCATGCACGCCAACAACGAGATCGGAACCATCCAGCCGCTCACGGAACTGGCTGGCGTGATCCGCGAGCGGCGTGAGGCGGGGCAGAGCCACCTTTATCTGCATACGGATGCCGTTCAGACCGTCGGCAAGATCCCGGTCGATGTTCAGGAGCTTGGAGTCGACCTCCTCTCCTGCTCGGGCCACAAGTTCCATGGGCCCAAAGGGAGCGGGATCCTCTATGTCAGACGTGGAGTCCGTCTGCACAAACAGCTTCACGGCGGCCATCACGAACGCGACCTGCGCTCTGGAACAGAGAATGTGGCACAGATTGTCGGACTGGCGAGGGCGATCGAGCTGGCGACATCAGATCTACCGGCACGAATGGAGCACTGTCGAATCCTTCGTGACCGGCTCGAGACTGGTCTGCTTGCCGCCATTCCAAGTGTGCGGGTCAATGGCGACCCGACGCGGCGGGTCCCCGGTCTGACCAATCTCAACTTCGACTTTGTCGAAGGAGAGGGATTGCAGATCTCCCTTGACCTGAAGGGAGTGGCAGTCTCGACCGGATCGGCTTGTTCGTCCGGCGCCACCGAACCATCACACGTTCTG
>CAIOZW010000095.1 GCA_903862855.1 uncultured Acidobacteriota bacterium
ACGATCGAGAGGTGAAGCGGCTTGTGACGATCGACCAGGTCAAGGACCCCGTCGACCAGTGCCTCTCCCTTGTAATCGGCAAGGGAGCGCAAGGGGCCGGCCTCTTTCAGGTGGCCCTCCTCGTAAGCATAACAACCAGGACAGCGCAGTGGGCACTCGCGTGTTATCTCGATTGAGAGTGAGGGGCGTCGCCCGGAGAGAATTCTTCCCCAGGCCCGAACTACGTCAGATTTATTCAAAAGTGGTGCGATCCTTTCAGCGGCATGACGCCCTGTGGCCAGCGGCTAAGGTTAGTAAAAATGAACTGATGATGAGCAATAATCACTCAGTGATCTTAACACATCAATAATGCCGGCGTGATCAAATAATCGAGGGGCGGGGATTTAGTATGTCGCCACGCAGAAACCCGCAGATCGGGAAGAGATCTCTTCACCGACCTGCGGGCCAGCTCAAAGATTGGATGAAGACCTATTTCACGCTGCCATTTCGAGGTGTTGAGGCAAAACCCGCGGGTCGAAGATCGATCGTCGCGAGATAGATGGCTGACTTGCCCTCGTGGCTCGAGTAGTATGAGACAAGCAGACGATCGCCGCGCCGGACCATCCCGGCATAGCTGGTATCCCCTCCGCTTGGCAGAGTGACGAGTGGTTCGATCGCTCCGTCACGACCGAGTCTGGCGAGATAGGTGTTGGTCTTTCGTTCAGGGAGGTGTCCGCGGGTTATCCCGATCAACTGATCATCGGGCAGGACAAGCAGATTGGGGCCGCCGAGGCGGGCTGACTGCTCTTTCCAGGTCCACTCCCGAAAAGGAGCACGGCTGGTGCCGATCCAGCCGAACTGGTTACCGCGTTCACGCCGGACCCAGGCGACCATCTCCCCGTTGGAGAGGAAACGGACGGTCGTCTCATTGGGACGACCAGGAATCTCGAATGTGCTGACAAAACGATAGTTTACGCCATCCTTTGTCGTCACCAGATGGGCCTTATACTCATCGTTACCGGACTGTTCCAGCTGGTAGAGGACACCATAGCCGGTCGATCCCTGCCAGGTGACGCGCCAGAGCCAGTCGCCCTCGGTCCGAATCTGTGGATCGATCGAGACCGGGCGGGGCGGGGTGAAGCGGGTCCCGGCAGCGTTGGAGAAGGAGACCCGGGTCTGACGACGCCCCAGTTTTTCACCTTCATAGTAGGAGCCGCCGAAGATGAGCATGAGGCGACCTCCCGGTGCAACAGTGATCTTGGGATCGCGCAGATCGACGCCAGGCTCGACAATCTGGGCGACAGAGCGCCAGTTCTGGCCATCATCGCTGGCAATGACCCGGATGGCACCATTGTTCCCCTCCTTACCGGGGACGTGCCCGGTACCTTCGCGGAAGGTGCAGTAGAGACGGCCATTGAACTCGACCAGGTCGGTGAAGGCGCTGTGTGGCGCCGAGTTCCAGATGCGGTCGACCGTGAGCAGATACTTCTGACTGGCCGTCTCCTGGGCACAGACGAGGATGGGCAGTAGAAGCAGAGAGGCAGTGCTGAGCAGTATTCTTTGCATTTTCATCTCAGGTAATGTTTCGAGCTATTCTCAAGTCGATTCAGGTTCAATCTCCGGGCTCTGCCTGAAGACGGTCTTCAGCGCGTTGGCCGGCTTCGAGCAGTCTGATGATGCGGTCGACATCATAGACCGCACCACGCCAGGATCCGCCGCTCGCGTTCTGGAGCGCCGCCCACAGCCGTGTATCATCAGGCAGATCCGGATCGGGTGCAAGGTCTGGACGAGGACGGCGTGCGATCAGCATTCCGTCATCCGGGGTGAAGGTCCCGTCATCGAGACGTTGAACAAGGTCGATACTTCCCTCGAGATTGACCGTATCGATGGTCAGGCGGATGAGATCGCCATCCTGCAACTTTCCGAGCGGCCCACCGGCAAGGGCCTCCGGCCCGATGTGTCCGATGCAGGGGCCGGTCGAGACGCCTGAAAACCGGGCATCAGTGATGAGGGCGACCGATCTGGCGTAGGGCTGATATTTGAGCGCCGAGGTGATCTGGTAGACCTCCTCCATCCCGGTGCCCATTGGACCGCGACAGATGAGGGCAATCACCTCACCGGGCCTGATCCGATCCTCACCCTGGCTCTTGATTGCGGCGATCGTCGCCCGCTCGCTGGTGAAGACGCGTGCCGGTCCAGTCAGACGGTAGACTCCATCGGCATCGATCGTCGAGCGGTCGATCGCCGTGCTCTTGACGATCGCGCCCTCGGGAGCCAGATTCCCGCGAAGGAAGGAGACGGTGCTCGTCAACCCGCGTGTGCGGGCCTGCGCAGGAGCCATGATCACCTCGTCGGGATCGACGCCATCCTGCTCACGCAGCCGCTCGCGCAGCGCCCGGCGGCGCTCCGACATCTGCCACTCATCGAGCATCCGGTCGAGCGGCTGACCGTGCGCGGTCAATGCCGAACCATCGAGCAGACCCAGTTCGCGCAGGTGGAGCATCACCTCTGGTACTCCGCCGGCGAGGAAGACCCGGATCGTCGGGTGAGGACCGTTCGGGAGCGAGTCGACGATCCGCGGCACGCGGCGGTTGATGGCAATCCATTCCTCGATGGTCGGCGGTTCGAGCCCGGCGGCAGCGGCAATGGCTGGGATGTGAAGCAGCAGATTGGTCGACCCACCACAGGCCGAATGAACGGCCATGGCATTGCGAAACGCGGCCGGGGTGAGGACCTGGCGTGATTCGAGCCCGAGTGACCGCTGATCGATCAGCGCCCCCACCGAGCGCCGCGCCACATCGAGCCAGATCGGCTGCCCGGACGGGGCGAGCGCACTGTGTGGAACTGCCAGACCGAGCGCCTCAGCGATGACCTGAGAGGTCGCGGCCGTTCCCAGAAACTGACAGCCGCCACCCGGCGAACCACAGGTCCGGCAACCGATCTCGGCCGCCTCCTCGAGCGTGATCTGACCATTGGCAAAGCGGGCGCCGATCGTCTGCGCCTTGCCGGCATCTTCACCGTCGCTTGCCGGGAGGGTCACTCCGCCCGGAACGATGATGACCGGCAGAGACCGACACCCGGCCAGCGCCATCATCATCGCCGGCAGCCCCTTGTCACAGGTCGCGACTCCGATCACGCCCTGCCGCGTCGGCAGCGAGCGAACCAGCCGTCGCAGAACGATCGCCGCATCATTGCGGTAGGGCAGACTGTCGAACATTCCGGTCGTCCCCTGTGAGCGCCCATCGCACGGGTCGGTACAGTACCCGGCAAAAGGTGTCCAGTCGCGCCGCCGCAGCTCCTCTGCCGCTTCGCGAACCAGGAGGCCAACCTCCCAATGGCCGGTGTGATAGCCAAGCGCGAGCGGTGTCCCGTCGTCACTCCGCAGTCCGCCGAGAGTACTCAATATCAGAGCCTCGGGGCGGCCAAGCCGGTGCGGCTCCCAGCCCATTCCGACATTCTGGCTCCAGCCAAAGAGGTCACCACTCGGACGATCGAGCAGATCCGTCGCAGTAAGGGGCAATCGACCCTCCGGACCGGGCTGTTTCGTCACGACGTCAAAGATCGATCGATCGGTCACGTTGAAATTTGCCAAAATATTTCACCTTTCCTTGAGTGTCGGACTATTTTTTGTTTGCCGGTTCAGATCTGTCAAGGGTGATCAAATTTCAAGACGGCCTGAGAGCTGGCTTGATCTTCACGACAGGCTGCGTTATTTTCTGACCATTCGCATACCTGCTCTGGATGTAACTAATTTACTGAGGCATGAAAACATGAATCGAAGGGAACTTCTCACTGCCGGGGCATTGGCTGCCGCGGCCTGGCCATTCAATCGACTGTCCGGTCAATCAGAGACTCTTGCGGCGATACCGCAGGACGGAAAGAGTGCCGCCACCAACCCGTGGCGTGGTTTGAAGATCGGTGTCGCTACCTATACGCTGCGCGAGCTGCCGATCGAGGAGGCAATCAAGGCCGTCAAGCGCGTCGGCCTCGAGTATGTCTCGATCAAGAACGTCAAGAATCATATCGACCTTACCCACACGACAGAAGAGCGCAAGCAGCGGGCACAGATGTTCCGGGAGGCCGGGATCACGCCGCTCAGCGTCGGGAACGTCGGACTGCGCGGTGATGAGGCCGAGATCCGCCGGGCCTTTGAGTATGCCCGTGACATTGGCGTCAAGACCATGGTCTGCGCACCGGAGAAGCAGCTCGTGCCGATCCTCGACAAGCTGGTCAAGGAGTTCGACATCCGGCTGGCAATCCACAATCATGGGCCGGAAGACAAGCAGTTTCCCTCCCCCTACGATGTGATGAGCGCGGTCGAGAAGTACGACAAGCGGATCGGCCTCTGCATCGATGTCGGCCACACGGCGCGCGCCGGAGTCGATCCAGCCGAGTCGATCATCAAGTGCCGCGAGCGGCTCTACGATCTGCACATGAAGGATATCTACGCCCTTGGACCGCGCAACACACCGATCGAATCAGGGCGCGGAATTCTCAATCTCCACTCGATACTCTCTGCGCTGGTAAAGATCAAGTACCAGGACCTGGTCGGCTTCGAGTATGAGAAGGACGGCAAGGATCCGGTTCCCGGACTGGCCGAGTCGATCGGATATACGCGTGGTCTTCTGGCTTCGATCAAAGCGTGAGCTGACTGTCTCGATGAGGCAAATTATTCTGATAACCGGACTGGACCTGAAGGCTGGCTCGCACGATCTGAAGAGCTTGCCGAGCCGGCCCTCAGACTGTCCAGGAGAACAACAGACTGGAGCAATTGCATGAAGGATCGTTCGTTAAGCCGTCGTAATTTCATTCTGACAGGAGCCGCAATCGGTGCTCTCCCGCTGGTGGGAGCACCGATGATCGCGCGCGGTGCTGCGGCACCGCACGTGCTGCCTCCCCTGCCCTATGCCGATAACGCGCTGGCCCCGGTCATCTCTGCACAGACGATCGGTTTCCACTACGGCAAGCACCACAAGACCTACCTCGACAATCTGAACAAGCTGGTCGATGGAACACCGATGGCCGAGATGACTCTCGAGCAGGTGATCAAGGCCAGTGCAGGTGCGGCCGACAAGGCCGGCCTCTTCAACAATGCGGCGCAGGTCTGGAACCACACCTTCTACTGGAATGGTCTCCGTCCGAATGGAGGTGGAGCGCCGGGCAAGGAGCTGGCGACGCGGATCGAGAAGGATTTCGGCAGCCTTGAAGCGATGCGGAAGGAGATCTTTACCGCGGCGACGACCCAGTTTGGCAGCGGCTGGGCCTGGCTGGTCGAAGAGGGTGGCAAGATGAAGGTTGTCAAGACTGGCAATGCCGAAAACCCGCTGACGCGAGGGATGAAGCCGCTTATGACGATCGACGTCTGGGAGCACGCCTACTATCTTGACTTCCAGAATCGTCGCGCCGATTACGTCAATGCTCTTCTCGACAAGCTTGTCAACTGGGAGTTTGTCGCAGCCAATCTCGCCCGTTAGGGTGTTGACGAGAGAGAGAGATCAAATGCGGGCCGCGGTGTCGTGCAACCCCTTCAACGGGTTGCACGGAATACCCGGCCCGCTCTTCCCGGTCGATCTGAATCGGAACGATCCTCCTGCCTGGCAAGAGATATCTGGCCAGGTTCAATCAGGCCATCCAGACCATCAAAACAAATCCGAGGGCAGAGCAAATGAGAAACAGACTCATCACGATAATACTCACGCTGCTGGCATTTATGACAGCCGGTATCAGTGTGGCGTATCAGCAGAAGAGTGCGCGGTTGAGGCCCGGACCGGTATCTGGTGGAGAGGGGATCATACTTCCGGTGGGGTGGCGAATCACGCCGGCTGGCCGGCAGATTCCGCTGCCAGGTGACATGGCGATGAAGATCATCGTCTCTCCTGACGGGAAGCAGGCCGTTGTCAACACGGCCGGCTGGCATGATCACAGCCTCAACCTGATCGACCTCGAGACGGCCGCGATGACGGGAACGATCAATGTCGCCAAGGACTGGACCGGCATGGCCCAGGATCCGCGCACTGGTGAGATCTATGTCTCTGGCGGTGGGCCATTGACTCCGCAGTTTACCAGCCTCGCCAGACAACGTGGTATGGCCGAGGAGATCCTCACTTCACTCAAACTGCCGGTGTTGCGGATCGGCCTGGCGGGAGGGCGTTTTGCTCTCAGACCTTCGATCGAGATCAAGGGGCTGACCGAGAAGGAGCGCTTCATTGCCGGCATCACGCTGGGGGCGGATGGTGCGCTCTATGTGGTGAACATCCAGAACGACACGGTCTATCGATTGAGCGGCGCCAACTTTGCGGATCAGCTGTCGGCAAAGGTTGGATATCGCCCCTATGGCTCCGCGCTCGCTCCTGACGGACGGACCCTCGCCGTCAGCAACTGGGGGGATGAGTCGGTCAGCCTGCTCGATCCGGCGACACTGAAGGAGCGCGGCCGAGTCAAGGTGGGCAGCCATCCGAACGATCTGGCGTGGAGCCGTGATGGTCGGCTCTTTGTGGCCAACTCCGGCTCGAACAGCATCAGCGTCCTGCGCGAAGGAGGTGTCGTCGAGACGATCCGAACCTCGCTCGACCGCGAGGCGCCGGTCGGTTCGTCACCGATCTCGCTGGCCATTACAGGCGATGGGAGAAGACTCTTTGTCGCCAATGCGGACAATAACAACGTCGCCATGATTGACATCGGTGACCGACGCCGTTCGGCGGTTCTCGGCTTCATTCCCACCGGATGGTATCCAAGCGCGGTGGCCGTGACTCCCGATGGAAAGCGGCTCATCGTCGGAACCGGAAAGGGTGGACTCAAGCTGCGTGGTAACTTCCCGGCCTCGACCGAGTATAAGATCGCCTCGCCGGATCCGTCCAAACCCTACGACTATGTCGGTTCACAGATCGATGGGAACATCTCGATCATCGACGTCCCTGACCGAGCGCGGTTGGCTGAGTATACAGCGCAGGTGCGCGGCAATTTTCCAAATCCAAAGGATCAGATCGATCAGGCCCACGCCGACCGTATTCAGCGTGAGGTCTTCCCGAAGATCCGGCACGTCCTCTATATCATTCGCGAAAACCGAACCTATGACCAGGTGCTGGGGGATCTCGGCAAAGGAAATGGCGATCCAAATCTGACCCTCTTCGGAGAGCAGGCGACGCCCAATGCCCACAAACTGGCGCGAGAGACGGTGATCCTCGACAACCTCTACTGTAATGGCGAAGTCTCGCAGGATGGACATCAGTGGTCGAACGCCGCCTACGTAACCGACTTTACCCAGAAGGCCTGGGTCAACAGCTACAGTCGCCGCGGCCAGCCGGAAGCGGATGAGAGGCTGACCTCTTCACCGGGCGGATATCTCTGGGACAACTGCCGACGGCACGGCAAGAGCTATCGGAGCTATGGTGAATTCGCCTCGTTCCGCTCTTCACCCGACACTGAGCCGATCTTCAGCGGTGCGAGTGGACTGCGCGAGAACTACAGCCGCGAGTGGCTCAAGCTGAAGAGCGCACCGGGTGGGCGGCAACGTGACACGAATCTCGCCGATGTCTTTATTCGCGAGCTGCAGGAGGCCGAGAAGAAAGGGGAATGGTGGAACTACATGGTCATGTCGCTCGGTGAAGATCACACCGACGGGCTGCTACCGGGGCGGTTCACCCCGACCGCCTGTGTCGCCTCAAACGACCTCGCGCTGGGCATGATCATCGAGGCGGTCAGCCGCTCGAAGTTCTGGGCCGAGACCGCCATCTTCGTCATCGAGGATGATGCACAGAACGGACCTGATCACGTCGATGCGCGGCGGACGGTCGGCCTTGTCTTCTCACCCTACGTCAAACGCGGTGGACTCGTCGATAGTACACTCTATACCACCGTCTCATACGTCAGAACGATGGAGCTGATCCTCGGTCTGCCCCCGATGACCCAGTACGACCAGCTGGCGACACCCCTCTACAATGTCTTTACCACGACACCCGATCTGCGGCCCTTCGTCAGGGAGAATGCGCGGGTCGACCTGCAGACGCGCAACCCGCTGACCGGCGAGGGGGCGCAACGATCCGCGCGGATGGACTGGTCGGAGTATGATCTGGTCGACTTCGATGAACTGAACGATATTCTGTGGCGGTCGCTGAAGGGTGGACAACCGATGCCCGCCCCGGTGCGGAGTGCAGTTCCCGGACTGTGAGAGTCGGGAGGGGGGCTGGTGCGGCGCGACTCTCAGCTCCAGCCTCTCCTCGACGAGAGTGCCGACTTGAGCGCCGCGGCCGCGCCAGTCAGATCACGATCTCTGCGTTTGACAAGGTAGAAGTGGCGGCTCTTCCGCCAGCGACGGTCACGCAGCGGAGCGAGAACTCCCACCTTCTCTTCAAGCCGGCAGGCCCAGGATGAGAGGAAGGCCACGCCAAGCCCTGCCGCAACGGCCTGTTTGATGGCCTCCGTTCCCGGTATCTCGACTATCCTCGCAAAACGTCTGAACTGATCACCAAACATACCTTCAACAACGGAGCGGGTACTTGAACCAGGTTCGCGCAGAAAGAGCGTCCGGTCGGCAAGCCTCTCCGGATCGATTCGATCTGTTTCGGCCATTGGATCATCCCCCCTTACCGTCAACCGTAACTGGTCACGCCCCAGCGGAACCCCTTCGATTATCTCGGGCAGTCTGATCTCGCCGACAATGCCGAAAGGCGCCTCATACTCGAGGATCCACTCGATCACCCTTGTGCTCGACCCGATTCGCGGCAGCGGTACTACCTCTGGATACCTCTGCTGAAAACGATGGAGGGCGGTGGGCAGAAGATAGGTGCCCGGTGTGCTCGATGCGGCGATGACCACCTCTCCCGTCACCTTGTTTCGAAGCAGGTCGACCTGCTCCGGAAGCTCGTCATAGAGAAGAAAGATCCGGTTGACCTGATCGAGGACGTGGCGACCAATCTCGGTCAGGACCATCTGCCGCGGAGTTCTTTCAAAGAGTGGCGCGCCAATATGTGTCTCGAAGGCTTTCAGATGGGCCGAGACCGCCGGCTGGCTGATGAAGAGCTCTGCGGCTGCCCGCGTCACACTTCCCTGCCGGGCGACCATACGAAAGACATGCAACGGGTAGAGGTTGTAATCGGAGATCATAAGCCTGATCTTATACCCTTTTTAAGAAAAACAGTATTTGTATGATAGCAAAATGGTCGACTATTCTCACCAAAAAGTGAGATCGGGTCGATGATTGAATACGAAACAGTCCCATTACTGATAACGATTGGCGGCCTCGCAGTACTGCTGATCCTCGAACAGATCATCCCGGCAAGTCAGGCCGGGCGCGGTGGCATTGCGAGGCATGGCACCGGGAATCTGGCGCTCGGCCTGGTCAATGGAGCCGGAGTGGCACTGGTGGCAACACCCCTCCTCGCGTGGATGAGCATCTGGATCGAACGCAAGGAGATCGGGCTGGTCAGCCACTTCGGTGGGGCGACTGGTATGGTTACCGGAGTGATCCTCTTTGACGGATGGATGTACCTTTGGCACCGGGCCAATCACGAGATCGGGCTTTTATGGCGATTTCACCGACTTCATCACACCGACAGGGCGATGGATGTGACGACGACCGTCCGTTTCCATCCGGCAGAGATACTGCTTTCGACGCTAGGGCGGTTGCTGGTGATGCCGATTATCGGACTGACGATCCGCGAGCTGCTGATCTATGAGATGATCATGTTTCCAGTGATCCTCGTCCACCACAGCAACATACGATTTCCGGAGTGGATCGACAGAGCACTGCGGTTGGTCATCGTCACCCCATCGATCCATCGGGTTCACCATTCAATCGACCAGACGGAGACCGACAGCAACTATGGATCCGTTCTTTCGATCTGGGATCGTCTGGGCCGGACGATCAGACTTCGTGCCGATCAACGACCGGTCATCTTCGGACTGGGCGGGGAAAATCGCCTGCCATAGCGGAAAGCCCCCCACTCCCAACCCCTCTCTCTGGTTCAAATTCCCCGCAAATATAGATAACTGCCAGCGGAACAGGACTTGCGTTATCGGTTGATAGAACGCTGAGGCATGGCAACTGTTACCGAACAGTGAGTCGGCCCGGAAGTTAATTACTGAGTCAAGCAGATCGGCAGGAGGGAGCCATGACTAAATTGATGAGGGTCTTGATCGGGTATGACGGTTCACCGGGTGCGCGGGCGATGCTGGACGACCTGCGCTGGGCGGGGTTGCCAGACTTTGTCGAGGCAAAGACCGTCTCGGTAGCCGAGACCTGGTTTCCATTACCGACAAGTCTGGGCGGAGTCGAGACAGGATTTGCAGGTGAGGCACTGACCGGAGTGGACGAGGCGCGGCGGCTGGCAAGGGAGGCGCAGGATTACCTGGAGGGGATCTTTCCGGGATGGAGGATCGACTATGCGGCGGCATCTGGTTCGGCATCGGGGATTCTGCTGGGTGAGGCCGAGAATTGGCCTGCGGACCTGGTGGTAGTCGGAGCGGACGGTCAGACCGGTCTGGGTCGGTTCCTGCTTGGGAATGTCGCGCAGAAGATCTCGTCCGAGGCCCATTGTCAGGTACGGATCTGCCGGGGAGGGCGTCGAGCTGGGTCTGGGGGGGTGCGCCTGATCGTTGGCATCGATGGATCACCAGCTGCGCAGGCGGCAGCAAGGTCCGTCATCCGCCGCGACTGGCCGGCAGGGAGTGAGGTGCGGCTGGTCAACGCCCGCTGGGATCTTCCGGCGCCGCGAGGGGAGAGCGCCGATCACGAGACTCTCCAGATGCAGATCCTGGAATGGGTCGCCGCAGAGAATGCACGAATTGCCAGGATGATGGCCGAAGAACAGAGACTCATCGAGGAGCGAGGGCTGGCCGTCTCGACCATTGTCCGGAAAGGTGACCCGAAGCGACTGCTGATCGAAGTGGCAGAGGAGTGGCAGGCTGATGCGATCTTTCTTGGTGCGCGTGGACAGGGCCGACTGGAGAGAATGCTGCTGGGCAGCGTCTCGACAGCGATCGTCCAGCGTGCTCCATGCTCGGTCGAGATCGTCCGCTGATGCCGTGCTGGTAAGGATTCCTGACTAGTTAAGACTCCCACCAAGAGGCACCAGGTCACTCGGTTTTACAGGATTGCTGACACCCCCAGTTGTGTGGCAGCTTTTCTACCGGTGAGGATTGCACAAGCGCAAGGCGATGTGAGACATTATGCTGGAATACCCGATTATTTCCACTCAGTATGCAACATTCAGAGCAAGGTGAAAGGACAACTGGATCGATATGGCTGAAGCATTTCCTAAAATCAAAACCATCCGGTACGAGGGCGCCGATTCGCGCAATCCATTATCTTTCAAGCACTACAATCCGGACGAACTGGTCGAAGGCAAGTCGATGCGTGATCATCTGCGGTTTGCCTCCTGTTTCTGGCATACGATGCGCGGACGCGGCGGAGAGATCTTCGGCATGCCGACGGCGGTTCGCCCGTGGGACGATTTTCAGGAATCGGTCGAGACATCGATCAGACGGATCGATGTCTTCTTCGAGCTGCTGGAGAAGCTGCAGATCGACTACTATTGTTTCCATGATCGGGACGTCGCGCCGGAAGGGCGGACGCTGAATGAGAGCAACAAGATCCTCGACCGGATCACCAAGGTGCTGGCAAAGGCCCAGAAGAACTCCGGCAAGAAGCTGCTCTGGGGAACGGCCTGCCTCTTCCAGCATCCGCGCTTTATGCATGGTGCGGCAACCTCACCCAACCTCGATGCCTTCGTCTATGCAGCAGCGCAGGTCAAGAAGGCGCTTGAAGTGACGCACGAGCTGGGTGGTGAGGGCTATGTCTTCTGGGGTGGTCGCGAGGGATACTTTACGCTGCTCAACACGGACATGAAGCGGGAGCTCGATCATCTTGGAGCCTTCATGCATATGGCGGTCGACTACAAGAAGAAGATCGGCTTCAAGGGGCCCTTCTACATCGAGCCGAAGCCGAAGGAGCCGACCAAACATCAGTATGACAGTGACGCGGCGACCTGCCTGAACTTCCTGCGCCAGTATGACCTGCTTGACCACTTCAAACTGAATATCGAGACGAACCACGCGCAGATCGCGCAGCATACGATGCAGCACGACCTGGAGACAGCGATCGCGTCCAACGCACTCGGCTCGATCGATGCGAATATGGGCGACTGGCAGCTTGGGTGGGATACAGACCAGTTCCCGACCGATCTCTACATTACGGCACACGTCATGCTCTGCGTCCTGAAGATGGGTGGATTCAAGACCGGTGGACTCAATTTTGACGCCAAGGTTCGACGGGAGAGCTTCGAGCCGGACGACCTCTTCCACGCGCACATTGCGGGGATGGATACATTTGCCCGCGGGCTGAAGATCGCCGCCCGGATTCGTCAGGACGGTCGGATTGCCGATTTCCTTCGTCAGCGTTATGCATCGTGGGAGAGCGATCTCGGGAAGAAGATCGAACAGGGCAAGTCGAGCTTCGAAGAGCTGGAGCCGATCGCCTTGAAGATGGGCGAGGTCAAGACCAATCGCAGCGGACGCCAGGAGTACCTCGAGAGCCTATTCAACGAATTCATCTAAATAATGGAGAATTGAAAATGGAGAATGGAGAATTGAGAAGAATGGAGAATTGAGAATGGAGAATGGAGAATGGAGAATTGAAAACCAGATAAAATGGTGAGGGATTATTGCGGATAAATATGTTGATTCAATAGATTAGTCTGCGATCTTCCTCCTCTCTCCAGTACACCTTACCGTCCATTCTCCATTTTCAGTTCTCCGTTCTTTCCCATTCTCCATTCACCATTTTCAATTCTCCATTCTTCTCAATTCTCCATTCTTCCCCATTCTCCATTCTCCATTTTCAATTCTCCATTCTTCCCCATTCTCCATTCTCCATTCTCCATTCTCACTTATTTCCTCCGGCGAAGCTCCTCCAGCCAGACAGCGGGTTCGGAGTCGCTGGGCGCCCTCCAGTCACCGCGGGGTGAGAGGGAGCCGCCTGAGCCGACCTTGGGCCCATTCGGAATGCAGGAGCGCTTGAACTGGCTGGTCCGGAAGAAGCGATCGAGGAAGACCTCGAGCCAGCGCTGGATCGTCGGCAGATCGTACTTCTCTCCCCAGGCATTGAGAGCGAGAAAGGCGACCTTGCTTGGACGAAAACCAAAGCGTGAGATGTAGTAAAGGTTGAAGTCCTGCAGTTCATAAGGGCCAATGCGGGCCTCGGTGCTCTGAGCGGGCTGGGCCGTTGAATGATCCGCCGATGGAATAAGCTCGGGAGAGATCTCGGTTCCAAGAATCGACTGGAGGATCTTCGATGTCGATTCGTCAAACTGCCGCGAAGCAATCACCCAGCGGATCAGAAACTGGATGAGCGTCTTCGGGACGGAGGCGTTGACGTTATAGTGCGACATGTGATCGCCCACGCCATAGGTTGTCCAGCCGAGGGCCAGCTCACTCAGATCACCAGTCCCGAGAACCAGCGCCTGGTGGTGATTGGCCAGGCGAAAGAGATGGGAGGTCCGTTCGCCGGCCTGGACATTCTCGAAGGTCACATCATAGACCGGTTGGCCTTCACTGTAGGGGTGGCCGAGATCGCGCAGCATCTGGAGGCAGGAGGGGCGGATGTCGAGTTCATGCGCGGTTATTCCAAGCGAGTTCATCAACCCATGTGAGTTGCGCAAGGTGATCTCGCTAGTGGCAAACCCGGGCATGGTATAACCGAGAATGTTCTGACGGGGCAGTCCAAGCTGGTCCATGGTCCGGGCGGCGACAATGAGGGCATGGGTCGAATCGAGTCCCCCGGAGACTCCAATAACGATCCGGCTGATTCCGGTGCTCTCAAGCCGCTTCTTCAGGCCGTGGACCTGGATATTGTAGGCCTCATAACACCTTTCGTCACGGACCCGCTCATCATCAGGAACATAAGGGAATCTCTCCACGCGGCGTTGGAGCGGGATTACGCGGTGCGGTAGTTCAAACTCGAATTCGATGCGGCGAAGTGATCGCAGCCTGGTGAGATGATCACCAATCGAGTCGTTGAAACTTGTCGCGCGCATGCGATCCTGGGCAAGCCGTTCCAGATCGATATCGGCGAGGATCACCTTTTCACGATCGGCGAAACGGTCCGATTCGGCCAGCAGTTCATTATTCTCATAGACGATGGCCTGACCATCCCAGGCGAGGTCGGTTGTCGACTCGCCCGGTCCAGCCGCCGAGTAGAGGTAGGCGGCGATGCACTTGCCGGAGTGGGCGGCACAGAGGCTGCGCCGGTAGTCTCCCTTGCCAATCGTCACATTGCTTGCCGAGAGGTTGGCGAGCACCGTCGCTCCACCCAGTGCAGCGTAGGTGCTTGGTGGGATTGGGGTCCAGAGATCCTCGCAGATCTCGGCGTGGATAGTGAAGTTGTCGATGTTCTGCGCGTTGAAAAGGAGGTCGGTACCAACCGGCACAGTCTCACCAAACAGGCGCACCTGACCAGATATAAGGTCTCGTGCGGAACTGAACTGTCGCTTCTCGTAGAACTCACGGTAGTTTGGCAGGTAGGTCTTGGGGGTGATCCCGAGGATGCGTCCACGGTAGATGATGACCGCACAGTTGAAGAGACGCCCTTCGAGGCGCAGCGGCGCGCCGACGATGAGGATTGGCAGAAGTTCGCGACTGGCAGAGACCAGCTCGGCAATGGCCATCTCGGTCGCGTGGAGCAGTGGTTCCTGATGGAAGAGATCGTCGTTAGTGTAGGCCGAAAGCCCCAGCTCCGGAAAGAGGGCGAGGGCCGCCCCCTGATCGGCGGCTTGCGTAGCGAGCCCGACCGTCCGCTGCAGATTGTAGACCGGATCTGCCACTCTCAGAAAAGGGGTACAGACTGCGACCCGCACGAATCCGTGCGCATAGATCGATTCGAATGATTTGGGCATTGTATTACAACTCACTTTCCTGAGAACTCTGCCAAGCCTCAATGAAGAGATTATGCTTCAGCAACATATTCTGCAAGATCGATGGTTCGTGGGTAATCATCCGCAGTCGAAGTGTGATTATCCTCAGTAAAGCGGAGTGAGGGCCAACCTCTGCGGCCCCTGAGGAGTCGTAAGTTGCAGCCACTATATCGGGCGTCCGCCCATTTTCACGATCAGCCGGGCTGAAACGGCGGAAGATGAACAGTCGATCTGTGAACTTGATGTGAGGCATAGGACTTGCGTTAACCAGAGATGTGAGCTGTTGAAATGGGGAGGACGACTTCGAGCATCGATCGTCCAGGGCCCCGATGAGCAGGTTGAGAGGAGACGCGATGAACATTCCGCTTCAAATAACATTTCGCAATATGAAACATTCAGAGGCCTTGGACGAGCATATTCGCGCCGAGGTCGCCAAACTGGAGGAGTTCTTCGATCAGATCATTCGCTGCCACGTGGTTGTTGAGATTCCGCATCAGCATCATGATCGAGGCAATCCATTTCATATACGCATTAACCTTGAGGTACCGGGACAGAGCATCGTCGTCAATCAGCAGCCCAGCCTGCACGGTCAGGGGATCGACCTTGGTGAAGAGCGACGCCTCAAGGAGTTCGATCTTGAGGGGCGTCAGAGGGATGCCTATGTTGCCTTGAGCGATGCCTTCAAGACGGCGCGGCGACAGCTTCAGGATCATTTGAGACGAAGTCGCGCCGAAGTCAAGATTCATCTGGAGACACCCGCCGCGAGAGTCTTGCGCCTTTTTGCCAAAGAGGGCTACGGATTTCTGCAGACTCTTGATGGGCGTGAGATATACTTTCATCGCAACAGCGTGATGAATGAAGGGTTCGATCAGCTCGACATTGGAACAATGGTCGTCTACGCCGAGGAGATCGGAGAGATGGGACCGCAGGCGAGTACGGTGCGCTGCGCCAATCGCTGAGCTATATCAAAACGATACGTAACCAGGTGCAGATTTGGTGAGAGGAGGGCCCGTCGACTGGCGAGCCCTCCTCTCTTCGACTTGAGGACTCACTGCGAGATGAAGGTGGATAGTAAAGATAATCCCGGGCTGGCGCTCGATGGAGCATTACCGGTCTTCCGCGCGCGCGATCTCTCCCGAATCTACTGGATGGGTGAGGTCGAGGTGGTCGCGCTTCGCAGGGTCGATCTCGATCTCTACCGTGGCGAATTTGTCGTAATACTTGGACCTTCGGGGGGTGGGAAATCGACGCTGCTCAATATCCTTGGTGGTTTGGATACTCCGACAGCTGGCGAGGTAATTTTTTATGAGCAGGAGGGTGACCATCATCTGACCGGAGCAAGCGAGAGTGAACTGACACTTTTCCGGCGCGAACACGTCGGCTTTGTCTTCCAGTTCTACAATCTGATTCCGAGCCTGACGGCGCTGGAGAATGTCGCCCTGGTGACAGAGATTTGTGAACACCCGATGGATGCAGTCGAGGCGTTGGAGATGGTCGGCCTTGCAGACCGCATGGATCACTTTCCAGCCCAGCTCTCGGGAGGCGAGCAACAGCGAGTGGCGATAGCCCGGGCGATCGTCAAGCGACCTGATGTACTGCTCTGCGATGAGCCGACCGGAGCGCTCGACTATTCGACAGGCAAGCTGGTGCTTGAGGTTCTCGAGCAGGTCAACCGCGAACTCGGAGCGACGACGGTCATCATTACCCACAATGCCTCGATTGCGGCAATGGCCGACCGGGTGATCAGGATCAGCAGTGGTGAGGTTGTCGAGATCACTCGCAACTACCACAAAGTCCGGCCAGCCGAACTGGAATGGTAGCAACTTGAATGGACTCGACCGAAAGCTGTGGCGTGATCTGGTTCACCTGCGCGGGCAGGTGATGGCGATCGCGTTAATGGTCGCCTGTGGAGCAATGTCTTTTGTCGCCATGCGCACGACCTGGCTGGCACTTCTCGAATCGCAGCAGCAATATTACGCACGGTACCATTTTGGTGAGATCTTTGCGGGATTGAAGTTGGCTCCTGATTCTCTCCGCAACCGACTGGCCGAGATTCCTGGAGTGGCGCAGGTAGAGACGCGTATCGTTGCAGAAGTGACCATCGATGTTCCCGGCCTCGACGAACCGGCAACGGGCAGGTTGATCTCGCTGAATACACGAGCATCCGCAACTGGAGATGATCTCAACAACATCCATCTGGTGGCGGGTGTTCTTCCCGAGCGCGACCATCCCGACGAGGTAGTGATCAGCCAATCCTTTGCCAGCGCAAATCGTCTTCAGAGAGGTAGCCGGATCAGCGCAGTCATCAATGGGAAGAGGCGTGATCTGTGCATTACCGGAATCGCGCTCTCACCTGAGTACATCTATGAGATTCGCCCGGGTGATCTCTTCCCCGACCCGCGCCGTTTTGGAGTATTGTGGATGAGCCGGGCGGCCCTGGCACCGGTCTTCGACATGTCGGGAGCCTTCAATGATGTCAGTCTGGCTATCGCTCCCGGGGCAGATCAGTTCACGGTAATCGGAGAGGTTGATAAACTACTGGAGCCGTACGGTGGGCTCGGGGCATATGATCGGAGTGAGCAGTCATCACATCGTTTCATCAGTAGCGAGCTCAACGAGCTGCGAGTATTCTGCACCTGGATTCCGGGGATCTTTCTGGCGGTGACAGCATTTCTACTTCACATCGTTCTGTCGCGACTGGTCTATACCCAGCGAGACCAGATCGGTGTCCTGAAGGCCTTCGGGTTCGGAAATTTGTCGATCGGAACACACTATTTGAAGTTCTCACTGATTGCCGTAACTGGCGGGATCCTGCCGGGAGTTGGGCTGGGTTACTTCTGGGGTCGCTCGCTGGCCGGTCTCTACGCCGAGTTTTTCCGTTTTCCGGTCCTGACCTACCGGGTCGATCCAGGAGTGATTGGCTGGGCAGTGACAATCAGCAGCCTGGCAGCAGTCCTTGGTGCGCTCGGTGCAGTGCGACGGGCTATTGCCATTCCCCCGGCTGAAGCAATGCACCCCGAGCCGCCAGCCCGCTTCCGAACGGGTGTTCTTGAGAGGCTTGGGTTGGAGAGGGTGCTCAGCCTGCCGGTCAGAATCATTCTGCGCAACCTTGAGCGAACCCCGATCAAATCGGCCCTGACCATGTTTGGAATCTCGCTCCCGGTCGCCGTGCTCTTTATCGGATTCTATTTTTTTGACGCAATCGACCACCTGGTAGAGATAGAATTTCGACAGATCCTGCGTGAAGACATCACCCTCTTCTTCCGCAATCCGCTGCCACCGGGTGTGGCGGACGAGCTGAGCCGCCGCCCTGGCGTGCTGGGGATCGAATCGTTCCGGTCAGTGCCGGTCCGACTCATTTCTGGTCAGCGATCAAAGCGGCTGGCCATTATCGGTATGAAGAGTGGTGGAGAG
>CAIOZW010000096.1 GCA_903862855.1 uncultured Acidobacteriota bacterium
AGTTCGCGATATCTGGCCGCAATCGGCAATCGAACTCGGTGCCCTGCACAATCCGCTGGTGATCAGGATTCTCGAATCGCTCGAACAGCGCCTCTACCGCGCTGCCAATCTGATCGTCATTGTCGCCGAGTCGACGCGCTCTTACCTTCACGCGCAGGGAATATCGGATCAGAAGATCGCGCTGATTCCAAATGGCATCGACCTCCGCTTTCTCGAGTCGACCGGCGAATCACCAGAGAGCTTTCGCGAGAGGAATGGCTGGCGAGACAAATTTCTTGTCTCCTACATCGGCACTCATGGAATGTCGCATGCACTTGAGACTGTGCTGACGGCGGCCTCACGCCTCTCCGCCGACCCCGCGATCCACTTTCTCTTTGTCGGTGAGGGTGCCGAGAAGGCACGGCTGATGAAGTTGGCGCAAGAGTCCAGACTGTCGAATGTCACTTTTCTGAACGAACAGCCCCGCTCAACGCTGCCGACCATCTACGGTGCAAGCAACGTCAGCCTGGTTCCGCTGCGCCGACTCCCGATCTTTACCAAGGTTCTCCCTTCGAAGCTCTTCGAGTTGATGGGCGTCGGGTGTCCGATTATTTGCAGTGTCGAGGGGGAAGCGGCACAATTGGTCGAGCGATCCGGTGCGGGTATCTGCATTGAGCCGGAGAATGTCGAGGCCCTGGTCGAAGCGATCATCAGGCTGCAAAAAGATCCGGTGCGGTGTGCCGGGATGCGCAAGGCCGGTCAGGACTTTGCGCGAAACAATTATTCGCGAACTGTCCTTGCGGAGAAGTATCTCGAAGCCCTATGCGGACATATCTGACCCTCTTCATCATTTCATCCGTGAGCGCTCTTCTGCTCACTCCCTGGGTGCGCCGAAAGGCCTGCGAATGGGGTGCGGTGGCCATCCCCGACAATGGACGCCACATTCACGCTGTCCCAACACCACGGCTGGGTGGCATCGCGATCTTTCTCGCCTTTCTGTTCACGCTCGCCCTCGTTCCCTTCTCCGGCAACCTCGTCAGCGAAATATTCCTGCTCAAGTTGCCGCGGATCGTCTCCATCCTCATTCCCGCCACACTCATCTTCGGTTTTGGAATCTACGACGACTTTCGCAGCGCGAGCGCTCCGGCCAAGATCATCTTCCAGACCATTGCGGCGACCTCTCTCTTCCTGAGCGGACTGCGAATCGAGAATCTCTCCTCACCTCTCGGCGGTTACTGGCGACTTCCATTGCTGGTCAGCTTTGCTCTGACCGCTCTCTGGGTGATCCTCATTACCAACGCCTTCAACCTGATCGACGGCATCGACGGTCTGGCCGCCGGAGCCTCGATCTTTGCGCTGCTCTCGATCCTCATCTTCTCGATCGCCCAGGGTGATCCGGAGATCAGCCTTCTCTCGATCACTCTGCTCGGTGCGGTCTTCGGCTTCCTTCGCTACAATTTCAACCCGGCCACCATATTTCTTGGAGATTCCGGCAGCCTCTTTCTCGGCTTCATGGCGGCCGCCCTCTCACTGGTCGGATCACAGAAGGGCACGACCATCGTCGCGATCGCCATCCCGCTCGTCACCTTCGGTCTGCCCATCACCGAGGCCGGACTCTCGCTGATCCGTCGTTATCTGAGTGGGGCTCCACTCCTCGCCGGTGATCGCGGCCATATCCACCATCGACTTCTCGACCGTGGTCTGAGCCAGCGCCAGGCGGCCATTATCCTCTATGGCGTCTGTGGACTCTTTTCATTATTTGGTCTCCTGCTCCTCAATCCACAGCGAAACATCGCCGCGCTCGTCTTCTTTATCATCGGCGTCGGACTGATTTTTGGTGTTCAACACCTGCGGTATCCCGAGTTTGCAGAACTTGGGCAGCAGATCCGGCAGAGCGTCCATCGGCGCCGCCGCAATCTTGCCAACAACGTCCTTCTCCGCCGACTCAGCGCCGATCTCCACCGCGCCGAATCTCCAGCCACACTCTTCAGCCTGCTGGAGAGAATCGAGGCGATTGCTCAATTCGATTCGATAACTCTTTACGATCAAGCAGGCCTGACCATCTGGTCCTGGCAGGGGGGACGAAAGAGGGTGGCCTGCACAGACCCGGACTGCACCTGGCGACTCACACTGCCTCTCCTCGATGTGGATCGATCAACGCTTGGACAGATTGTCTTTGAAGTGGAGATGTGGCCGGACCAGTCGGCTTTTGATCACGCTTCGTTTGCCGAAACGCTGGCGCAAGAGATCGCCCGCTCCCTCTCGCGAATGAGTATCATGCAATCGGCACAGGATGGCACCACCGTGCCCCGCGATTGATGAAAACTCTGCGGATCTCAATCAGCCCGATTCAGTGGCAGGTAGACGTCGGTAATCATCTCCGATTCGCTGATCGACGGGCCGACATTGACATAGTGGAAGAAGATCGGAAACTGACCCAGGCTCTCACCGCTCTCCGGTAACCACCGGGTAAGCAGATGGATGGCTGCATCATTTCTGGCTCGCGACCCCAGATG
>CAIOZW010000097.1 GCA_903862855.1 uncultured Acidobacteriota bacterium
AAATGAACGACCGACGATACCATAGACGATCATCGCAGGTGGCAGAAGACCCAGCACCCGGGCCAGTTCAACGGCCTCTGCCAGACTGAAGGCGTGTGTCGAATAGTGGAAGAAGGAAGACGGCAACTGATGATCCCGGACATCGATGCGGTGAATATGGCCGGGTGGCCCGGTTGTCGGGCCAGGTGCGACCGCATCGATGAGGATCACCTGCTCATAGCCCTGCCAGCTCTCGATGAGCGAAGCTCCTTCTCCATTTGCCTCGATGATCCTGCATATACTTTGGCCAATACCGCAGCCAATTCTGAGCTGGCTCCCGGCGAGACGGCGGGCAATCAAGACCCCAACCGCGTCATCACCACGATGTTCATTACCGATACCGATGATGATCGTCTGCATGAATTCACTCTTTGACTGCCTTTGAGAGAGATGTGACCAGTACTGATCTGAGGTGCCGGAACGTCCTGACTCAGGTCCGCTCTATCTCCAGCCTCAGAAAATGGGTCGCACAGGATATACAGGGATCATAATTACGAACCGCCTGTTCACAATGCCAGACCAGACGATCCTCTGCGAGGTCGAGATATTGCGGGACGAAGCCTCGCAGGTCATCCTCGATCGTCTTCTGATTCTGGGAGGTCGGGGGAACGATCTTAGCGTCACGAACAAGTCCGGCCTGATCGACCTCGTATCGGTGGTAACAGATTCCGCGCGGAGCCTCTGTGCAGCCGTATCCGACGCCTGGACGAACTTCATAATCGACCAACGGTCGATCGGGCATCTCGTACCCTTCAACAAGCCGGATCGACTCCTCAACCGCCTGGAGAACCTCGAGGCTCCGCACGATGATACTCTTGAACGGATTGCGTAGAACCGTGCCCAATCCCGCCCGCCCGGCCTCTTCACGAACGAGGGGAGAAAGACGGTCGTGATTGAGACTGTATCTCGCCAGTGGACCGACAAGGTAGGCTCCCCGACCAACGATTACCGAGTGGAGTGCATTCGAATGGGCGAGGTGCTCCTCCTGAAAGGTCTCGTCATACCTGTCGAGGGAGATGTCGAGTCCACGATTGGAGACAATTCCTCCAGCCATGATCGGATACTCGTCCGGATGGCGCAGGGCGACAAACTCGTAGTCTCGCTCAAACTCCGGGAATTCGAACCCGGCAGTCCAGTGGACGAGCTGTCGCGCCGCCTCGAGTCCCCAGTATAGTTCTTCTCGCAGGGGAGCCAGCTCCTGCCTGGTCGGCACACGGTAGAATCCGCCTACCCGCAGATTGACCGGATGAACCTCACGCCCACCAATGAGGCGCAGAATCTCATTGCCGAGCTTCTTCAGCCGCAATGCCATTCGAACCCTCTCGGCCAACTCTGGCCGCGCCTTGGCCATGCTGATCGAATCCTCATACCCCAGAAAATCAGGGGCGTGGAGCATGGCGACGTGAAGCACATGGCTCTCAATCCACTCACCACAGTAGATGAGACGTCGCAGATCCCGCAGCGGCCCTTCGACCTTAACGCCAAAGATGCTCTCCATCGCCTGAATCGATCCCATCTGGTAGGCGATCGGACATATTCCGCAGATCCGTGCGGTGATATCCGGGACCTCGCCATAGCTTCGGCCGCGGAGCAGCGCTTCAAAGAACCGCGGTGGCTCGAAGATCTCCAACCGGACATCGGTGACCTCATCTCCCTTCACCTGCAGGTATAGCGCCCCCTCACCCTCAACCCGGGCGAGATACCCGACCTTGATAGTCCTATTTTTCATGGCGCTCACTCTCCTGGCGAAAAGGTTCTGCCGCAGCCGTGAAGCTACGCAACCTGCGCACCACCTCATCGGGAGCCATTCCCCCGGCCAGCCACATCTCACTGAGCGACGACGGATTGGGAGTCTCCATCGGACCGAAACAACCGTAACAGCCACGTTGATACGACGGGCAGATCGCCCCGCAACCAGCATGAACAAGCGGGCCGAGACAGGGCTCGCCACGTGCAACCGTCACGCAGACATTGCCTCGTCGCTTGCATTCCAGACAGACGCTGTAACCCGGGGTCACCGGCCGACGACCATGCAGAAAGGCACTGATCACTTCAACGAGCTGCACCTTGTTGATCGGACAGCCGTGCAACTCAAAATCGACAAAGACGTGGCTGGAGATCGGGGTTGAGCTCTCGAGGGTACTGATATACTCGGGCCGGGCATAGACAAGCGGGATCAATTCGCGCACATCGGTAAAGTTGCGGAGTGCCTGAATACCACCGGCCGTCGCACAGGCGCCAATTGTCACCAGGTGCTTCGAGACACGCCGGACCTGCTGGATTCGCGCGGCATCGTGCGATGTCGAGATCGAGCCTTCGACCAGCGAGAGATCGTAAGGCCCCTTGACCACGGCGCGTGACGCTTCAGGAAAATTGGCAATCTCGATCTGGTCGGTCAGGGCCAGCAACTCATCTTCACAATCGAGCAGACTCAACTGGCATCCATCACACGAGGAGAACTTCCAGACCGCCAGCTTGGGACGTCTCTTCTCCGCCATCTCAGACCTCCCTCTGTTTGAGCAGTCCGGCAATCTCCGGTGACGAGTAGACCGGACCGTCCTTGCAGATGAATGTCGGCCCGAACTGGCAATGGCCACAGAGTCCGATCGCACACTTCATGTTACGCTCCATCGAGAGGTGGATTGCGGCTTCGCTCACGCCGCGCTCGACCAGCCCGGCCATTGTGTAGCGCATCATGATCTCTGGACCGCAGATCAGCGCGGTCGTCTTTTCGGGGACAAAAGGTGCCCTCCCAAGCAGGGTCGTCACCAATCCGACACTGCCGCGCCAGTCCACTGCCGCGCGATCGACCGTCACCAGGATATCCAGATCAAACCGTGCCCGCCATCTTTCAAGCTGACGACGGTAGAGGATGTCGGCCGGGCTGCGCGTTCCATAGAGCAGCACGATCCGCCCATATGCTGCCCGATCAGCCAGGAGATGAAGGATTGCCGGACGCAGTGGAGCCAGCCCGATCCCTCCGGCGACGATGACCAGATCACGCCCCAACTGCTCATCGACCGGCCACGGCCGACCATAAGGTCCACGCACACCGACGACGGCACCCGCCCTCAGCCTTTCGAGCCCTTTCGTGACCATCCCTACCGCGCGAATCGTGTGGACAAGACGCGCCCCGTCTCCCGGATCTCCACTGATCGAGATCGCGACCTCCCCTACCCCGAACAGGTAGAGCATGTTGAACTGCCCCGGCCGAAAACGGAGCGGTGGCCCCCCATCGAACGGTACCATCTCCAGCGTGAAGGTGTCGTGCGTCTCGCGCCGCACGCGCTTCACCACGTAAGGAACTGGCATCATCGGATCGACAGGTTTATCAATTACTGCTGCCATAGAGATCCATCAACTGGATACGTGTCGACTCCAGGCGTCGACCGATCAGTATTGCAAAACGACGGTAAAGCTCGTAACCAAGATCGTGATCGATCTCACCCAGCTCACGCAACCGACGGCCATCCAACTCGATCGCCTCCACCGGATCGATCACCCGTGCATCGAACCTCCATTGATAGGGTGGAACCAGCCACGACCAGCCGAGAATCTCACCACCCTCGATCGTCTGGATCGTCTGCCGTCCCCGCCGTGGCGAATGAACCTCGAGCGCCACGCGACCCGACCTGATCAGATAGAAATGGTCGGCAGCCTCACCCTCGTGAAAGATGATCTCATCGGCGGGAAGTTCGACCTGCCGGGATCTTGCAGTGATCACCCGCAATGACTCCTCGGAGAGTCCGGCAAAGAAGGGATGGCTGGCAACAATGCTCTCGATGGTCACAAAACTCATGACGATACTCCGCTCTTTGTCGAATGGCTCGACTCCTGCAAGGCCTTGATCTCTGCCGTCAGGTCGATTCCCACCGGACACCAGGTGATGCACCGGCCACAGCCGACACACCCCGCCTCCCCGAACTGATCGATCCAGGTCGACATCTTGTGGGTCAACCAATGGCGGTAGCGGGCCCGTGTCGACTGCCGCACACTACCACCGTGAAGGTGTGAAAAGTCCATGGTGAAGCAAGAGTCCCATTTCTGCCAGCGTTCAGCATTATCTCCCGTGAGGTCGGTCACGTCCTCAACAGTCGTGCAGAAACAGGTCGGACAGACCATCGTACAATTGGCACAGTTGAGACAACGCTGGGCGACCTCATCCCAGACCGGGCTTGCCGTCTGCTCCCGGAGCAGTTCCCGCAACCCTTCGGTCTCGACCTTGCGGCCCATCCCCGCGGCCGTCGCCTCGACCAGCCGCGCCGCCGTATCGAGATCGCTGGCGAGGGCCGCCCTGACCGGCAACTCCTCCAGCAGCTGCTCACCGCGAAGCGTCCCGGCCTCGATCAGAAAACGGTGGCCCAAATCGTCGATCAACTCGGTGAGCACCAGATCGTAGCCTCGTCCGACTCGCGGGCCCGTTCCCATCGAGGTACAGAAACAGTTTCCTCCAGATCGTCCGCAGTTGACGGCCACGAGAAACAG
>CAIOZW010000098.1 GCA_903862855.1 uncultured Acidobacteriota bacterium
CCTCCATCAACCGGTGACCGGCCGCATGTCCTTCAGAAAGGGGAGAGCCGTGCGGTATTGCGCGAGTCCCTCCTCGTCGAGGAGACCGGTGACCAGGCAATCCTCTGCCCCGGCGCCGGAGACGACCTCACCGTGCCAGTCAACGAGCATCGAGTCACCGGCATAGGAGAGGAACGGATCGGTTCCGCTGCGATTGACGCCGAGAACATAGGCCTGGTTCTCGATCGCGCGGGCCTGGAGGAGCCGCACCCAATGGAGCCGTCGCCGGTCAGGCCAACTGGCAATGACAATGAAGAGATTGGCGCCACGGGCAGCAGCCATCCGGAAGATCTCCGGAAAGCGCAGGTCGTAACAGATGAAGGAGGCCACGGTGAACCCGGCCCACTGATAGAGGACAATCCGGTCGCCAGCGGCATAGTTCTCCAACTCTCCACCGGGAGCAAAGGGAAAGATCTTCTCGTACGATGTGATCTCGACACCTTCTGGATCATAGACGAGACTCTGATTGGTTGGCCGTCCATCCGCCCGCTGCCGAACCAGTCCGGCGTGGAGCCAGATCTGGTACTTCCGCGCCAGATCCGCCAGAAATACCTGTGTCTCGCGCGACTCGGTGTCATCGATCTGCGCGGCTCTCATACTGAAGCCGGTCGCAAACATCTCCGGCAGGACGACCAGTGTCCCGGGTTCCGGTCGTTGCGCTGCCAGCATTCCCTCGACCCTTTGATGATTGGCGGACTTGTCCTCCCAATCGATGTTCATCTGCAATCCGGTCAATCTGGCCATGAAGCCTCCTCAATCAAGAATTTCCTTCAAACCCTCGGTCAATCTTCCCAATCCGGCAACGACCGTCTCCCGCTGGAGCGCTCCATAGGAGACACGCAGCGTACAGCCATCCTCGATACCAAAGGCAGTGCCAGGAATAGCCGCGACCTTGTGCTGCCGAATCAGCCTCTCGACGACATCCATGGATGTCCGGTCGGTCATCAACCTGATCAGAAAATAGAAGGCGCCATTCGACTCAGGAACGACGCATCGCTCACCGAGACCGCGCAGCATATCGAGCGCCAGATTCCTGACCGCCTCCAGATCGTCCAGCTTCTCTCGACAATAACCGCTGCCTGCCTCCATCGCACCAATCGCTGCATACTGCGAGACGACCGGTGGACAGATCAGTACCGTATCCTGAACCTTGTTGATCGCCTCGGAGAGATGGGCCGGGACGACCTGATAGCCGATCCGCCAACTTGCAAAACCATATGACTTTGAGAGCGAGAAGAGCGAGATCGTCGAGCGGCGAGTCTCGGCGATCGATCCAGGAGAGAAGTGGCGGGTGCCGCCATAGGTAAAATACTCGTAGGCCTCGTCGTGAATGTGGTAGATGCCACGCTCGTGACAGATCCGGTTGACCGCCCGTAGTGCCTCTTCTGGATAGACCATCCCGGTCGGATTGTTGGGCGAGACGGTGACGACGGCCCGTGTCCGCGGCGTAATGGCCGCCTCGATCAGCGCCGGCTGCAACTGGTACTGCTCGTCCGTTGGAACAAGCACCGGCTGGCAATTGGCCATGACGATCGCCATCTCATGGTTGAAATAGTAGGGCAGATTGAGAATGACCTCATCACCAGGATCGGTGATCGCCAAGAGTGCATTGATGAAGGCCATGTTCCCGCCGGCCGTGACAAAGATCCGGCTCTCTTCACCGACATCAATCCCGTTCTCATCCCGCAACTTCCGCTCGATGATGCTTACCAGCTCCGGGATTCCATAGACCGACTGATACTTGTGGAGGACAGCATCGACTGGAAAGTCACGCACTCTCGCCGCAACCTCCGGCGGAGGTGGATACCAGACCACCCCCTGGCCAAGCGAGATCGTCCCTGGATTCTGGCGAATAAGCTCGGCAATGACCGGAATGATCGGCTTCTGTACCGCCTTGAGTCGCAGCGATTCTGTCATCATTCTTCCCTGCTCTCCTACTTGTGAGACTGCGCAGGACTCTACCGGCTACCTGGCCGCGAGCTTCTTCGCCGCCTCGACATAACGAGCTGTCTTCTGATTGGCGACATTCCACTGCGGAGCCTGCGGGTTATTGCCAATGTTGATCAATGCCAGCGCGACCATGCGGTTGACTCGCGCCATGTTCTCATAGTCGACCTTGTCCCAGTGATCACCCGGCTGGTGATAGTCCGGGTAGACAAAGGCCGTACAGAGCGTGTGGGCAGGGACGCCCGCGTCCGCGAGCGCCTGATTGTCACTCCGACCAAAGAAGGCATCGCTGTTCTTCTCGTGCTTGTAGACCGTAATGCCGGTCAACTCACCTGCCGCCTTGAAGATCGGCCCCAGATCGGTAAAATCGAAACCCGTCAGTGTTGCGTTATTGACCTGCGGTCCCTCACTGCTATCGGTGCGCCCGACCTGCTCCAGATTGACCATGGCGACGGTCTTTGCCAGCGGAAAGACCGGATGTCGACCATAGTAGCGGGAGCCAAGCAGCCCCTTCTCCTCACCAAACCAGTTGATGAAGACGAGAGTCCTCTTCGGTCTGGTCTTGAGGGTCGCCAGTGCGGTCGCCAGCTCGATCACCGAGACCGTACCACTGCCATCGTCATTGGCGCCATTGTAGATTCGGTCACCATCGACCGGCTGACCGATGCCGACGTGGTCATAATGGGCCGAGACCATGACGTAACTGTCCTTCAGAACCGGATCGGAACCCGGGAGGATCCCGATCACATTCTTCAGCTCGACTGGCACCATTCGTGGCGCCCCCAGACGAAAGGAGATCGTGCCGCGGGTCTCACCAGATTTCATTCCATCGAAGAGACTGACCAGTCGAGGATCATGAACCGTCAGGATCTGATCCATCCGCGGACCACCTCCACCTCTCCCGCCAGGGGCCTCAGGATCAATCAGTCTTCCACTGCCAAGACCTCGGGCATCCTGACGGCGACTGATCGAAAGAATGAGGGCCGGCTTGAGTGCCCCCAACTGGCTGATGATCTGGTTTCTCGTCCGGAAGACCTCCATCATCCGCGCCCGGTCTTCCCGCGGCAGCTCTGGCAGCTCGATCATCACCGCCTGCCCCTGCAACTGCTCTGCCCTCAGCTCCGCCAGCACAGAACCATCACCAGCATCGATCCGCCGAAGGGGGAGGTTCAGGGCCTCGACCGCCTGCTCGCTCTGCAAGCTGACCTGCGCGGCTCCAATACGGTGAGTAACTCCACCATCGACCACCGTCAGGTCGAAACTATCCAGATCAGGCTTCAGTAACTGCCAGCGGGCAATCTGAAAGTAGCTCCTGCGCCCGTTCTCCTCGACGGCCGGCTGCAGACCGGCACGCATCATCTGCGTCGCAAGGTACTCTGCCGCCAAATCGAGGCCTGGCGAGGGTGTGTTTCGCCCCTCCAGAAGATCAGAAGCGAGGAAAGCCAGGTGACCACGCATCGATTCGGCCGAGATCCGGTCGAGCGCCGCCCGGGTCTCGGCCGTAATGGCCGGCTTCGGCAACCGCCGCTGTGTCTGGCCTTCTCCACCAATCAGCAGCACGACCATCAAAAGTGGCAGTCCAACCCATAGTCTCACCTGGCTCCTCATCATTCTCTCCCTTGCTCTGACTAAAAATTATCACTCAGCACATAGGCGTCGATCACCGCCTGCTCGCCATCCTTGCCCGGGCGGAAATTACCGTGCTCCATTCCAACCACTCCGGTGAACCCCTTCGAGTGGATGTGCTTGAAGATGTTCCGGTAGTTCATCTCTCCCGTCGTCGGCTCCTTGCGCCCCGGATTGTCACCAACCTGGAAGTAGGCGACCTCACTCCAGGCCAGATCGATATTCGGAATGATATTTCCCTCGGTGATCTGCTGGTGATACATATCGAAGAGAATCTTGACCGACGGGCTGTTTGCACCGCGGCAGATCGCGTAGGCCTGGGCAATCTTTGTCAGAAACAGCTTCGGATGATCACGCCGATTGTTGAGCGGCTCCATGACCATGATCAGATTGGCCTTCTCACAGATCTCGGCACAACGGCGGAAGTTGTCGATCACATTGGCCATCTGGTAGTCCCATTCCAGCCGCTCATCGTGGCAGCCCGGGACGACGGTGCACCACTTCGCGTTGACCCGCTTGGCAACCTCGACCGCGTTGCGGATGTCTCCAAGAAACTTCTCCCGGATCTCCGGCTTGTCGAGAACCATGGTCGGATTCTGAAAATCCTTTGTCGCGACAAAGACTCCCATCTCCATTCCAAGCTTGGCGAGCGTGCTTCCAATCCGCTCCTGATCCGCCACTGGACGGTCCGGCAAACCATTGTCCTCAAGTGCCGTGAAGCCCTGATCGTGCATGAACTTGAGCTGGTCGACCAGATCCTCGCCACTGTGGTTCTTGAACATCCCGAAATGGGGCGCATACTTCAGCTTGAATTTGCGTACCGGTGCGCTCGGCGCTCCGTTTGCCTCGACCAGACCTGAACCCGCCAGGGCAAGACCTGTCGCGAGCGTGCTCCGCATAAATGTTCGTCTCTTCATTTGTGCATTCCTCCAAGTGTGCCGTCCAGGACTCACTGCCTGCCCGGTGGAAAGGTGCCGGCAATCAGTGACCGCAGGCATGAGTTGTATGGTTACCGATATCCAGAGTGACCCGCCACCGGACTGCTTTCCGACAGTTATTTATTGGATGTCGAGACGGAGATGAGCAGAAGACCGGTCACCAGTCCAATCAGGAAGAGCCCCCAGAGCGTCGTCATTCCCGGCCCCTGCGCCTGACTCCCGTTACCGGTTATCGATCGCAGAAAGAGGGCGACCCCCGAGGCTCCACTGAGCAGAACCAGACCAATCCCGACCAGATTGAGGATAGTATTGAACTCCACGACAACTCCTCCTCACTTGTTCAAAGTGTGCGTAACTTGAGAGATTACCCGGATCTATCCCGGGACCATCCCTGACCATCGACAAGGCCAAGGAAAAGGCCATAGAAAAGGCCCGAGCCTTACCGAAAGCCCGGGCCATAAAGGTCATCTCCCCAACCGGAGAGGCAGACGACTGACCATCCCGTCTACTTTTGGTGCTCGGGATGTGTACATCCCTTGAACTCCTTCAGATACGTATTCCCCTTGTACTGAAGCTCCTGGTGAATACCGATCTTTGAAGTATAGTACCCGTCAATGGTCATGTTTTTGATGGCTTTGAAGAATCGCTCCTCGAGCGTCTGCGGCTTCGTCTCGTTGCGGCTGATCTCGGTGAGAATCGCCACCTGCTGCGCCGGAGCGGACTCTTTGAAGGAGAGTTTATGACGGCTGCGGCTCAGTGTATCCATCGCCAGAAGACCGTCCGTCCAGAGCTTTTTGACCTCCGCCGGAGACTCACTGACCATCAGGTCAGCAAACGCCGGGACTTCAGCGGCAATCGCTCCCGGAGAGTGATCATCCGTCGGGATGATCAGCTCAGAGATTGTTGCCACCAGAGCGAGCTGCTCTGCTGAAAAGAATTTGGGAGCAGCGGCCTCCGGGGCTGCGACTCCCTTTTTCGACGTCATGTCTTTCTGGCCATGCTGGCCATGCTGGTGCCCCTGGGCAAGACCATTGCCCTGCAGGATCGGGAGACTGCCGGCTGTTCCCAGACCGACCGCGATCCCCTTGATGGCATCACGCCGTGTCACTTGGCTTTTCTCGTCTGACATTGTCTTCAAGCCTCGGAATTGAATCGGATTGAAATGGATTGTCGATGCGACTCTCTTGCCGTGTCGACTACTGGGGCTTCTTCTCGCCTTCCTCTTCCTTGTACTCCTCAAGCCAGGTGACGTCGATCGCATCAGCCTTCCGCTTGTCCTTCTCGGCAATCAGCCAATCACCACGCTTGTTCCAACCCTCACCACCAGATGCCTTGGAGTGGCAGAAGAGACAGTTCTTCGCACCGTACTTCTCGGCCTTCTTGACGAAGGGCGGATAGGCTTCGGTGACGAGCGCTGATCCGAGCATCCCGGCCAGCATGAGAACGGCAACAGTAATTTTGAGTGATTTCATTTCTATCCTGAACCTCATAAAAAAAGTGAGTGGAGACATCTCCCGGCAGCGATTGCTACGTCGGGAAAGCCTGCTGTTGGTAATACTGACAAGTAGACTGTCGATTTTAGACTGTCGATTTTAGACTGACGATTTAGTAAATAATATCCGGATGTCAGCTTCCCGGTTCTCAGAACCGCCGGTTTTTGCCGGCATTCTCCAATCGGTTCCACCAGAAGATTATGGATCAACGGCGGCCGGATGTGAAGATGCGACGGAAGATCTGCCGCCTTCCAGGATCTGCCGGGGCCTGACGAACCTCCGAGAAGCACTGGGAGGCGACTCGCTCGAGATCGTCCAACCACTCTTCATCAACCAGGAGATTGACCAGGAGATGAGCAGCGGGACCAGTTCCCTTCTCGTCAGGTGGCTCGATTGAGCGACCGGGAAACTGATGGTTCCACTCGACGAAGAAGGCGTTGCGCCAAAAATCGTTACGGGATGATAGTTCGATTATGATTCGCCGTCCCATGTGAATCAATCCAATGTCGAGATCAGATCAAACACCCGGTTCTCTCGATCGTCAATGCTGTCTGGCGTGTTGCCTGACAGGAATTTTCCTCCGTCATCTCCCGCACGCAGACTTTCGATCAAGCAGGTGCATATTAAACGCGATTTCAATTCTTAGCAAGCCCTCTCCGAGTTCCAATCGAGGCAGGATTCGTCTCATTTCGCAGGCCTTCCCCCGCGGGGAATGTTAGTCGGCGCCGGGTGCGAGTTGGTGGATAATGGCCGTCAGAAAGTTTCTGATGATCGCTTATTCGGAGATGAAAAAAAGAGGTGCATTGATACATCTTTTGAGGTAAATTACAAATCTGAGATTTTGCTAATTTTGCTCTTTTTATACATTTTCGGGTTACGGTAATCATATGCTGGATTGACATTCCAGGTTGGTCCGGTTTTTGTATCACCCAACCCCTGTTTCGTTTGGATCCTGTTTTCGTCAGGTCTTATCTTCAGTTATGACAACTGGCTTCTGGCAACTGATCCCGGGCCAGTAATTTTATGCGCGTCTTTAATTGCTCTTTTTAATTCGATCTTTATATCTACTTTATGATGGGTTCCTCACCGAGGTGATCCATCTGAAGACTCTGCACTGATACTCTGGCAGTATTGACTTGATCAGCGGGTCTGCGGGTCCCTGAAAAAGACAGTACTGTAAAACAGGGTTTTGCAGAATAGTTTTGCAGAATAGTCCTGCAGAATAGTCCTGCAGAATAGTCCTGCAGAATAGAAGATTCTCCTGCCCCCCCCCCTCGTTGTCGGGCACGCTCTTGCGAAAAGAGCGAGGGTGCTCGGATTGAGGTTGAGGAGAATGAGCACTGGACCAAAAAATCGAATCTCGCGACAGTGATCAACTTTTATTCAAATAGCTCTGTGACCTTGCTTTCAGTTTAGCCATTGGTCAATGAAGCGACCGGGCCATTGGGGCCATTGGCAAGTGCAACCGGGCCTTTGCAGACTGGCATATGCAGGTTGATCTTCTTGGCATATGCAGATTGATGTTTAAGGATCGAAGAGACTCTGAGTTTAGACGGTATGAAGGAAGATAATCTCTACTTTCACGGGAGAGGACCAAATGAACGATATGAAGCACCCATTCAAACGGGTAAGCCCCCTACAGTTAACAGCCAAACAGAAAACCGCCAAGAGATTGACCGTGCTGGTGCTCTGCATCCTCGCAGTGAGTGGCGCTCTACTGCGTTTTGATGGAAAGAGCCACCGCGCCGGAGCCGCGGCGGGAGGTGGTCCAGGGGTTTCCCCGATAACTGCACCGACTTCTGGCCCGAGTTCTGGCCCACTTTCCGTTATGACCGAGTCGGACTGCAGCTATCTGCAGGATCCGGAGAGTTTCAACGGTCTCGATGGCCGGCACCGGATCGATCTCTCGCGGCGAACAGAGCAGGTCAGCGATCTTCTCGATCTGACAGCAGGACAGCTGGCCGCGCCACAGGACATTCCACGCCGCAACTTCATCGACAATCACATCTTCGACCGAATGGCGCAGGGAGGAGTCCAGTCGGCTCCGCTCTGCACAGATGAGCAGTACATTCGAAGAGTGACCCTTGACCTGACCGGACGGACCCCCTCACCGGAGGCGGTGACAGAGTTTCTGGCCGATACATCAGCCAACAAGCGTGACACACTGGTCGACAATCTGATTGCCTCGACAGAGTTTGTCGACAAGTGGACGCTCTTCTATGGCGATCTCTACCGCAACACCGCCTTCGCCAGCAACATCCAGATCTTCATGAATGGCAGCGAGGCCTTCTATAAGTTCATCTACGATTCGATTGCCAGCAACCGACCGTACAATCAGATTGCTACCGAGATGATCGCCGGTTCGGGTGATAGCACGGTCAATGGGGCAGTCAACTTTACGGTACTCGGATTTGTCCCGATGGGACCGGCCCAGGATACGATGGATGGACAGGCGGTACTGACCTCGACCGTCTTTCTCGGTTTGAGTTCGATGGACTGCCTGCTCTGTCACGACGGGGCGGGCCATCTGGATGCGGTTAACCTCTGGGGGTCGACAGTGACCCGCCCGCAGGCATGGGGAATGAGTGCCTTCTATGCGCGCACGCGTCGTACATTTGCCCGGCCGAGTACGGATGTCAACTACGGCGTCTACACGATTGGTGAGGGGACCACGGGCGAGTATACGCTCAACACCAATTCGGGCAATCGCCAGACCCGGGCGCCGATCGGAACGCAGAGCAGTGCCGCCCCGAAGTATCTCTTCGGGACAACGACGATCGGCACCAGCGAGAATCGGCGTCAGGCGCTGGCACGGCTGATGACAGCTGATCCGCAGTTTGCGCGGGCAGCTGTCAACTATATCTGGGAGGAGATGATGGTCGAGGCTTTGGTCTCGCCTTCGAACACCTTCGACCTGGCCCGGCTCGATCCGAACGCCAAGCTGCCAGGGGGCTGGACTCCGCAGCCCAACAATCCGGAACTGCTTGAAGCGCTTGCGCGTGATTTCATGCAGAATGGTTTCAATCTGAAGCGGCTGATCGGACAGATCGCGAAGTCGTCCACCTATCAGCTCTCATCGAGCTATCCAGGAACCTGGAAACTCGATTATGTTCCTTACTATGCCCGCAAGTATGCCCGGCGACTAGACGCAGAGGAGATCCATGATGCGATCGTCCAGGCAACCGGGCTCCCCCCGTTAAGCCAGTACCGCGAGGCAGGCAGCACAACCGGTGTAAATGTCTTCGGGTTTCCGATTCTCAGTGATGAAGGAAAGCTCAGACGGGTCGTCCGGTGGGCGGGTCAGTTGCCAGACCCGGCGGAGCCACGCACCAACTTTACGGCGCGCGCATTCCTCGACTCTTTTCTACGGGGGAACCGTGATGCCAATTTGCGCTCGGATGACTCATCGATCCTCCAGTCGCTCAATCTGATGAACAACACCACCATCACGCAGCGGATCCGGCTCGATGATCGGGTCACGATTGGGACCGAGACGATCCGCAATACGGTCTACAACCTGGTCAATGACCGCACGCTGACGGACGAGAAGGTGATCGACAGATTGTATCTCCTGACACTCTCGCGCTATCCGACCGCCGCGGAGAAGTCGAAACTGCTTCCCTTCTTCAATTGGACACCACGCCAGCAGGCAGTCGAGAGTCTGCAGTGGGTTCTGCTGAACAAGGTCGACTTCATATTCAACTATTGAGACCCGGTTGAGAGGGTTGAACGAGACTTCACGAGGATTAACGATATGAGTACAAAGAAGAGAGAAGACAAGCGGTCGATCATTTCGCCGCTCTTTGCCGGAACCGAACTTGGGCGGAGGGATTTCTTCCGAATCGCCGGGACGGGTGTTGCTGGATCGTTTCTGGTGCCGGCCCTGCGGCCCAATGTCTATGCCAAACCAGCTGAAGAGAAGCCACTGCTGACCGGCAGGGCCCGCAACTGCATCTTCATCCATATGCAGGGTGCGCCAAGCCACGTCGACACCTTCGACTTGAAAGTTGGATCATGGACACCGACCACCCTTCAGCCGGAGACAATCAACGGAATACTCTTTCCGAAAGGTTTGATGCCGACCCTCGCCGGACAGGTCAAACATATGGCGATCCTGCGGAGTGTGCGTGCGCCAGCGCTTGTCCATTCACTGCAGCAGATCTGGACCCAGGTCTCACGTAATCCTACTTCGCAGATGGGCAAGATCTCTCCGAACATTGGATCGATCGTCGCCCGCGAGTTTGAGCCGGAGCGTCAGCCAAACCAGAAGCTGCCCGGATTCATTTCGCTCAATGGTGGAAGTACGGTCAATGCAGGCTACTTCAACGCCAGATACACGCCATTCGGAGTTGCCGCAAATGCAGGAGGGCTCTCCAATCTGACCAACGCCGTCGGTCAAGTCAATTTTGAGCGCCGATACCAGATGCTGATGGATCTCGATGCGTCACTGCGCGCCAACTCACCGCTAGGTGAATCTGTTCTGGATATGGATGGGTTCTACCAGCAGAGCCGGGCAATGATGTACAATCCCGAGGTCGATACGATCTTCAAATTCACGACGGATGAGGGGATGCGTTACGGCAACAGCGGGTTCGGCAACTCCTGTATCGTCGCACGGAATCTGCTGCGGTCCAATCAGGGGACACGTTATATCCAGCTCAATATTGGTGGTTGGGACAACCATACCAACATCTATGCGAGCATTACCGGGCCGGCGCGTCAATTCGACCTTGGACTGGGGAATCTGGTTGCCGATCTGATGGCCACTCCCGGTCAGCGTGGCGGGACACTCTTTGACGAGACGCTGATTGTGGCGATGGGTGAGTTTGGCAGAACAGTCCGGACAGGTACCAACCAGCCGGGTCTGAACAATACGAATGGACGTGATCACTACTTCCAGCACTTTTCGCTCTTCATGGGTGGTGGAGTAAGCGGTGGTCAGGCGATTGGAAAGACAACGGATGATGGATTTGCCATTGCCGATCCAGGCTGGGCGCAGAAACGAGCGATTGCCAATGAGGATATTGCGGCGTCGATCTATTCGGCGCTGGGCATCGACTATACGAAGACACTCTGGGACGATCCATATGGTCGAGGATTCGACCTTGTCCCCTTCGCCAAGGATGGAGCCTGGTATCCGGTTCTAGAACTCTATTCGCGGCAGGTACGAGCGACACCGGATGGACCGACAAGGGGTCCCCGTCGCGTCTCTTAAGGCAGGTTAATGAATTCGACACATAACGATTCTCTTCTCCCATCCTATGATCCTGGAGATTGGGAGATAGATTTTCTGGCCACCAATGAAGTGGTCAGATCCCCGGAATTCGGAATTTCAGCGGAGGCGAAACGGGTTCGTTACCCGATTCGCCTTCTTCGTTACTGGTTCGGCTACCATCTGTTGCGTGAGGAGTGGCAGCGGAGTGGGAGGCCGCTCGACGTGCTTGAGGTAGGAGTTCATCTCGGGCAGATGCTCGAGTTTGTGAAATCGGCGCCGGCCGGGATCAAATACTCCGACTGGACAGCGGTCGATGCCGTAATGCACCGGGAGAGGCTTGAGAGAGCTGGTTACACGGACTTTCTGGAGGTCAATCTCGAAGACCGTGATCTCAAGTTTCCGCGCCAGTATGACACAGCGATTCTGCTTCACGTGCTTGAGCATCTCTTCGAGCCGGAGGAGGTCTTTGCAAAGATTGTCGCGGCGATCAGACCCGGTGGGTCACTGATTGGAGGATTTCCGGTTGTCCCGGGGGTGTTGGCAGGGGCACGGGAGAAGCAGATCCGGCGCACGGCGCTGCCCTTTGGCCACGTGAGCGTCTTCTCTCCGGAGCGAGTAGAGAGAATGGCGGCCAGAGCCGGGTTGAGACTGGAGTTTATGAGTGGGGCATTTCTAATGCGCAGCAAAGGCAGTCCCCTTGAGAACTCTGAAGCGTGGATGCGTTTCAATCTGGCCTGGGGTGGAATGTTCCCGGGATGGCCGGGTGAAATCTACTGGATAATGAGAAAGTAGCCACGAGCGGAGAGGATCGACCGGAGCGGTTCAGCAGATGCGAGGCAACTGCTCACCGCTGAGCATCTCGACGATTCTGGTTGTGCCCAGACGGGTCTTGAGTGTGACCCTCGACGGCCCGCTCTCCGCGACGTGGCCGATGATCGCGGCGGTCGTGCCGGTTGGAGTGCGGCGGAGAAGGTCGAGCGTCCGGGGTGCATCATTTGCCGGAACAACGACGAGGAATCGTCCCTCGTTGGCCAGGTGGAGGGGATCGAGACCGAGAATCTCGCAGGCGCCCTGGACATCCTCACGAACGGCAATCCCCGACTCATCGATCTCGAGATGTCGATGCGCGGCTTCGGCAAGCTCAACGAGTGCACTGGCCAGACCGCCTCGTGTCAGGTCGCGCAGACAATGGATCTCAATCCCGGCCCTGATCAAATCTCCCACCACACCATTCAAAGCTGCACAGTCGCTCTCGATAACGGTCTCGAGGTTGAGCCCCTCGCGTGAGGCCATGATCGCGATGCCGTGGCGACCAAGATCGCCATTGATGAGAATCTGATCACCGGGGAGGAGACGATCGGGGGCGATCACCAGTGAGTGCTCGAGCAGACCGATCCCCGTCGTATTGATAAATATTCCATCACCTTTTCCACGATCGACCACCTTGGTATCACCAGTGACGATGGTTACGCCGGCGAGGTCAGCGGCGCGACGCATGGAAATGACGATCTGTTCAAGCAGCTGGAGTGGTAATCCCTCCTCCAGGATGAAACCGGCGCTGAGATAGAGCGGACGGGCACCGCACATGGCGAGGTCATTGACCGTACCATTGACAGCAAGCGTGCCTATATCACCACCTGGGAAGAAGAGTGGCTGAACGACATAGGAATCGGTGGTGATGGCAAGACGACTACCGCCCAGATCGAAGACCGCCCCATCGTGCCGCCTGGAGAGCAGGTCGTTTCTGAAGGCAGGGAGAAATAATCGCTCGATCAGCTCGTGCGTGAGCCTCCCGCCTCCACCGTGGGCAAGCAGAACCCGCTCCTCAGCAGAGAGAGGGGTGGGACAGACGAGTCCCCGGCTCAAAGGATTTCCATTCTCAGGATCTGCCACGGAGCGTCTCCATTCCGCTCATTTCTTCCAGGCAATGCGTCCCATCTCTCGCCAGGTCGTCAGTTTGATCCCAAGCTCCCTGATCAGTGCCGCAATCTCCGGATCGGTGAATGAGAGAAAGTCCCCGTGGCGAGCCTCCCAGGACCCCGTCGCCGCCTTGAGTTCCGGGTCATCCATTCCCAGGTGGACAATGAGCATGGTTACGCCGGGCTTGAGGTTACGCAGAAAGGTCTTGTAAGCCTCCTTCCGCTCGGCAAAGTTTCGGCCGGGAACGCCGGTCACCAGATAGTCGAGCAGCACATAGCCATCGCGCTCGAGCTGGGAGAGATCCGCAGCACCGATTGGAGTACGTGACTTGGTGGCATACTCGATCGCCTCAGGAGTCGGGCGCATGGCCATGACGGGAATGCCATACTCGCGGCCGAGACGAGTGTAGACGTCAAAGAAATCTTTCCGGGTATAGAGCGTACCCATGTGGGTATCGAGATGGGTCGGTTTGAGGCCGGCGGCAAGGGCCTTGTCGATCTGGGCGCGCAACTCGGTCTCGATCTCCTGTGGGGTAGCCTTCATCGCTGTCTGAATCTCTGATCGCCACATGTAGCCATCAGGATCGAGCAGTCCACGCACCTTGTCGATCGAAGCGACCGGTCGCCAGCGGAGGTATTTCCACTCACTTGTGAGGGTAAGGTGGAGCCCGAGGTCAAGCTCCGGATGCTGGCGATAGTACTCGGCAATCTCCGGAAACCAGGGACAAGGGACCATGATGCTCCCCGAGGTGACCATTCCCTTCTTGAAGGCCTCGATCGTCGCCACATTGACCGAATGGGACATACCGATATCATCGGCGTGAACCATGAGCAGTCTCTCCTGCGGCCCGTAACCCATCCGTTCTGCCGTGGTGCGGGTGGAGGTGTCAGGGCCATTGGTCTGGCCCGGGACGGCGCCGACGAGAAGCAGGAGTAACGGAAGAGCCTTGAGAAGAGATCTTTTCATGACAGAATCCTTTTGTTGACGGCTGATGACGGACGCTTTCAAGACAGACTGGGGATCACTCAGCCGGTGGAATGCCCCTGATGCGTATAAGTGAAGTAGGCGGCGCAGGCGCCTTCGCTCGAGACCATCGGCGCCCCAAGTGGATGTTCCGGACGGCAATCGCGACCGAAGGCCGGACAGTCAGCGGGTCTATCGAGACCGCGCATGATGCGTCCGCTGATGCATATGGTCGATTCGGGCGGCTCGGCGATCGACAGATGGAAGCGTTTTATGGCATCGAAGCGATCATAGTCCGCAGTGAGACGCAGACCACTTTGCGGGATCAGACCTATTCCACGCCAGTGCCGATCGGTCACAGTAAAGACCTGCTCGATCAGTCTCTGTGCGGCAGGGTTGCCCTCCGGTCGCACTGATCGCGCATACTGATTTTCGACTTCATGGCGTGAATCTTCAAGTTGACGGAGACACATCAGGATCCCCTGGAGAAGATCGAGCGGCTCAAAACCGGTGACGACGATCGGCACCCGGTAGCGGGCCGCCAGGGAGTGGTACTGCCCGAGCCCCATGATCGCACAGACGTGCCCAGCGGCAAGAAATCCCGCGACGCGGTTCTCGCGATCATCCAGGATCGCCTCCATCGCCGAAGGGACGAGGACGTGCGAGACAAGGATCGAGAAGTTATCGATTCCAAGTTCCGCCGCCTGTGCAACCGCCATCGCATTGGCCGGAGCAGTCGTCTCGAAGCCGATGGCAAAGAAGACGATCTCTCTCTCCGGATTCTCCCGGGCAATCTTCAGACAGTCGAGGGGAGAATAGACGACGCGGACATCTCCACCGGTCGCCTTGACCCGTTGGAGATTATTGCGACTTCCGGGAACACGGAGCATGTCTCCAAACGAGCAGAAGATGACCTCGGGACGGGAGGCAATGAGAATCGCCTGATCGATCAGCCCCAGCGGAGTGACACAGACCGGGCAGCCTGGGCCGTGAACGAGTGTAACTCCCTCCGGGAGCATCTCGGTGATACCGTATCTGACGATTGAATGGGTCTGGCCTCCGCAGATCTCCATGATCGTCCAGGGACGGGTGGCGATCCGGTCGATCGCCCGTGCCAGCTCACGAGCAGCCGTCGGATCCCGATATTCGTCGAGAAACTTCATCGTCCGCCCCCGTTCATCAGGTCATCCGAAAAACGAATCTCTCCGAGTTGGTCAATCTGATCGAGATATTCGAAGACACGTCGCGCCTCCTCCTCGTCAATCCGGCCAATCGCCATCCCGACGTGAACAAGCACGTAATCACCGACTAGCGCCTCAGGTACTGCACAGAGATTGACCTCCCGGACGACACCACCAAAACTGACCCGCCCGGATCGAAATAGATCCGTACCTTCAATGTCGAGAAGCCGACCGGGAATTGCCAGACACATAGACTGCCTGTCTCAGGATCAGTAGTTCATCCCGACGATGTTTCCATCAGGATCGAGATCGATCCGCAGTGCCTGCGGAACCTTGGGAAGACCGGGCATAAGCATCATCGATCCGGCAACGGCAACGACGAAGCCCGCCCCGGCCGAGAGATGGGTATCAGAGACGGTGAGCGTCCACCCGGTTGGAGCACCCGGCAAGGCCGGATTGTCGGAGAGGGAGGACTGCGTCTTGGCCATGCAGATCGGCAGTTGACCGAACCCCTGGTCAGCATAGCGCTTCAACTTCTTCCGGGCCTGCGATTCGATCGTCACCCCATCCGCACCATAGATCTCGGTGGCGATTCGGGTGATCTTCTCTTCCAGAGAGAGTGCGGAGTCATAGATTGGATTGACCCGGTTCGGATCACCGGTCTCGACAGCGGCCACCACCTTCTCGGCCAGGTCGACCGCTCCGGCTGCCCCTTCACTGTATCCGTTACAGAGGGCGAATGGGACATTCTGTTCGAGGCAGAACTGTCGAATCACTGCCAGCTCCTCTTCGGTATCGGTCGGGAAATGGTTGATGGCGATGACCACATTGCCGCCAAATTTGCGCATGTTGGAGAGGTGACGGGCCAGGTTCGGGAGACCACGTCTGACGGCCTCGGGGCCATTCTTCTCTGCTCCGGGAAGAGCACCGTGTGCGGCAAGTGCCCGCGCGGTCGCCACGAGAACGACCGCTGAAGGCTTGATCCCCGAACCGGGCATGACGATGTCAAAGTACTTCTCCGCGCCAAGGTCGGCCCCGAAACCAGCCTCGTTGACGACATAGTCGGCACAGCGAAGGGCCATCATCTGCGAGACGAGGCTGCTTGTTCCATGCGCAATGTTTCCGAAGGGGCCAGTGTGCACAAAGACAGGCGTCCCCTCCGTCGTCTGGGCAATGTTGGGCAGCAGCGCCTCTCGCAGCAGAACCATCATCGCCCCGGTGACTCCCAGCTCTCCCGCCGGAACGATGCGCCCATCGGTATCGAGCCCGATCGCGATCCGGGAGAGGCGCTGCCGCAGATCATCGTATGAGGTGGCAAAACCCATGATCGCCATGACCTCTGAAGCCGCCGTAATCACAAAACCGCTCTGGCGGGGGATGCCGTTGCTCTTTCCACCCAGCCCGACGACCAGCTGGCGTAACGCACGGTCGTTCATGTCCATCGTCCTTGGCCAGGTGATGCTGTTGATGTCGAGTTTCAGCTGATTGCCCTGTTGCAGATGCCAGTCGATGGCCGCCGCAAGCAGATTGTGGGCCGTGGTGATGGCGTGAAAGTCGCCGTTGAAATGGAGGTTGATCTTCTCGGCCGGCAGAACCTGGGCCCGCCCGCCACCGGTCGCACCACCCTTGATACCAAAGACAGGCCCCAGCGACGGCTCACGAAGGGTGGCCACGACACGTTTGCCGATCCGCTCAAGCCCCTGGGTCAGACTGATCGAGACGACCGTCTTCCCCTCCCCGGCGCTGGTCGGGGTGATCGCCGTCACCAGAATAAACTTGCCCCGCGGAGCGAACCGGGCATCATTCAAAAACTCGAGCCTGACCTTGGCCGACTGTTCACCATACGGAAGAAGATAATCATCGGGAATTCCCAGTTTCCCGGCAATGGTCGAGATTGGTAACATTTGCGCTTCTCATTTCCTGGCCGATCAGAACCGGCCCGCTCGTCTTTCCGAGAGATGGCATATCTCTTCAGTTCTGTTTGAGATAGCGGGCAGCCGCGACTGCCTGCCCGAGAGCAATCCCACCATCGTGAGGCGGGACACGCTGGTGCCAGTATACGTGGTACCCTTCATCACGCAACCGGCGAATCGAACGCTCGACCAGATAGCGGTTCTGAAAGCAGCCACCACTCAGGCAGATCCGTGGCTCACCCGCCAGACCGGCGATCGTCACCAGCGACTCAACAAGTGTATTATGGAATTTGGTCGCAATAAAACCGATCTGGACTCTGCGTGCGAGGTCGGCAACTATTTCAATGATCATCGGCTCCCAGTCAAGAACCATGGTCCGGGATGATTCCCTCTTCTCAGGATCACGCACCGCTCTAGTCGACAGTTCCTCGCTGGCGTGGAGCAAGATGTGAACCGGATAGCTATCGTCGGTCTCGATCCCGCTCATCGAGTATTCAAGTTCCAGCGCCGCCTGGCCTTCGAACCGTGAGACTTGGCGAATACCAAGAATAGCGGCGACGGCGTCAAAGAGCCTTCCGACACTAGAGGTGCGGGGCGAGTTGATGCTGCGGGCAAGCATCGATTCGATGATCTCTCTCTCTCTTTCTCCAAATTGGTGGGTGGGGGGCAGATCGAGCCAACTGTTACTGATCGACCGATCGATCTCGTGGAGCAGACCGATCGCGGCCCGGCGCGGCTCGCGAATTGCGTGCTCACCGCCTGGCAAGGGAAAGGTTCGCCAGTGGGCGACTCGCGTGTATCCCC
>CAIOZW010000099.1 GCA_903862855.1 uncultured Acidobacteriota bacterium
AGAACGTGGCCTCGAATGGCCGGGTGATTGTCGACAAGTTCACCCATGCCGTGGTCAACCATAACTGGTCGATCGGGCAGAGTCTGGTCAACAACTTCCGGGTTGGTTATGTGCGGTCGCACGCAAATCAGCTTCCATTCGGCGCCGGATACGATCCGAGCCAGCTTGGTCTCCCGGCATATCTGAAGAACAATGCGGCCGTGCTGCAGTTCCCGACCTTCAACATCGCGGGGAATGGGTTCTCATATTCATCGCTCGGTTCACGAGGCTACAATGATCAGCCGCGCGATACCTGGACGATTGCCGATACGGTGACAAAGGTCTGGGGATCGAAGACGATCCGCGCCGGGTTCGAGTATCGCTTGATCAGGTTCAATCCGTTCCAGGTCTTTGATACAACGGGGAACTACAGTTTCACGGCGGGATATACGCAGCAGAACCCGAACGTGGGAGCGGTGAACCAGGGGCTGGGGCTGGCCTCCTTCCTGCTTGGCGCGCAATCGGGAGCGGTCTTCGAGTATGGGACACCAGTGACGATCTTCCATCACTATCTGGCTGGATATGTGCAGAATGACTGGAAGCTCAGCCGGCGGTTGACGCTCAATCTCGGGGTGCGCTGGGACCTGGAGACGGGAACGCAGGAGCGGTTCGGCCGACTGACGACCTTCGATTTCCAGGCCCCATCGCCGATCGACGCCGCGGTGCGGGAGAAGCTGGGGCGGAACGTCAACGGGCTGCTCCGCTTTGTCGAGCCGGATGAGGCAGAGTGGAAGGCGGACCGGAGACGCTTTGCGCCGCGGATAGGGCTGGCGTGGCAGTTGAACAACAGAACCGTCGTGCGGGCAGGGTATGCGCTCTTCTATCTGCCGGTCTCGGTAGAGGTGCTTGGTTCGGTTGGTTACAACTATACGATCAGCAGTGCCCAGCCGGATCCACGAATTCCGCAGGTACTTCTGAACAATCCCTTCCCGTCGGGAATTCCGACGATCATCGGCCGTTCACAGGGAAGTCTCTCGCTGCTTGGACAGAGCCTGACGGCGGTCGAGGGAAGAATCAAGAGCTCCTACAATCAGATCTGGAATATTGGTCTCCAGCGTCAGCTTGGGCGGAGTCTGATTGCCGAGGCGGTCTATGTCGGTTCGCGCGGGGTCAACCTGCCGCTCAACAACTTCAATCTCAACCAGCTCGATCCGGAGCAGCAGAAGCTGGGCAATTCGGCTCTCGGACAGCTGGTGACCAATCCGTTCTTCGGCGTGATCACCGATCCTCTCTCGGCCTTGAGCCGGTCGACGGTGACGCGGGGCAGCCTGCTTCGTCCGTATCCGCAGTACAATGCGCTCAACTATTCGCGGCCGCTGGCGAACATGGGCGGTTCGGACTATCAGTCGCTCCAGCTCAAGCTGCAGAAGAGATTCGCCGCCGGTCTCTCGTTCCTTGCCCACTACACGTGGTCGAAGACGATGGATACTGGCGGAATGGGCAGTGGTATCGCCTTTACCGATCCGACGGCAATCCAGAATATCTATAATATTCGCGATGAGTGGTCGCTCTCGACCGGTGATGTGCCGCACCGTTTTCAGGTGAGTGGAGTCTATGAGCTGCCATTTGGACAGCGCAAGGCGCTGCTCCGGAACATCTCACGGGCGGCCGATCTGCTGATTGGCGGATGGCAGGTGAGTGGGTCATACACTTGGCAGACGGGGACGCCGCTCGGTATCGTCGCCAACAATCTGCTGGGGATTGGCAATTCCACCATGCGTGCCAGTATCAAGCCGGTCAGCAATCCGCGGATCAAGATCGGACAGGCGAGGGATAATGTACGTGACAATGGATTCTGGTTCAACACGGGTGTCTTCTTCAATCCGAACGATCTGATCACGGCGCCGACGGGTGAGGATCGTTCGAAGCAGTTCGTACTTGGGAACACCTCCCGGACATTGAACAGCGTCCGCCGGGACAACTTTATCAATCTCGACTTTTCGCTCTTCAAGCGGTTCCGGATCACGGAGAAGGTCAACTTCGAGTTCCGGGCTGAGTCGTTCAACACGCTCAACTATGTCGTCTTCGGTACGCCGGTGCTGAATGTCAACAGTCCGCAGTTTGGGCGGGTAACGACGCAGTTGAACTCACCGCGTCGGATCCAACTGGCCGGGCGGATAACATTCTAAACAGAGACACCCGACATCGGAACAGGCAACCTTGGAACACGTCACTGATTCGTGGCGATTCCAGCGCAGGGTACCGCAAGGTTGCCTGTTCCGCTTTAGCCAGTGGTGATCTGTCGACTGGGGGGAGCTTGCTGATCGACGGCGTGATTGCCGACAAGGGTAGGTCAAGACAGAGGGAGGGCACATCTTCGCGATGGCAATCTCCTTCCGGATGGTATGAGCGTCGATGAGCGGCGCGGATCTGCTGCCAAAGGGGAGTCTTTTGGCAGCCCGATTCGGTTGAAGTCAGGACAGGTAATGATCAGGATGAGCCGGGCTTGAGGTCCGCCGGGACTCAGGTTCTGGAGAGGCCGGGCGGAGAGAGAGGAACCATGACAGATCGATGTGTGCGTGCGGTGACTGGTCGCTTCTCGTTGCTGCTACTGGTACTGACGATGGCGGCAATGGTCGTGACCGGGCAGACGCCGGCAGGAAGGCTGACCCTGGTGCCGATCGATGATCGGCCGGCCGTCGGACAGTTTGGGGTGATGATCGGCGCAGTGGCTGGGCAGCAGGTCGAGATGCCGCGGCGGGAGCTGCTCGGTAACTTCACGATACCGGGGGATACGGCACGGATTGCGGAGTGGTTGCGGCAGCGTGACTATCGGGGAATGGACGCGCTGGTCATCTCGGTCGACATGCTCGCATATGGAGGTCTGGTTGCCTCCAGAACGCATGGGGTTGAGCTGGCAGAGGCGCGGCAGAGGCTCCAGTTTTTCCGGTGGTTTCGGCAGCGTCATCCGCGGATACCGGTCTATGCCTTCAGCGTGATCATGCGGGTGGCGCCGACCGCGAGTCGGGCCACGCATGGGATTCACGACAAGCTGGCCCGTTGGGCAGAGCTGAAGGATCGGGTACCCCGGACCGGAGAGAAGGGGATGGCCGAGGAGCTGGAGCGGCTCGAGCGTGATCTGGAGCCGCGGGTGATCGAGGACTATCTGGCCGCGCGGCGTCGGGATCTGCAGATCAATCTGGCGATGATCGAGCTGGCGAAGGAGAAGGTGGTCGATCAGCTGATCCTGCTCCAGGATGATGCGCGGCAGTATGGGTTGCATCGACAGGATCAGGCGGTGCTGCGGGCGAGACTGAAGGAGCTTGGTCTGGAGAGTCAGGTGCCGATCTATAACGGGACTGATGAGGGGTCGCTCTCGCTCATCAGTCGGGCGGTGCTTGACCGGAGCGGGAGCCGGATTCGAATTGCACCGGTCTACTCTTCCGAGAAGACCCGCACGGTGGTCGCCCCGTACGAGGATCATCCATTGCACTTCACGGTTGAGAACCAGATTCGGGCGGCCGGTGGAGTTCTCGCGGCAGAGGGTGAGAAGCCCGATTACCGGCTCTACATCAACGGGCCGCAGACGAGCTTGGATGAGTTCGATCGATTTCTGAAGAGCATGCTGGCCGACCTGAAGTCGGGTCAGCCGGTCGCGCTGGCCGATCTGCTCTTTCCCTCACCGCACTACAGCGGAGCGGATGAGCGGATTATCGAAGCATTGCGTGTGGAGGGCCTCTTCGATCGGTTTGTTGGTTATGCGGCGTGGAATACGGCCGGAAATACGCTCGGGACGACCATTCCACACGCAAATATGCGGGTCTACAATCTGCGCGAGCGCAACAGCGGACGCCGGGCCAATCCGCGTCGGACAGAGCTGGCTCATCTGGCATTTCTGCTCAACCGTTATGCCGGGGACTTTATTTACCACGATCTGGTCCGTCCGGAGGTCAATGCGCGTCTGCGAGAGGCGGCCAAGCGGACGGGTGAGATCACCTACCAGCTCGAAGCAGAGCGTTATGCAATGGTCGATCAGGAGGTCTCGCAGTCGATGATTCCACGAATGACGCAATTCTTCACGGCCAATTTCAAGGGGCGAAGTTACCCAGTGGGTGAGGGGCGTAGAGTGAAGTTGACTGGATTACGTGATCCGCGGGTCTATCTGCCGTGGGCACGGACCTTTGAGTGTGTGATCGAGTTCGAGCTGGATGACGAGGAGAGAGGGCGATGACGGCACTGCTGATCATCCTCGTCTTCCTGATCTTTGCCGCATTGATGATGACGCGGCGAGTACCGGCAATTCTTGCTCTTCCGGCGATGGCGGTGAGTGTTGCCCTGGTCGCCCGCGAACCGGTGAAGGTGATCCTCGAGCAGGTGGTGACCAATGGTTCGACGCGGCTGGCCGGACAGTACCTGATGGTCATTGCCGGGGCGATGCTCGGGCGGGTCGTCATGCAGACAGGGATTGCCGAGAGCATGATCAAGCGGGCGGCCGAGTATGGCGGTGATCGTCCGATGGTCGTAGCGGTAACGATGATGATCGCCGTCGCCTGGCTCTTCACGACGTTGACCGGACTGGGGGCGGTGATCATGGTTGGGGGTCTGGCGCTGCCGATTCTGATGAGTATTGGCGTGCCCCGCAAGCTGGCCGGGCTCCTCTTTCTGCTCGCCTTTGCCCTCGGTTTTGTCTTCAATATCGGGATGTGGGGATTCTACCAGGGGACGTTTGGCATCGATTCACAGGCGATCAGGAAGTTTGCGATCATTCTCGCCGGCATCGATGCGGCAGTGCTGGTTATCTTTATGATCCTCGCCGCACGACGGATGCGTTATTACGGCGCCTGGGCCATCGAAAGAGATGATGACGTGGACGAGGCGGACGGCGAGTCGTCGCGGAAGAGCGACGTTCCATTGGTTGCGCTGGTCGTGCCGATCGTCCCACTTGTTCTGCACGCGTGGTTGGGAGTTCCGGTGGTGGCGGCCTTTCTTCTTGGTGGGATTCTCGGAGTACTCATCACCAGGCCGCGGGAGCTGGTACGCCAGCTCTCGAGTGCCGTAGTCAGAGGAGTTGAGGATGTCGCCCCGGCGGTGGTCCTCATGATCGGAATTGGCATGCTGCTCAATGCGACGACTCTGCCCCAGGTCAAAGCCTCGCTGGGCCCACTGATCGGAGCGGTCAACTTTGGCTCACCACTGGTCTATGTGCTCTTCTTCGGACTGCTCTCGCCGCTCGCTCTCTATCGCGGTCCGCTCAATCCCTATGGGATCGGGATTGGGATCTATCTTCTGATTCGCGACCTTCAGGTAATGCCGCCGCTTGCGTTACTGGCTGCGGTAATGAGTGTCGTTCAGGTACAGAATACCTGTGATCCGACCAATACCCAGAATGTCTGGGTCGCCAATTTTGTTGGAATGCGGGTCGAGGAGCTGACTCGACAAACGATCCTCTTCAAGATGGCAGTCTGCCTGGCAGGGCTGATTGTCGCCGCACTGCTCTACTATTGACCAGACCATGAAAGTACGAATCGGCATCGACGTCGGTGGAACATTCACCGACGTGGTGGTGATCGATCAGCAGACAAGGGAGCTGATCGGTCAACTCAAACTTCCGACGACTCATCACGCGACGGAGGGCGTCGCGCTGGGCATTGTCAGGGCGCTTGAGCAGGCGATGCGCGACTTTGCGATTGAACCTGCCAATGTTGCTTTCATCGCCCACAGTACTACGCAGGCGACCAACGCGCTGCTTGAAGGCGACGTGGCGCGTGTGGCCGTGGTTGCCGGTGGGCAGGGGCTGGAGGGATGGCTGGCGCAACGTGCAACCAGGGTACCGCCAATTCGACTTACACCGCAGAGGAGTCTGGAGGCCCGACAGGTCTGGCTTGGCCGGGCTCTGGTGTCGAGGCGCGGTTGGATGGCCTGGCGTGACTGGCAGGGAAGACGCCGGCATCTGCGGTCGGTTCTCGAGGGACTTGCAGCGGACGGGGTCGAAGTGATCGTGGCGAGCAGCGCCTTTGGAGTCGATCAACCTGAGACGGAAACGATGCTTGCCGGTGAGGCCCGGGCGGCCGGGATGCTGGCGACGAGCGGGCATGAAGTGAGCAGTCTCTATGGCCTGCGGGTTCGTACCCGGACCGCCGTCATCAATGCGGCGATACTGCCAAAGATGATCGAGACGGCTGGAATGACCGAAAGATGCGTCTTGGAGACCGGGATCGAATCTCCACTGATGATCATGCGTTCAGATGGTGGAGTGATGAGCGTTGCCGAGGTCAGGCGGCGCCCGATTCTGACCATGCTCTCCGGTCCGGCGGCCGGGATTGCCGGAGCGCTCATGCACGAACGGATCTCAGATGGAATCTTCATCGAGGTTGGGGGAACCTCGGCCGATATCTCGGTGATCAGGGATGGCAGTCCGGCGACCCGTCCCGCGCGGCTCAATGGCCATCGGATGTATCTGAACACGCTCGATGTCCGTACGCTGGGAGTCGGTGGTGGCAGTATGATCCGTGTGCGAGCCGGCCTTGATCCGGCCATTGTCGATGTTGGACCGCGCAGCGCCCACATTGCCGGACTGGGTTATGTCTGTTTTACCGACCCGGAACGGCTCACGGGAGCGACCCTCGAGATCATTCAGCCCACACGACGTGATGAGTGTGACCACCTTGTTCTCAGGACGAGAGATGGTGATCGACTGGCGCTGACGACGACCTGTGCCGCCAACCTGCTCGGCCTGGTTAGTGAAGGGCAATTTGCGCGAGGCAATGCTGATGCGGCGGCGATTGCCTTTGCGCTGCTGGCCGAATGGCAGGGGAAGGGCCAAAGTGCGGTGGAGGCTGCCCGGGAGGTTCTTCAGCTTGCTGGTCGGAAGATTGCCGAGGCGATCGATGATCTGATCGTCGAATATCAGCTCGCACGTGATCAGGTGATCCTTGTCGGCGGGGGAGGTGGAGCGGCTTCGCTTGTTCCTATGACAGCGAGCCTGATGGCGCTCGAGCACCGCCTGGCCCGTAATGCCGAGGTGATCTCTCCGATTGGGGTCGCGATGGCCATGGTTCGTGACAGCATCGAGCGGAACATCGTCGATCCCTCTCCAGAGGATATCCTTGCCGTGCGGCTTGAAGCAGCGGCGGCGGCGATCAATTCCGGCGCTCTGCCGGAGAGCATCGAGGTGCAGGTCGAGGTCGACAAACGGCGCAACCTGGTTCGGGCGGTAGCGATGGGGACGACTGAGCTGCGGCGAAGTGAGGCTGTCGAGACAACGCCACTGGAGATCCCGGACTGCCAGACCGCTGCCGCGCGATCCATGCGGCTCGAATCCGACCAGTTGAAACTCGCAGCCCTGACCGACAGTTACCTTGTCTTTACGGCTTCGACGTCGCGCCGGCCGACCTCGATCTCCGCTTTTATTGGCGCTTCGCTTCTGGCAAAATCATTATCTGGCCGGTGGGGCCGGCCGCAGCGGCTGCTGCGGGTGGTCGATCGATCGGGAGTTGTCAGGCTCCAGCGAGCCGATTCAATGGTCGCCGAGACCAGACTGGCAACGCTCGAGGTGGAGGTGGCGCGGCTGGTCGATCGATTGACCGATTATGGTGATGCCGGGAGAACCATCCCCGACATCTTTGTTCTTTACGGCAGGCGTATCCTCAACTTCTCGGGTCTGGTCGACCTTGAGCAGGTTGTCGCGATGATTGGGGTGGAGCTGCAAGGTCTCGACCCCGACACTCAGCTGGTCCTGATCGCTTCGCCCAAACAGGTCTGAATCGGAACCGGCAAAGAGGCTGAGACGACTTGCAGGAATGGTCCGGCGTGGAAGGGCCGACCCGCGATTTCCTCTTCCGCCGTTTCGACTCCATTCCGATCCCCGGCAATCATGCAAAGTTCGAATTTCCGACAGCGAGGTCGAATCGTCAAGTTATTGGCAATATTGCTGATGGCCCCGCTTCTGCACGGATCGACTCTTCAGGCGCAGTCGCCATCGGGCTGGGTCAAGGATGCGGAGAGCGCTGGCCGGCCGATCGAGGAATCGGGTGAGCGGGGCCCGGAGACAGGGCGGAGCAAGGCGGCCGGTCTGCTCGCCGCCGCACGACTGGCCGCGGGAGCAAGGACTCCATCGACGCTCCATCTGCGCGGAGATTCCCGACGTTTTGTCAGGTACGTCTCCGTCAAGTCACCAACCCGGATCGAGGAGCGTGAGCGCGAACTGAGCGGCAGATTCGAGTTCGACTTTCTGCTTCCCGATCGCTTCCGCATCAGGATGAAGGGCGAGACACTTGGTGGTTACGGATTCAAATTCGAAGAGATCGTCAACGGTGAGAGAGCCTGGCGAAATCCACCCCTCAAAGTTCGCTCGTCCAACAGTGATTCCAGAGTGATCGATGTCGGTGATGTCGAACGGACCCTGCTGATGCAGACCCAGAGTGCACGCCAGCAGGCAGCCTTTCACGCACTTGGCATCCTTGCTTTCTCCCCCAGCTCCTATCCGCTCGAACTGCGGGAGGTCGGGCTCTTCGAATTTGCCGGCGAGACCTTCGATTCCGCACTGGCCGCGACATCTGACGGGCTTCTGCTCAACCTGCTCTTTGACCGTCAGACGAGGCTGCTGGTCGGCCTTGCGGCGAGCTATCTCGACACATTCCAGGAGGCGGTCATCGCCGAGGTGGCAAGTGTCGACCGGCGCTTTATCTCTTCAACCTATGCCAGGGCACGCGAAGAGCGTCGTCGCCGCCGCCATCCACGGCAACGGCAGGAGGTCGTCTGGCGATTTACCGATCATCGTCAGGTCTCCGGACAGCTCATCCCCCATCGTTTTCTGGTCTATTTCAATGGCCGCCTGATCGAGGAGAATAGGATCACCCGGATCAGGCTCGATGAACCGATCGATGGGCGTCGCTTTGAAGGGCAGGAGAGGGTCAGGTATTGAGCGATGAGATTGCGCTTCCCCTCCCATCACCAGACGATGGGCGAGCGGTTCGATTTCTATCGTCAATCTGATGAGGATATTCTTGGAGCGCTGACC
>CAIOZW010000100.1 GCA_903862855.1 uncultured Acidobacteriota bacterium
CAATGAACCCCGGTGGCGCCGGCGACTGACCTGGCGATAGTCTCCACTCAGCAGTGTCACCAGACTCTCAAAGTCCTCTGCGACGGGACCTCTTCTGGCATCATAGAGCTGTAAATTCAATGTCACGTGAATCTCTCCCGAAATATCGATCTCTCGAAAATTTTGACGCTCGCTTCGCTCGCGTCAGGGTTAAAGGCAATAGTGCAAAGTGCCCAAAGGGCCAGAGTGATCAAGTGCCAGAAGTCCGCGCACCGATCACAATCCGCAACCCGATAAGGTTGCTACGGATGCCCGGGTGGCCCCTATAGCGGTCGGCGGAACGACAGCTATTAGAATTGAGGTTCCACGAGCCCCCTCGAACGACCCGATACTCCGAGTCTCCGCTCTCCCAGGCACGACCATCCTTTGGTGCGCCCTCATAGTTGTCGTGCCATCGATCCTCACACCACTCCCAGACATTTCCGTGCATATCATAAAGGCCCCAGCCGTTTGGCATACCCAGTGACCCAACCGGAACCAGTCCCCGGCGAAATTTACCTTTGCCATCTCGACCAACCTGGTGCTCACCATTGAAGTTGACATGTTCTGAAGTAACTGTCTGCCCAAATGCATAGGCCGTCGTAGTCCCGGCTCGCGCTGCATACTCCCACTCGGACTCCGTCGGCAGGCGATATTGATCTCCCAGTTCCTTCAAAAACTCTTTTGCCTTCTCCCAGCTCACGCCGACCACAGGCAGGTCATCACCAATAAAGCTCTTCTTTGCCTCTTCCTCAAGTTCAGCTTCACTCAATCCCGGCCTGAATTGCTTATACCACTCCACAAAACCCTTCCAATCCTCATGGCCTACTACCAATGTATCTGGCAATCTTCCCATCACCGCAATCCACTGGACTTGCGTTACCGGATATCTGCCGATCTGAAATGATTCAAGTTTGACCAGATGAACCGGCCCCTCATCATCAAATCTGCCGACCTCGCTGCTCTTTGACCCCATGTGGAATTCACCCTTGGGAACCGTGACAAAATCGTAACGGACTCCCGGAGCGATCTCTTCCTGAGTTACAGCCATTTGTGATGCAAGGTCTGGATAGTGACGATCAACCAACTCGATCAGCCGATTGAGCGATCTGGTCTGTTCCTCGGTTGCCGTGACCAGCTTCATTGTCTCACGCTCGGCCTTTTCCTCTTTTTCTGTGTCAAAGACGATCGGCCTTTGGAACCTTGAAGAGAGAAAGTAGGTATATAGACTGAGCAGCACCAGAACGATCAAGGTCAGATTTAACATTTTCCCTGCACTAAGAAACCTGTTATCCGGTAATGACCAGAGATCTTTGGTAAAAAAGTAGAGGCCGCAGTGGAAAGAGAGAATGATCCTCAAGCTCAGGGAAAGAAGTTTGCGGATGACTGGTTCTGTAACTTCGACCACACTCTGCCGAATCAACGATAGATTTAAGCTACTACCTTTCAGCAGTCTTCCAGAAAACAAATCGGTAATTTGGGACTGAATTAGACTGGGTATAATTCGCAGGCTGCCCAGGACCTTCTGCCAGTTATCACCTGAAAATGTTGTCAGTGGCCAGGGGAAATGACCAACCTGCATGGCATCGTTTCTCGACTGAAGATAGCGGGTCGCCTTCAATGCATCGTAGAGCGCAGAGAGGCACATTATCAAAACGACGACGGAGATGATCATTCCAATCGTCACCACATACTTGAGCTCGACTGTCCCAATCACCGGAAAAGTCAAACCCTTAACCTTATCATTATCACTACTGGTAAGTTTGAAGAGCTGGTTTGCCATCAGGGTTAGGGTTGTCGTCACGGAGATCGAATGATAACGGCGAGCCTGTTTTAGCGAGTCGATAATCACGGAAGGGCTCGATCCAATCATGGAGTCTCCGTCAGGTAGTGGTCTGGTAACTGCTGCAGTTTTGGTTTCGCGACAGTAGAACCCATTGATTCCGATCGTTACCCCTTTGGCCCCGCTCCACCTCGTCTTCAGATCGATGATCGCTCCCGTCAGCCTGGTCTTTGTAAAATTCGCCCCGGTCAGATCGGCTCCACTCAGATCTGCCCCGGATAGATTGGCTCCCTCGAGGTTGACCCCCCGCAGATTGGCACCGACCAGTCTGGCATTGGTGAAGTTGTCACCACGAAGATCGACCGCATCTATTGCCTCTTCGCGGCGCCACTGATTCCAGGCCTCGACACTGTTATATAACCGCCAATAATCCTGACTATATGGCATTTCTATAACCTCGGATCAAATTGGATCTACCTTCAATCCCAACTCTATCAGCCGTTCGTTGGTGACGAATCCGGACCGACGTTCGACCTTTCAGCCTACCAGCCGGCCCGGATCCTGGTTATATTTGGATGCAGTCGCCCACATCACCGGAATGCACACTGGACTCCTCAAATACACTTCGAATCATCCCTGATTCGAACTCCGACTGTGTTGAGTCAGCGCACCGATCACAATCCGCAACCCGATATTGTTGTTACGGTTGCCCGGGTGGTTCCTATTGCGGTTGGCGGAACGACAGTTATTAGAATTGTTGTTCCACGAGCCCCCTCGAACGACCCGAAATGGTGCATCCCGCTTTTACTGTCTCGCCTCACCCGATCGCTGAAAGACGAGATCGGTAAAAATTCTCTGGCGTAACCGCCAGGTATTACCGTGTTTAAGATGTCCGATCCAGGATCTTATGCAATCTCTCACTTTCTCACTGCTCATCTCTCCGGTTCGATAAGCCCTCTGATATCCGCGAAGACGACGACGACTCCGGCGGAGATTATCAGCGCGCACCCTGATTCGATCGGGAAGAACATTAAATCCTACAAATGCCGGCCCCCGGCGGGTTTCAAAGATCTGACTTTTGATTGGATGAATCTTCAATCTCAGTCCGGCAAGATACTCTTCAACATGCTTTCGCGCCTCGACCAATCTCGACCGGTCATCTGAGAAGAGAGCGAAATCATCGACATATCTGACATATCCGCCAACACCAAGTTCTTCCTGGACAAAATGATCAAATCCACTGAGATAGATATTGGCAAAGAATTGACTCGTCAGGTTGCCTATCGGCAGCCCCCTTCGTCGCTCCAGTGGTGTGTAAAGTGTATCTCCAACAAAATAGAACAAGTTCCCCCTCTGATCGTTGCTAGCATCTATGATTGTATCGATCAGCCAAAGAGTGGGGTGACATTTAACCCTTCTTCTCATCATCCTTTTTAGTATTTCGTGATCGATACTGGGAAAGTATTGTCGGATGTCCCCTTGAAAAACATATTTGTATCTTCTTGCCAGTTTTGTAAATCTATTCAGGGCGGCGTGAGTTCCGTAGCCCTTTCGGTTCGCATAAGTGTGCTCTATAAAACTTTTTTCGAATACTGGAACGATTATGTTACAAAGTGCGTGATGGACGACGCGGTCACTGTATGGCGCAGCAGATATCATCCGTTTCTTCGGCTCAACTATCTGGAATGTATAGTACTTCCCGGGATGATACGTCTGTTCGGTAAGATCCTGTTGCATCCGGATCAGCTCATCCTCGAGGTTGGAGTTGAAGAGAAGCACATTCTCTCGATATCTCTTGCCCTTTTGAGCCTTGTAGGATGCCAGGAATAGATTCTCAAGAGAAGTTACTTCCCTCCACAAGTTTCCGGCTCTCTTCACAATGACTCCTTCACAAGGGCACGTTGCTGACCAATCCATCCCCCAAGTGCACGCCCAATATCGTTGATCAACTTTGACACGTATGCAAAGCGGCGAAGATCGATCAGCTGAAAGTCCTTGAGTAGCCTGGTCTGATATCGAACTATGTCCAGTCGCTGATTGATCTGCTCGAGACGTTCAAGCTTGTTGGTCGAATAACGGGCATACAACAGATCATCAAGAGTGTCATAGAGTGCCGAGGTGATTCGATCTCCGAGAACATACTTTTGGTCACGCGGAAGTTTGTTAATCACAGGCACGTACCATTTGATCAGATCATATGTCTGCTGAATGATCGGCAATTCTTCATTCTTGCGTTTTGGTGATTTTTGCATTGATCTGTAAACTCCTCTCCTCGAAAATTTTGACGCTCGCTTCGCTCGCGTCAGGGTTAAAGGCAATAGTGCAAAGTGCTCAAAGGGCCAGAGTGATCAAGTGCCAGAAGTCCGCGCACCGATCACAATCCGCAACCCGACAGCGTCGCTACGGAAGCCCGGGGGGTTCCTATCGCGGCCGGCGGAACGACAGCCATTAGAATAGCTGCCCCACGAGCCCCCTCGAACGACCCGATACTCCGAGTCTCCGCTCTCCCAGGCGCGGCCGTCACTTGGTGCTCCCTCATAGTTGTCGTGCCATCGGTCCTCACACCACTCCCAGACATTTCCGTGGACGTCATAAAGACCAAATCGATTGGGCCTCTTTCTGGCCACCGGGAGTGTTTCATCACCAGAATTTCCGCTGTACCATCCATAATCGGCTAGAAGTTTCTGATCATCACCAAAACTGTACTTGGTGGTCGTTCCGGCGCGGGTCGCATATTCCCACTCCGCTTCGGTCGGCAATCGAACCTCCAGACCTGTGCGTTCACTCAACCGGCGACAGAATTGATGCGCATCATCCCAACTGACGCTCTCGACGGGTCGGTCATAACCGACGAATCCAACCTCAGGCAGGGTCCCCATTACCGCCTCCCACTCGGCCTGGGTGATCTCTGTGCGCCCAATGTAGAAAGGATTGAGATCGACCCGGTGAACAGGTAGTTCATCCTCTTCACCCTTTTCTGATCCCATCAGATAACCCCCACCGGGTATGATAGCCATCCTGATCTGGCCCGGACCATCGAGATCGATCTCCAGACCATCCCGTCCTGTCACATATCTGAACATCTTGTCACGAGGCTGCTCAATCGCGCCTGACCAGGGAAGAACGAGTCTGATCACCAGAACTGTCGCGAGAATCAAGCCCAAAGAGACGACTGGCCGCAGTCCCAGCAGTGGCCTTCCCTTACGGTAGAGTATTTTTCGCAGCCTCTCCGGCAGTTTTAACGCAAGCTGGTTAAGAGATCTGCCAGTCATGAATCTCAGAAACACATAGTCCTGAAGCGCCTCGCTCTCCTCTTCCTCCCTGATTTTCAGATAGACGAGCAGCGCTCTCCATCGGTCATTCCAGCGGGCGAGCCAGCCAGCTTTTTCTGGCACTGCATAACTTAGCGAGATATGACTTTTCATCTCCTGATTGGCCGTGCGCAACAGACGATGGATCTCCAGCCTGACCTTACGTGCCTCTCGATAATCGAGCCTTTCGACCAGCAGATGGCGCAACCATTCTGGCATCGAGCCAATCCTGTACCACGGCAACCTGACCAAGCGTAACGAAGAGACCGCCCAGTCACTCTGCCATTCGACATCATCGCCAAAAAGTGTGTACCCAAGAAAGAGGGTCAGGTCCCACGTGACTTCGGGATAGACGGCACAAGCACAGAGCCATTTCCAGTTGCGCGGTCCAAGATACTGCTCAAGTTCGGCCAGAAGCTGCGTCGACTCTGCGGTGGAGGGTTCCAGCCTCTCGATCCACCTGTTTGGACGCTGCTCAATCAGGGGGGGGAAGGGCTGGTCGATCATCTGCTCAGTTTGTGGCATTGTCTGATCATTGAACCACTGAGCCAGGCCTCTCAGTCCATCCACCCCAACCGGTAAAACAATAAAGTCCAACTCCGCGAGCCTCTCCTCTCGGTGGCTCCAGCGATGAACCGGCTCAGGAGTGAGGATGGCCCGATATTCCCATTGAGAGAAATAATTCAGCCAGCGGTGTGCCCTGCCGTAAAACGGATCGAAGAATCCAGCCGCATCAGAGAAGACGATCAGTCGGTAATCAGAGAACCGGGCCCCAAGATTCTGCAGGCTGACCGGCGGCTCATCCTCACTGGTCAGACTCTGGCACATGCGCGCGTCACGCTGAAAATAATAGGCGATCGCATAGACACCATTCTCTTTCAGCCTGTAAAAAAGCTCTTCGGCCAACCTTGCCTGGCCATCCCGTGCCGATTCTCGATCGATCAGGAGCAGATATTCAGGAGTTTGGCGCCGTTTTTCATAGATCGGAATGAAACTGCCGCTGCGAATTGTCGCCCTGACACTCAGCGGTATATTCAGGTTGTCGATACTGATCGGCCTTTGCCGACGCAGTTCAACCATCATTCGGCGTTCCAGTTGCGAGGCAAAGACGAGGTTCTGTAATCCCTCAACCTTCAACTCTTCAAGCCTGGGAAGCCCGCGATCAGGTCTCTTCTCAAAATATGCCCGTCGCAAATATGCGGCCACGATTGCCCAGAGGATCCAGGCCAGAAGTGGAAGGATCGAGATGATGATATTTATCCAGAGATACCCCTGGGCAGCCTCTGGATCACCCGTGCGAACCTGGATTGGGGAGTATTTCATCCCATCGACATCGATTGGGGGCAGCGGTGCAACCGGGTTGAGCGGTGTCTCAGCGCGTTTTGATCCTGTCCCGTTGTCTTTAAGTGAGATGGCGACGGGAAAGATGACCCTTGAACGGATGGGTAGATATGTCTTCGACTGGGGTTCATATCCATCGATTGAGGCGGTGATTGAGCTTTGCCGGTTGAGCCATTCAAAGAGAGTCAGTTTGAATCGCGACCTGTCAAATCGGATATCAAAGTAACCTTTCTCATCTGTTCTAACATCACCGTCGCCGCCAGTGCTGACAAGTGCATTCGTCAGTGGCTCCGAACTGCCCTCTGCTACCACTTGACCAAATACCCTCACAGTAACCGGTTGACTGAACCAGTAGATCAAACCAGCCACTGCTGTGGTGATCGCAAAAATGGCCGACGTGACGATGATCGCCTTCCAGAGTCTCCGCCTTAATGTTCCAATCAGGGCGTTGAAAGCAGAGAGTGGCCTACTCCAAAGCCGAGTGGCGTCACTCACGGGGCGTATGGTCGATGGTCTGGAGTCCTCATGCTCCCTCGGGCGTCCTTTTTCGGGCCCCGGAAATTGACGCGCCCACTCGCTAAAGATCTTTGAAAAATGATCCTGCTCTTCCTTACTGCTGCTGAGCACCGGGGCGAGCCATTTCTCCCAGCCAGGACGCCTCGAACTTATCTGCCCATCGGCCGCCAGCCTCAGCAACAGTTCAAGCGATGTCTGAATGCGCTGCAATCCTGGATCGAAGCCGGCATTCTGCAACCACTGACGCAACACAAGCAGCGATTCCAGCAGCTCATCCTGATCCAGCGAAATGTCTCGTTCTTCAGCCATGTCTCCAGCCAAGCCGTTGCTCACTTCCTCCCGCCCGCACGGGTTGACCAGTCACCCTTCTCCATCAGGCTCAGCACATTCTGCATGTCCTTCTGGGTCTTGATCAGTGCCCCAAGCGATTCATCATTCACCATCTTCTGGTCATACAAACTTTTCTTTGGATCTGCCTGTCGTCTCTTCAGAACTGTCAGCCAGTCGATCAGTTCTGCCGTGGCCGGTCGCTTCTCGAGTGCGGGCTTAATCTCATCACGGAGAAAACTGAAGAACCGGAGGGCATCACTGATTAGTGGATCAGAACTGTTCCTGACAAAATCACCAAGATGATTCTTCAGAATGGAGATCAGACGTACATTGTCAGGGAACGAGATATGGTGAAATATGCAGCGGCGGAGGAAGGCATCAGGAAGATTGCGTTCTGAGTTGCTGGTCAGAACCACAATCGGCCGTTTATTTAGATTTGCCTGGATTGATCTGTTTCCGTACTCGGGAACCTCAAAATTCAGCCGCTCGATCTCGTTAAGAAGATCGTTTGGAAAGTCGCGCGGTGCCTTGTCGATCTCATCGATCAGCACAACCAACCGTTCATCAAATGCCAACTCAACTTTCTGTCCAAAAGTCTTGCTGACCTCATCAAGGGCATTGGAGCGAATGATCGCTTCGCCCAGCGCGCTCCAGACAATAAAACCGAGTGGACTAACTAATCGATCTTCAACTCTGGCTTCCTTATTCAGCGACGCTATCTGGGACTGGCGAAAATGGCCGACGGCATCGTACTGGTAGAGCAGATCGCGTGACGTACTGGTCGACTTGGTTGAGAAGACGAGAGGTCTCGAAAGCCCGAGCTCCCAGGCAAGGCTCGATGCAAGCTGGGTCTTTCCTGTTCCTGGATCACCCGTCAACAGCAATGGCCGTCCAAGCAGCAGGGCAACATTGACCGCACTCACCAGCCGATCGTCCGGCTGGTAGAGTCGTGGATCATATCGCGGGTCGTGCTTGTCCCAGCCACTCCAATCCGGTGACGTCGCTGGACGCCGTTTCGGATCACCATAGTACTCAAGTTTCTCCATCTGTTTTTCTCTCCTTCCACTCATCCGTCAAGAATTACGGGCCAGTAGATTGTTAACAACAGGTCTGAGATTCCTGTCAAATATGCTTAATGGGGCTTCTTCACCAAGCCGAGTACTGAAAAACGTATCTATTTCCATTCGTATTTCATTACGTAGGTCAGAAGGAAAACGATTACACCATCTTTTGGCTTCATAGTCCTTAATACAACGCAACCTTGGCAATACTGTCAGCTTTACGGGTGGAATCGAATCATTTTGAGTAGTTTGGGCCGGATCGTAATCCTTCCAGTCCTTAATCCATTGTGGCTCAAAATCCGGGTGTTCAGAATAATCTGCTCCGGAACCCTCAACGATGCTGATCAACCAAATCACCATCTGATCTTCAGGCAGGTCCGTGATCATCCAGGCTGCTGATTCCCATAGGTGCCGGAGATGAATTGTTTGCGGGTATTGACCTTCAAACTCTTTGATATGGTACGTGAGACGAAGCAGATGATTCCGCTCCCATTTTCTCAGATACTCTTGTACGGTGTGACTTATATTTTCAACAGTCGATCTCTCATCTACTCTGTAACCGTCAATATTGCTCTCCACCAGCTGTTTTTTGTAATTTCTCCAAAAATGCTTGAGTTCCATCTTCGGTCTCAAGGGCTCCCACCAGGTAACAGGGTTTATGGCCCTGTTCGGATCATTTTTTTCAAAAGCCTCCTGCAAGCGATCCATCATCAGGTCGTGCATTTCGGCATCATGTCCTTGAATGAGAAAGACCAGAAGACGCGGTTTTTTCGCATCGTAATTCATAAGTTGCTCCTCAAAATCGATTACCTGTTCATCACGGTCACAAAACTTGAAGTGGTTGATTTTGGGTGCATTGAAGTTAAATACCTGATCGTTGCCTGTTGAGTGTAAACCGGGTGAATGATTGAATTCCCTGACTGCCTTTCTCACTTCCCTGACGACATCAGTCCAAGCCTCGTCCCTATTATCCCAACTGGTGACCGGGTTTGCCCCTTTTGGCACGGCCTGAAGGCTGCTGAGCGGATGGATCTGCCATTCGCAGGATCGCACGATGATCGGAATCACTTTTGCCCGCCCCTCCTCGCGCATCTTCAGTGCTTCTGACATCTCTTTGGTAAAACAGTAGTCTGAATTGATAAATGCTGCCGAAACCAGGAGAAGGATGACCTGAGACGCGGATAGCGCTTCGTCAATACTGTTCTTCCAGTCATCTCCGGCGCCGATTTTGCGATCGTGCCAGTCATCAACAATACCCTCACGGCGAAGGGCTGCCAGAGACTCGATCAGACTGTTGAAGTGCTCCTCGTCTCGGTGCGAATAAGAGATAAATATTTTGACCTTACGCGACTCTGAACTGTTCTTTTGATCAATCATTGGCAATCTTCCCTTGTCCCATTTTGATCTGCCTTCATCCTATCGGTGCTGATCTTCCCTGACTTGGCCCCACTCAGCAAGTCGGCAAAATCTGCGCTACCTCGACCAAACCCGGAACAGCCCCCTGTTGTTCCATCCTTGTCTGTTTCAAGTCTAATTTCGCAGAATTAGAAGAGCTGACATAGTATAAAGCGCAATCTGTTGACATAAGAGACCATTTTAACGATCGATCAACGACCTCAACCTCTTCGAAGAAAAAATTCTCTCCTGGGTGGCTCGTCCGGTGGATCAAAGTCACGCTATCGCTTATCATACGGATCGACTGAATGAGCATTCATTCA
>CAIOZW010000101.1 GCA_903862855.1 uncultured Acidobacteriota bacterium
TCTTTCCCTTGACGGCATCCTCGAGCCGGGTCGAAAGGTTCTCTCGTGTCGAAGCGATTGCCCGGCGGAATCTGCCAACAAACCCGCTCTCAGCTGACTCTGCCAGAGCCGGCTCTGGCAGTGCTGGCTCTGGCTGCGCCTGCTCCGGAGCCTTCTCCGCAGACGGTGCAGACATCTTCTCCTCGTTGCTACTGCTTCTTCTTTTCCAGAATAGTCCCATTGTGAAATACCAGTTTGTTGAAATTTAGTGTCCCGGGTGGGTCCCGGGTGTGTCCCGGATAGTCCGCTCAGTCTCCGTGGCTCATTGCCAGCCTCTCCGAATGAATGTGGCGTCCTTCTGGATAGAGCCAGAGCAGCAGAGCTGAGACCAGTGGGAGAAGCGAGACACCGATGAGGGCTCTGGTAAATCCATAGGTATTGCTCAGCTCACCTGTCAACGGCGCCATCAAGGCGCCCGCCCCCCAGGCAAATCCCATCATCAGCGCCGAGACCGTGCTGGCTCCAAAACCGACCAACCGCTGGGCCATGACGACACTGATCGGAATCGGCAGATTGAGCATTGTTCCACCGGCCATCAGCAGCAGATAACCGGACCAGCCGGGAGTCAGCAAAGCCGAGATGAGGAGTGGTGGAGCAAGAAGCATGGCGAGAAGCGTGACCCTCCGCGCTCCGAAACGGTCGGCCAACGTACCACCAAAGAATCCTCCCACCCCGCCAAAAAAGATAAAGCCGGCCAGAACAAGGCTGCGCTCACCGTCGGTGAGTCCGCCGCTCTGGAGCTGAAATGGGAGGAAGGTCTGGATACTGACCGAGACGGCCGAACGGAAGACCACGGCGAAGTAGAGCAGGGTCAGGGGCGTCAGGACACGACGCAGCGCCTCACCGAGGCGTGGCTCATCCTCGCGCGACGGGCGAATCTCGAGCGGTGGACAGTAACGCCACATGACTGCCCAGATGATCAGTCCTGGAATGACCGTATACCAGCTACGCTCGATCCCGAAGAGGCTGATCGCCGCAGCAATGATCAATGGTCCAAGGGCATAGCCGACTGTGCCGGCAGAGGAGAAGATCGACATGACCAGCCCCTGATGCTTCTCCATTCCACTGCCCGCGACGGCCCGGGAGACCATGGCGGCGCCCTGTGGGTGGAAGGCGCCCACGCCGATACCACCCGCAATAACAAGCAGGAAGAGCATCGGCATACTGGTCGCACTGCCCAGCAGGGAGAAGAAGAGTGCGGCTATCAATGGACCATAGACGGCCATCGATCGTTTCAGGTACCGATCGGAGATAATCCCGTAGACGGGCTGCATGAGTGAAGAACTGATCATCAGTGCTGGCGAGAGCCAGGCGACACTCACCGGAGTGAGCTTCAGGTTGATGGTCAGGATTGGCAGCAACTGAAAGAGAAAACTCGAGTATGAATCGAGGACGAGGTGGGTCGTCGAGAGGAGGCCAATGGTTAGCTTATGACTACGGTTCATGATCCCTTTGTTTATCAATTAACAGGGGGGACGGTACGGTGAACTTCACCGGATGTCATATCCCTGCGACATCATCGAGTTCTCGCTGGACCAGGGTCGCTTCGATGAGACGACGAAAGATGGCCTGCGAGAAGTTATCATCAGCAAAGCCTGCCTCGGGATGCCACTGGACGCCGATGACAAACCGCCCTGGTCGCGCATCCTCGACTGCCTCGATCACTCCGTCAGAGGCACGTGCCGTCACACGCAGGTCGGCTCCGATCCTGGCAATCGCCTGATGATGGGCACTGTTGACCTTGACACTGTCACCAAAGGCCATCGACGCAAGCAGCGAGCCTGGCTCGAGCAGGACGTAATGAGAGGGACGATCGAGTCTCTCTCCCTGCTCATGCTTGAGCGGGGTCGTGATCTGACTGCCGATATCCTGAATGAGGCTGCCCCCGCGCGAGACATTGAGCGACTGCATTCCAAAACAGATGGCGAGGAGCGGCTTTGAGGTCTCCTCGGCGATGTCGAGCAGACTCATGTCCGTGCGATCACGCTCCGGGACGACACTTCCAAGCGCAGGTTGTGGCTCGGCTCCGTAATAGTCTGGATCGAGATCGCTGTTGCTTCCGGAGAGAACCACTCCATCAAGCCTGGCCATGACTGCTTCAAGGTATGACCTCCGCGGAATGAGGGGAATGTGAACAGGAACGCCCCCGGCAGACTCGATCGCTTCAGAATAGGCGCGACTGAGACGAAAATCCTTTCCTCCCTCGAGTTGAGAGGTGATTCCGATCATTGGTCTTGTGGAAAGAGATTGCGCCATAAGGGATTTCTGTTCATGTAATTCAGATCCGGCTCAACCTGGAACAGTTCTGCAGTTTAAGGTTTATCGGCGAGGTTGTCAAAATAGCGGTGATGCAACAAAAGTCTTCGGGCTATTCATAGCTCAGGGCATCGATCGGATCCTGCGACGCCGCCCGGAGAGCGGGGTAGAGGGCACCGAGCGCACCACTGATCATTCCAGCAAGCGATGCCAGCACCATGGATCGCATTTCGAGATCGATATTGAGACGCAGGTATCTGACCGTCAGAAAGGCCGCCAGTTGTGAGACGATCAGACCACCGGCAACACCGATCAGACTGATCAGCAGTGCCTCTTTCTCAAATGTCCAGGCGATCCAGACCTTTGAGGCACCCAGTGATTTGAGAATACCGATCTGACGCGTTCGCTCAGAGACCGAGGTATACATGGTCAGAAGAATGACGAGCAGACTGATGACGACGGCAAGTCCGCGAACGACATTGAGGAAGACATTGAAGGCATTGAAGCCATTTGTGAAGAGCGTCGGGAGATCGCGCGTGAAGATGATGCGGTAGTCAGGAAATGCGGCAAGAATCCGCTGGGCGACCTGTTCCTGCTCTTCAGGGTTCTGACATTTGATAAAGATCATCGAGCACTTCTGTTCAGCGCCGAGAATCTCCTGAAGCGTGGCAAGCGGGATCTTGATCCGCGCGCCGCTCTCCGGATCATAGATCCCGACGATCTTCAGTTCACGCCCGCTCGCCTTGATGACATCCCCGGGGCCGACCCGGTTGTTCAGTGCATATTTGGTATCGACAATCGCCACATCCCCACCGTCCGGGAGTGCTTCTCCTTGCACGATTCGCAGGTTCGATGCCGACGTAAAGGAGGCAAAATCGATTCCATCAATCTGCTGAAGTCCCAGTCCGTTCTTTCCGCCCATCTCAAGGTTTTGACCAACTGGTGTCGCCGCCGCGACTCCGGGAATCGACCGAACCTGCTCGAGATTTTTGACCGGCATGGTCATATCGGCGGAGGTGAGTGATATACCTTGTCCAGCCTGACGCAGCATAAGCTCGACTCCAACATTGGCATCGCGGTTGGCACGCTCCTTGAGTGCTCCGCGCACCAGTCCGACGGTCATTACGACAAGGATCACCCCGATCGCTACCCCAAAGATACTGACGGCAGTGCGGGCCGGATGGTGGCTGAGATTTGACGAGACCAGACTGTTCATTATTCTCCTGACTGTATGCTCGAATCGGACGGTGAAGCTGCCATTTCGGCCAAGATGAAGGTGTCTCTATGGCTGAAGAAGCTGACGGATGGCTTCCGGGATGGCAGCCAGAGCCTCGGCAAGCCTCTCTCCATCGACTCCCCCTTCAGCGAGATCGGGCTTTCCCCCGCCCCGTGCACCAGGGATGGCCTTGACAATTCGCCCCGCCTGGATCCGTGCAGTTGCATCGAGAGAGACCATAACCAGGATGGAAGCCTTGCCCTCCTCGCGATCACCAATGACGACGATTCCCGGAGCGACCTTGCGGGCGAGCGAGTCTCCCAACTGGCGACGCCCATCCTTGCCAAGACCTTCGACCTGACGAACAAGCAGGTTGAGTCCATCGATCGTCACAACCTCATCGCTGGCAGCTCCTCCGCCCTGTGCCAGCTTCAACTTGAGCCGATCGATCTCCCGCTGATATTCACGAATCTGTGACTGGAGCCTCTCCACCTCGACCGGCAGCCGATTGGTCGCCGTATTGAGTCGGGAGGCTGTTTCAGCGAGTAGAGACTCAGTGGTCTGGAACCTCTCATAAGCCCCCTTGCCGGTGAGGGCCTCGATGCGGCGCGTCCCCGAGGCGATCGAGCTGTCAGAGACGATCTTGAAGACTCCGATATCACCGGTCGCGTTGACGTGAGTTCCACCACATAGTTCGGTCGAAAATCCGGGGACACTGACGACGCGAACCTTGTCACTGTACTTTTCACCAAAGAGAGCCATGGCCCCGGTGCTCAGAGCCTCATCGAGCGACTTCTCCTCTTTGGAGACGGCGGAGTTGCGGAGGGTCTGTTCGTTGACGAGCCGCTCGACCTCGGTGATCTCGTCATCGGTGAGCGGAGCAAAATGGGTGAAGTCGAACCGCAGCCGCTCCGGCGAGACCTGCGAGCCAGCCTGCTTGACGTGCGGCCCCAGCACTTCCCGCAGAGCCGCGTGGAGCAGATGGGTCGCCGTGTGGTTGGCCATGGTTCTTGACCGACGCTCGGGATCGACGATCGCCACGACTCCATCACCTCGTTTGACCTTTCCCTGCTCTACCTCGACCTGGTGAACGATCAACCCGGAGGTCGGTGACTGGGTATCGCTGACCAGCAGACGCATCGCTTCGTTCTCGATGATTCCCGTATCGCCGATCTGCCCGCCCGATTCGGCATAGAATGGGGTCCTGTCGAGAACCAGCTCGGCCTTCTGCCCGGCCAGGAGTTCATCGACGACGGCCCCGTCGCGAATGAGTGCAACGACTCGCGCACTGGCAAGGCTGGTCCCGTTGTAACCGGTAAACTCGACCCGCCCGGTGCCGGCAACCTCCTGGTAGACCGGGCTGATCACCTTGGCAGCGGCGCCCTTCATCGACTCGCGGGCTCGCTGACGCTGCTTTTCAAGCTCTGCCTCGAAGCCGGCCTGGTCAAGACTGAATCCACGCTGGGTGGCCACATACTCGATGAGGTCATAGCGAAGACCGAAGGTGTCATATAGCTTGAAGACATCAGCTCCGGCGACAGTCTGCCCGGGTGATCTTTTCATGACCTCCTCGAGAACCTGGAGTCCGGTACCGACCGTCGAACCGTAGAGTTTCTCTTCGATCGTCACGACCCGCTCGATGACGCTGCGGGTTTCACGAAGCTCCGGATAGGCTTCGCCAAAGAGATCGACGACAAAACTGGTCACCTTGGCAAAGAAGAGGTCCCGAAATCCAAGTTTCTGACCGTGCCAGATGGCCCGGCGCATGATCTTTCGCAGAACATACCCGCGAGTGTCGTTACCCGGGAAGATTCCATCGGTGATGAGAAAGGCCGTCGCACGTGCGTGATCAGCGATGACACGCATCGAGACATTGGCCTCTTCATCATTGTAGCTGTAGTGACGCCCAATCAGACCGGCCGTAAAGTCGATGATCGGACGAATCAGGTCGGTCTCGTAGTTCGAAGGAACTCCCTGCAATACTGCGGTGACGCGCTCCAGACCGGCACCGGTATCGACCGAGGGGGCTGGCAGGTTCTCGAGCCGGTACTTACCTGGCGCAACCTCGAGCCGGTTATACTGCATGAAGACAAGATTCCAGATCTCGATCGTCTCATCCCCCTCTCCATTGACATATTTTGCCAGGTTGGAGTCTGGGTCGAGGGGGTTGTCACCCATGTAGTAATGGATCTCTGAACAGGGACCGCAGGGGCCAGTCTCCCCCATCTGCCAGAAGTTATCCTTGCGGCCAAAGCGGAGGATCCTTTCACGCGGCGCTCCGACCTTCTGCCAGAGTCGCTCGGCCTCCTCATCCGCCCCCACCTCGTCGTCCCCTGCAAAGACGGAGAACCAGAGCCTTGCTGGATCCAGCTTGTATTCGTTGACCAGCAGATCCCAGGCAAACCTGATTGCATCCTCCTTGAAGTAGTCACCAAAGGAGAAGTTACCAAGCATCTCGAAGAAAGTATGGTGACGGGCTGTCTTCCCGACCTCGTCGAGGTCGTTATGCTTGCCTCCGGCGCGGACACACTTCTGCGAAGTGGTCGCACGACGATAGTCCCGTTGTTCTGCCCCGAGAAA
>CAIOZW010000102.1 GCA_903862855.1 uncultured Acidobacteriota bacterium
TCATCGGTGGTATCAAGATCGATCTCGAGAGACCTCCAGCCATCCCAGGTCACACCATCGCGGCTCGTGCGGACAAGGATGGTAAAATTGTCACCCGGAAAGGCTCGCCAGATGTGTCCGGCGAGAATAAATGGTGCTGGTGTGTTGCGCCGCAGGGGGATGAGTGGAGACTCCCATTCCACCCCAAGCGGAGAGAGCAGGACCTGCTGCCGTTCGAGGTCGGGCGCCTGTGCCCCAACTCCAGCGCATAGTGGCAGAAGAAGCAGAATTGTCAGGTATAATTTTTTCACACGATGAAGTACGTCAACAACCCACCCAACCCCTGGCTGACGACCGAACATGAGTGGATCGGTGAGCCACCAACCGCCCGCCTCGAGGTCTTCGAGGAGACGGCCACCCGCTCGATCATCACCGGGAATGACAGTCCAGATATTCCATTCGATTTTTCCGTCAACTGCTACCGTGGATGCACCCATGGATGCACCTACTGTTTCTCACGCCCGACCCATGAATACCTGGGATTCGGAGCCGGAACCGATTTTGATCGCAAGATCGTCGCCAAAGTCAACGCCCCGCTCCTTCTCCGTGCAGAGTTCATGAAAAAGAGCTGGAAGGGGGAGGTGCTGATCTTCTCCTTCACCTCTGACCCATACATTCCGCTCGAGGCCAACTATGAACTGACCAGAAAGTGCCTTGAGGTCTGCCTTGAATTCCGCAACCCTGTCGGGATCATTACCAAGTCGGCCCTGGTAAGGCGCGACCTCGATCTACTGGTCGGTCTGACGAAGGAGGCCCGGGCGACCGTCTACTTCACCATCCCATTTCTGGATCGTGAAGTGACCCGTGCCCTTGAACCCCACGCCCCTCTTCCTGCAGCCCGTTTCAGCGCCATGCGCGACCTCGCCTCCGCCGGGGTCGAAGTCGGTCTGGCGATCGCGCCGATCATCCCCGGACTGAATGAACACGAGATCCCCGGCCTGCTCGAGGAGGCCGCCGCAGCTGGTGCCCGAAGAGCATTTATCAATCTCCTCCGCCTGCCCGGGAGCGTTGAACCTTACTTTATCGAACGTCTCTCCGCCACCATGCCGGGACGCACGAAAAGGATACTCAATCGACTGCGCGAGGTGAAGGGGGGAGAACTCAATCGAGCCGGCTTTCACAACCGGATGCATGGTAAGGGGCCGTACTGGGAGATGATCACCCGGACCTTTGAACTCCACCGACGCCGGTTGGGATTCAACCAGCAACGCCCGGCCGAGGATGAGTACACATCTACTTTCCGTCGCCCGACGGCCCAGGGCCACCTCTTCGAGTGATGTCATTTTACCGATCCGGATCGAGGTGCAGGGGCCGCCTCTCAAAAGCAAGTGCGGCAGCCATTGCCAGCAGCCCGGAGAAAGGGACGTGATGGCGGCTTCCGCTCTCGTAGACACTATCGATCGCCATCTGGCAGATGAAGAACAGAAGCGGAATCGAGAGAGCGAGCCGATGATACGCGGAGGGATTCCTCAACCATCCAAGCAGGATCAGCATCCAGATCAGCATCCAGTAGCCGGTGCTGAGGATCTTGGAGATGATCAATCGGGTGCCACCAATTCCCAGACCGCGTCGGAGAGTCTCGTAGGCGCCCATGTTGTCGTCACCGTGGTACGCGATCAGCTTTCTGAATGCCAGTCGCAGAAACTGGCGAGGGTTCCTGCGGATCCATTCGCGGGCCAACTCGCTGCCGCGACGGTTCCGCTCCAGCTCATCAAGTCCCTGCAGCTCAACCTCACCCCGCACAGTATAGGTTCCTGTCGCGCGCGGATTGTTCGCACGGTAGAGAACGTCACCCCCATTGGTCGAGATCATGACCAGATCACCCAGGAGACGGTAATTGCGCCAGACCCACGGAGAGACGACAAGTGCGAGACCCAACATGACGAAGAGGCTGTGGCGGAGTGGTGCCCGAACTCTTCCCGTCGCGAGTATCTCTCCCAGCACGAGAAGCACCGGGATGAGTATGAATGACGGCTGGGTGAGTGCGGCCATTCCACTCAACACTCCGGTCAGCAGCAGATATCCGCTCGAGCCCCGCTCACGGCAGCGCAGAAATGAGAGAACCACTCCAATGAGAAGTGGAATCAGCAACTGTTCCTTGCTCGCCAGCCCGGCACTCATGATGTTGGCTGGCCAGATTGCCACCAGAAGCGGCGCCATCCTGGCCACCAGCACACTTCGCAATCCATCGGCAAGTCTGGCTGTCAGGACGATCGCCAGTGCCGTAATCAGCAGATTGCCAAGAAGTGGAATCCAGGTCTCTGGACCAAAGACTGCAATCAACGGCGCGAGGAAGAGCGGTAGTCCCGGGGGCCAGTAGGCAAGGTAGGCGCCGTCTCCACCGTAGGCTCTTCGCTCGACCAGCCCGCGCGCAAGGTCGAAATAGATGGCAAAGTCAGACTGCAGCGAGGCTTTGTAGATCCCTGCCCAGCAGATCCGCAGGATGAGCCCCAGCCCAAGCACCAGATAGAGCCATTGGCGTGGATCGATCCTCTCGACGATCCTGACCGTACGATCCAACCAGCCATAAATCCTTCTTCGACCTGCGACCAGCCCACCCGCGAGGATAGCCGCGATGCCGACGGCCAGCACCAGTGCCATCTTCTCTCCCATCCCGAGAAGTACCAGATGAAGGTAGGGCACGGCCAGGAATGTCAATAAGACCGGTGTCGGAACCAGCCAGCCTGGAATACGGTATGCAATCTTTATCATGCGGATATGGGAGAGGTCATGCAATCGTCACGCGGCCGATAAGCCTGCTGAAAACCTCTTGAAAAACCTGACGCTATCTCGACCCGCTGAGAGTATCACAAAAGAGACTGGCTACCACCCCCTCACCGAGGGTGATAGCCAGGATGATGCAATTCAGCTCTGCCGCGCGAGATCAGAAGTTGATCTTCGCGCCAATCCTGATCTTGCGGGCCTCATTGGCGATACCATCACGAATTCGTCCAAATGTAGTGCTCGTGATGACTGCCGTCGGGAATCCGAAGACCGGTGTATTGGTAACGTTGAAGAATTCGAACCGCAGTTCGAGATTGACTCCCTCCGAAATATAGGTTCGCTTGAGGAAGGCCAGATCCAGATTGTAGCGTCCCGGTCCATTGAAATAGTTACGTCCCGTGTTGCCAATCGATCCGGCAACCGGCTGGGTGAACTTTGCAATCTGTTCGGCCGTGAAGAAACCTGGTACCCCGGCAAAGGCGCTCGCCCGTGGATCGACCTTGCCCATATTGCGCGAACATCCATTGCAGTCGGCTGTCGACTGCACAATATTCGAAAACTGATTGGAACCAGAGTAGACCGTAAAAGGACGACCGGAACTGAGTGTCAGCACTCCATTGACGTTCCAGCCCTCGATCACCTTTCTGACTACCCGTGGTGCATTGGCCCCGGGACCATTGCTGCGGCCAAAGGGCAGATCGTAGATCGCATAACCGGTGAAATAGTGTGTCTGGTCAAAATCTGACCTGGCGTAGTTCAGACGGCGATTGAAATTGTTGAATGGTGTCGAAGATGCCGACTGAGCATTCCCCGTTCCAACAACCGTAAAGGTCGGGTCGAAGGAGCGTGTATCGAGCGACTTCGAGAAGGTGTACGATCCCTGAAACTGCAGGCCCTTCGCAAACTTCCGCTGCACCATGACCTGCAGCGCATGATAGGTCGAGAAATCGTTCGAGTCGATCACGTTGAGCGTCGAGAACTGTGGATAGGGCCGGAAGAAGGTCGTCGGAAGATTGGCCAGGCTGAGCAGAGGAACATTGCCCTGGACCCGCCCCGCCGCATCTGCCGCGACCGAGGCCGCACTGTTCAACTGCACCGAACTGGCAAATTGGCGGCGTACAAAGGCCGACCCTGATTCATTGGCTGTCTTACGTGTATCACGACCGTAGAGCTGGTTCATGAGCGCACTCTCACCACCAGCAGCGACCACCTTGAAGGCGTCGAGAAAACCATTGTTGATGATGTCAACCTGGTTGACGTTGTAGGCACCGAAGAGGTTGGTCGCCTTCCTCCCAATGTAGGAGACATCGACAAGGATCTCCTTCCCGATCTCGCGCTGGATATTGAGGCTCCACCCATTGGTTGAGGGTGATTTGAAGTTTGGATCGAGCACCGTGATCGCCCCGAGACCAAATGCTGCCGGCTGAAGCTGGTCGATCGGCCGGACTGTCGAAGGCGGGACGACCGATGGCACTCCATCACGGATGCGGCGGTTGGTTCCACCGGGTCCGTTAAACTGCGGGGCAACATCGACCACGCCAAGGGTCACACCCGGAATCGTATTGTAGATCTGAGACGAGATCACCTGGGTATTGATACGGTCGAAGGCGAGCCGGTAGTTCGCGCGGATCGAGGTCTTTCCATCCCCCCACGGATCCCACGCAAAACCGAGACTGGGTGACCAGTTGTTCAGATCACTGCGATAGAGGTTGTCACTCTCCCACTTGAGGTTCGTGCTGCCTGGCGCACCGACCGAGACCATCTGGTTCGGACGGAAGAGGCGGCTCTGCGCCCGCGGCGTGAGACGGGCCTCATAGCGGATACCAAGATCGACCGAAAAGTTCGGGCGGAGCTTCCAGGTATCCTGGGCATAGAAGTCATACTCCGGATATCGCGCATCGTTGATGAAGGTCGACTTCGCCGCAAGATAGGAGAAGAGATCGGGTGAAGCGGCGAACCCCTGCCGGACGGAACCAATCCGGCCGAGCATATCATTGATCATCCCCTGCAGTCGCGGACGGTCAAGGGCATTCATAAAGAGCGGACGCCCCGCGGCAATGTCCGGCAGACAGAAGAGCTCCTGCCCGGTCGAGTTGACTCCCGGCGCTCCCCCGGCCCCATAGGCTCCTGTCGCGCACGCCACGTTGACCGGAGTACTCAGATTGATACCTACCTCTGAATTCTGGCCTCCGATCGATCCACGCACATCCTTGTGCTGCTGGTAACGGAAGTTGATTCCGGTCTTGATAAGATGAGCCCCCTTGGTCCAGCTCAGATTGTCGACCAGCTGAACCGTTGTCACCGTTCGCAGGTTCCCCTTTGAAAAGTCGAGCGGATCACTCGGATTGACCGTCACGATCGAGTATGGCTCATCTCCGGCGGAGGGATTGATGAAATTGAAGGTGAAGCGGTTGAATCCACCCACCAGCTCGTTGACCAGATTGTTGCTGATGACCCGCCGGTAGCTGACTGCCAGGTTGGTTGGAGTCCGCTCGGTATTGACCCACGGCGCGAGACCCGGGTAACGCGGCTCACCACTATTGGTCGTGTCGTTGATCGTGTTCTGCTGACCCCACGAGTAGCGGACAAAGGCGTTATTGCGATCATTGAACTTGTGATCGATCTTGAGATGGAAGTCACGCTGTGGGTCGAGTCTCCCGCCACTGTAGTTGAACCCGGCCGTGTTCAGACCATCACCAACGCTGAAGTTGTTCGGGGCCGGAAGAAGACCGAGGATTCTCTGCGTCGCCGGATCGGCTCCGAGGCGGCGCGGATCATTCTGCAGGACATTGAATGAGGCGATGCAGTTGGTAGTCACGGTCGCCGAACAGTCAGGAAGAGTCGGTGCTCCACTGAAATTTACCGAGGCTCCTGCCTGGCCGGCATTGGTGTTCCGACCACCAACCACGTAACGAAAGAGTCCCTGCTTTGCCTGTGAGGTGTAGACCGTCCTGGTGCGGGTGTAAGGACTGACCTGCCGCTGCCCCTGATAGTTGAAGAAGAAGAAAGTCCGATCCTTGATCACCGGACCGCCAACATCCCCTCCAAACTGGTGCTGGAGAAGAAAGGGCTTCGGAATCGCATTGAGATTGTTGCCCCACTCATTGGCCGCCAGTGCACTGCCACGATACCAGTAGAAAAGGTTGCCGTGGAATTTGTTGGTCCCCGACTTGGTGACGAGGGCGACCTGGGCTCCACTCGACCGGCCGAATTCGGCTGTCGCATTGCTGGTAATTACCCGGAACTCCTGGAGCGAATCGGGATTGGTCCGGATCGGAGAGAATTCCGATCCTCCGGCAGATGACTCGTTGATGTCGATTCCATCAAGGGTATAGTTGAAGGCTCGATCGCGTGCACCATTGACGTGCGAGCCTCCACCGGTATTGGCTCCGGTATTGACGCCCGGCTGGAGTCGTACAAATATGAGCGGATTGCGACCACCCGTTCCCGACTCGAGACCGAGCGGCAGATCAACGAGAGTCTTGTTGTCGATCAGTCCACCCAGGTTTCCAGAGGTCGATGTCTGGACCCGCTCGAATGAGCCGACCACCTCGATCTGCTCCTGGGCACCGCCAACCTCGAGCTCGACATTGACCGTCAACGGCAGTCCAACCGTCAGCACGTTGCCTCGGGCGATCAGCCTCTTGAATCCTTCCATCTCGACGGTGACCGTGTAGGTGCCGATCTGGATCGCATCAAAGACATAGGTGCCGGACGAGCTGCTTGTCGTGACAAAGGTGCCACGCGTGCCCTCATTGGTCAGAGTCACTTTTGCCCCAGCAACCACGGCTCCGGTCTTGTCTGTCACTATTCCAGTCACCCGTGACGAACTAACCTGCGCCGGCACCAGCGAGACGGCCAGTAGTAGTAATGCCAACAATACTGATGCATTCAGGCCTGATACATTCCTGCCTGATACATTCCTGCCTGTCTTTATCATCTCGATTCCTCTCCCAATCATCTCGATTTATCTCCCACCAGATGCACCCGGCACCACCTGGATCTTGGCCGCAATTGACGCAATCGACACTCTCAGAGCCCGATCGCCCTGCACCTCACAAAGAGTTGCGGCAGTGAGACGCAAGCGAGTCAATTGCCTGATTACGAGTGAGCGAAAAACATTTGGTGAATTATGGCAAAGTCAATAATTATTAGGCCATCTTTAATGAAGGCAATTTTCGTACCGTCAAGACAAATCAGTGATCCCTCCGAAAAGGCACCTGCAATTCAAGAATAGTCAGACACTTACGGACAAAGCGTCCAGAGACGGAGACGCCGCCATTCCAAAAAATCGCATGTCCATCCAAAAAAATGGAGTTTCCGGCCAGACGAACCACCGTGAGAGCATTCACCAGCTTGCGGAGGCACTGATAACTGGATAGCATCAGCGAGGATGGCAGGGTGGCAATTCCGGCAACAGATCAGGGGGGCAAGGAGACCGATGGAGCCAATCTCACATTTCTTCTATTCACACCGATTAAAGCTGCAGTTCTGGGATTGGGGGAGCGAGGGGAAGCCCCCGCTGGTACTGGTTCACGGCGGGCTCGATCACGCTCGCAACTGGGACTGGGTGGCACGGGAGCTGTGTCGGGATTACCACGTCTACGCGATCGACCTGCGTGGCCATGGCAACAGCCAGCACGCCCCGGGAGCGAGTTATACCCTGGCAGAACACATCCTCGACCTTGCGGCACTGATCGATGTGATTGGTGAGGAGCAGGTCGATCTGATTGGACATAGTCTCGGCGGAGCGATCGTCCTCGCCTATGCCGGGATCTTCCCGGAGCGCGTTCGGAAGCTGGTCTCGATCGAGGGACTCGGCCCCCCGCCAAATCTGCCACTCCACGATCCAGCCTCGAAAAGATTGCGCCGCTGGATTCAGAAGGTGCGCGAACTTGAGAAGCGCGAACCGCGAAGCTACGAAAGCCTCGAGGCCGCAGTTCAACGGATGAAGGAGGCCAATCCGCATCTGCGTGACGATGTCGCCCGTAACCTGACCCTTCACGGAACAAACTGGAATTCGGACGGATCACTGGTCTGGAAATTTGACAATTTCATCCGGGCTTTTTCACCGGTCGGATACAACCGTGAGGAGGCCGAAGAGATCTTCAGCCAGATCACCTGTCCAATTCTTCTCTTCTGGGGAACTGAGAGCTGGTCGAAGGATCCGGAGAAGGATGGCCGGACGAGCTGCCTCCAGAACTATCGACTGATCATGGTTCCGGAGGCCGGACACTGGGTTCATCATGATCAGCTGGAACAGTTTCTGGACGGGACGAAGGCCTTTCTGAGCGGGGAGAATTGATCGAAGGGGTGATCAGGGCAGAGTGACCGAGTCGAGAATCCGCTCGGCAACCACCGGAAGATCGGCCGGTGCAGCGGAAGAGTAGAAGGCAACCACAAGCAGTATTCCACGCGTATTGCGAACGATGATCGCTCTGCCCGCGAAGTCGAGGTTGGAGGTGTTGCCGGCAAGGTTGAACCGCGCCCGGAGTTCGAGATACGTTCTGATCTGTCCATTCATGGAGACGACCCGGCGTGAGGTCTCCTTCATCTCTTTGGTTCCCTCACCCGAGCTCATACTGCGCAGAATAAGACCGACTATCATGTCGTTATCATGCTCGGGATTGTTGGCCTGATCGAGCTGATTCCAGATCACATTGAGAAAAGCCCGGTCTGATGACGATCTGAAGAGTGCGCCTCCATTGATGTTCTGCTCGGTCGCTTCACGGGAGGCAATAACACCACCATCCCAGGAAGTGGGATGATCGAAACTGTAGCCGATCGATTGATCGGTGAAGCGGACAAAAGTACGTGTCGGTGCAAGAGTGGTCGAGGCTGGGGGAGTCGCGCTTCTGGCAGTTGTCAGGCTCTCCGCGGGGGCGACTGCGGCACCGCTCCGAAGGGGTGGAGTGGTCTTCGGATTCTGACTTCGAGTTGCGGCAGGGTTCGGCACCCCGGCTTTCGACTCCGCTGACTGCGGCGGGGCCGGAACCGGCGATCTCCCTGGCATGGGGCTCGGCTCGCTGCTGAACGGCCGCTCCCAGGTGGCGACAAAGAAGTCGGCCGCCAGATTTCGCCGCTGCAATGACTCACCCATCCGCCGCGCATCGGCGGTTGTCGGAAATCGCCCGACCCGTACCCGGTAGAATGTCCCCTTGCCGGGGATCTCCGCGCGGACCAGATAGGCCTGGACGCCACTCTCCTTCAGCTCTTCAACCCTCTGCGCCGCCGACTCCTGACTTGCCAGCGCCTCCAGTTGCACTGCCAGATATCTGCCCTGCGCCTGCCCCACAGCGAGTGGCAGTAGAAGTGCGATCACGGGCCAAAGCCATTTGAGATTTCTGGACATTCGATTACGCATAGTCGTCAAAATACGCTGGATGCAAGTACGATGCGGAAAAGACCAGCAGGTAAGTCCGAGTGCACATTATCCATGATTTCAATTCTGATTGAAAGATGTTTATTTAGCCGTAACGGCAGGCCGAACCAGTCCGGATAGAGTCTGTGACTGTTGGGTCAGAAAGCAGAAGAGAGAACCCCCTCCGGAAAGAGGCTTCCGGAGGGGGGCATTGTTTTGAGTGATCGAAACGGATCGATAATGGGCAGACTCGCCGCCAGTTCTCGATCAGACCTTCTCGGGAACGACAAAAGGTGCTCGGTACTTGCGGCGGAGCATGTTATTTGCCTCGACATCACCGACGATCTGCTCCTTGAGAGGATCGAACTGGATCGATCGCCCGGTGTGATATGAGATATTGGCGAGGTGCATGGCGGCCGATGAGAGGTGTCCCTCCTCGATGTCCGCGACCAGATCCTCGCGCTTGCGGCTCCGGACGGCCTGAATGAAGTTGACCCAGGTGCTTCCACCTTCGCGGCGACTGGGCCCCGGCTCCTGCTTCTTGCCGAGGAACGTCTTGTAAGAGGTGTAACCATCGATCGCCAGGTATCCCTCTGAACCGTAGAAGATGTTGCCAATGCAGTTGCTGTCAAGCACCAGGCCCTTCTCATCCTTGCGTTGTCCAATTCCACCCTCGTTGTTACTCATCCAGTGGCGGACCTCAAAGACGAGCATGACCTTCTTACCCTTGCGGTCGTACTCGAGGGTCGCGACCTGGGTATTTGGAGTCTGCTGGTCATCATCGAACATGTAGTGGCTGCCCATCGACATGACCCGGGTTGGAAGGGTGACGCCGAGGCCCCAGCGGGCAATGTCCATTTCGTGGATCCCCTGGTTGCCGATGTCGCCATTACCGTAGTCCCAGTTCCAGTGCCAGTTGTAGTGGAAACGGTTCGGATTGAAGGGACGCTTCGGCGCGGGTCCAAGCCAGAGATCGTAGTCGACCCCCGCTGGTACTGCACCATCCGGCTTTCTGCCGATCGTGTCGCGCCACTTGAAGCAAAGTCCACGGGCCATGTAGACATCACCGATGACGCCCTCGTTGATCTTCTGCATCGCCTCGCGAAGAGCGACCGAGCCTCGACTGTTCGTGCCGTGCTGAACAATCCGGTTATACTTGCGGGCGGCCTCGACCACTTTCCGCCCTTCCCAGAAAGTGTGTGAGCAGGGCTTCTCAAGATAGACATCCTTTCCGGCCTGGCACGCCCAGATCCCCATGAGACTGTGCCAGTGGTTCGGCGTCGCGACAGAGATGGCATCGATCGACTTGTCTTCCAGCAGCTTGCGGATATCGGAATAGGCCGCGGGACGCTTTCCGGAGGCCTTCTCGATCTCCCCGAGCCGCCGGTTGAGCTCAGCCGGATCGATGTCACAGAGCGCGGCGATCTCGACGTTCGGCATTCGCAGATATTCACGAATGTGGGCATTTCCCTGACCCCGGACGCCGACGACGGCGACCCGGATCGTGTCATTCGGACTGCCAGCAAGAACTGAAAACCCGCCATTCAGACCACTCAATGTTGAGGCCGATGCGACGGCACCGGCCGATCGAGCGACAAAATCTCGACGATTAATCATGGTGCTTCTCCGTTTGCAAGAAATTTATCAGATTACGAATTGATAGGGTCAAAATACATCGAAGAGACTAAAACAACAATACGAGAAGGAGTAAAATCGAAACGAGTACTGTAAATTAGTTATCCAGGGATTTCGGTGCTGCTGTTGCACCAGCGACACTCGACGACGGCGAAGAGATTCCTGAAAGATAATCTGCCTGACAGATAACCTGATGGAGGTATGTTGATGAGAAACGGAAAAGCGTCAGTTTGGACAATGCTCCTCTCGATGGCCCTGGTGACTGGACTGTCTGCAGTTTCACTGGCACAGGGTCGTAATGCCATCAATGGTGTCGTGATTGGTCAGGGTCGCGAGCCACTCAATCGAATCCGGATCGAGTTGCAGAATGAGATGGAGATGATGGTTGCCTACACCTATACCGACCCGACCGGCCGCTACAATTTTCGCAACCTCTCGCAGGGAGTCTTCATCATCAAGGTCCATTCGGATGGAAAGTATGCCGGTCAGTCGGTGAGAGTGGTCATGCAGTCAATCCGCAACAACGGTGCCTCCCACTATGAGCAGGTCGACTTTATCCTGCGCGAACTGGCCGAGAAGAAGAACTCCGTTTCATCGAACGGAATCAGAACAACCTTTGTTCAGGAGGTTCCCGAAAGAGCGCGTAAAGCATACGAGAGAGGGATCAAACAGCTCGAGACGGGCCGTGAAAAGGCTGCCGGGGTTGCGGCACTGCAGGAGGCGCTGACAATTTTTCCGAAATATTATGATGCGCTCGAACGTCTTGGTGTCGAGTACGTCAAATCGGAGCAGTACGAGGAGGCTCGCCAACTGCTGACCCTTGCGGTGGGCATCAACCGGAGTGGAGCCTCTTCGTTCTATGGACTCGGAGTGGCCCAGTTCCACACCGGGCACACCGAGGAGACCATTCAGTCGCTGCGGACGGCGATTATCCTCGCACCGGAGTCGTCTAATCTCGCCTTCGAACACTTCTATCTTGGACTGGCCTGCTGGAAACTGAACCGGCATGGAGATGCCGAACCCCATTTGAAGAAGGCGGCAGAGATTGGCGGGAACAGTATTCCTCCGGATGTCCATATGTATCTGGCGCAGTATTACAGTGAGAGTGGTCGAAATCAGGAGGCCGCCTCCCGGCTTGAGCTCTTCCTGAAGCTGGTGCCAAACGCACAGGATGCGGAGAAGATCCGCGGCCTGATCAATAAACTGAAGGCAAAGGGATGAGGATCGTCCCTGGCCTGACTCAAACCCAGTCCAACCGGAGAGGATTCCGTGAGTAAAGGATCAAAGTCGAGAAACTGGCGAGTCCTGCCACTGACGCTTTCACTGGTGATGCCCATTCCGGGCCAGTCGCCGGTGAGGGGCGGTGGGGATAAACCTGGTACTTCCGCGAGTGGCCGTCAGGCATCGCAGGTAACTGGAGGATCACCTGGTAACACCGAGCAGCAGCCGATCAACATCCGGACAAATGAAGTCCGGCTCGACGTGGTCGTCACTGACCGTAAAGGAAGGCCGATCCGGGACTTGACGGCTGAGGACTTTGAGATCGACGAGGATGGCTCACGCCAGCTGCTGACGGCCTTTCAGCAGGTCAACGACCAGCCGGGTAGAGTTCAAAATCCCACCACCGGGCCGGCGGGAGCGGAGAGTGGCGAGAGTATCAGCTTTGAAGGCAGACCGGCCCACCATCTGGTGACGATGCTTTTTGATCATCTGCCAGTGCAACGTGTCCAGGCCGTCCGGGAGGCGGCGTTCCAGTTCATCGACAACTCGGTCTCAGCGACGATGGAGGTGCGGGTCATGACGATCGGGCAGCAGCTCTACCTGATCGAGAACTTCACCAGCAGCAAGGCGCTCCTTCGTCGGGCGATCGAGGTGGCGACTTCGACGGTAGAGAAGAACCATGCGGAACGATCGCGCGAGGTCGAGTCACGACTGCGTAGCGAGGCCAAGGAGGCCGACGAGGGACGGGCGAAACTCGCCCAGCTCTCGCTGGAGACGCTTGCCGGCTCGGCACGGATGGCCTCAGAGGTGAAGAGTCCTCACCATATCTTCTCGCTCATTCCATTTGCGCGTGCCCACCGGCTGATGCCTGGCCGCAAGATGGCCCTCTACTTTTCCGATGGCCTCTACCTGCCCACGGGGATGGGACAGGTGATTCAGAACGCAATTCACGAGTCGACCCGGGCCGGGCTCAGTTTCTACAGTATCAATATTCGAGATCTGCTTGTCGGCGCCGGGAACCAGGTAAGCCGACTCGAGACATCGACGGTCATCAATCAGACCCGGCGTCCTGACTCGGCCGGTTTCAGCACGGACAATGCCAATTCGTTCAACTCCTACCGGATCGGGGATCGCGCCTCGACCAACTTCAATACCTTTGAGTATATCGACCGGCGGAAAGAGCTGAGCAAGCAGGGCCCCCTCTCCGAACTGACTGAGGGGACCGGTGGTTTTCTGATCAGGAACAGTAACGATCTGAACGGCTCCTTGAAACGGATCGGGACGGAGATGGGCAACTACTATGCGGTCTCCTATCTCCCCTCCCGCCAGGAGGCGGATGGACGTTTTCGGACCATTACGGTGCGGGTGAAGCGCAACGGGGCACTTGTCCGGACAAGAAAGGGCTACTTTGCCCTTCCCCCTTCCAAACGGGATCGTCCGGAACTGAGCTATGAGACGCCGCTGCTTGCGACGCTCAACGGTAATCTCGCCCCTCACGACTTCCCTCTCGAATGCGGCGCATACCGCTTTGAGACTCGGGAGGGGCGTCGCCACATTGCAGTCAATGCGGCAATTCCACTTGCATCGTTGATCCACGAAGAAGAGAAGGAGCGAAAGGCATTTCCTGTCTCCTTTGCCGTTCTTGGCCTGATACGGGATGAAACGGGAGAGATCGTCCAGCAGTTCAGTGAACCCCACGAACTGGCCATCTCAAGTTCAATGATCGATGACGCCCGCCGGTCGAGATTCAATCTGAGCCGCCATTTCTGGCTGCCAGAGGGGCGTTATACTCTCGACGTCGCCGTTCACGATCTGCGTGCCAACCGCTTCAGTACTGAACGACTGCCGCTCCGTCTCGAAAAACAGTCCCCCGCCCATTTTCAGACTGGCGACCTGCTGCTCGTCAGCCAGGTTGACGAGCTCGATCCGGCGGCAGAGACCGATCCTGAGCATCCGCTGATCCTCGGAAACCGCCGCATCATTCCGGCAGTCGCCAACCAGTTCGCCCGGAACGGTCTGAAAGAGATATCTTTTACTCTGCCAATCTTCAAGGAGAGCACGGATCAACCTGGGTTGAAGATCGAACTGTTGCGCGGAGAAGAGATGATGGCCTCGACCTCACCAATCCTGCCTGAACCTGACCCCTCCGGACGGATACTCTTTACTGCCGGGATCGGTGCAGAGGGTCTGCGGCCGGGCAATTACCAGCTTCGGGCGACGGTAAGCCTCGGAGGCGAGAGTCGGGTCGAGACATCGAAATTTGTCATCACCGGTGAGAGCCAGGGTGAAGTATCGGAGAAGCCGGAAGAGGTGATTGCGAGCTCGCTCGTCGCCGCAGACCGGATTGGTGAACTGACCCTGCATGCACTCAAAACGATTGCGCCGGCAAAGCTCGCGGTGACTGAACTGCTCGAGCAGACTCGTGCCAGCGGAGAAAGAATGTACGAACAGATCGGGCAGTACACCTACTCCCTGCGCAAGGTTCGACGGACACTCAATGGCAAGGGGCAGATCCGGCAGGAGGAGTTTCAGGATTTTGAAGCCTATCCGGTCAACGGACGACACGCCCTGATCAAGTTCTCAGAGAATGGCTCACGGCTGGCCGTGCAGTTGGTCGAGCTCAATCGCCGTGTAGCAACCGATCTGCTGGTTCAAAGCACCAGCGATGAGTCCGTGCAGGCAAGTACCGGCAAGACCGGACAGATCGGATACTGGGGGGCCAGTCTGGATGGGCTCTCGCAACGACGTGGCGAGAAACGTCATCTACAGTCATTGACCATCGATCCGGAGATCTTCTTCGAGGCATGCGAGTTCTCTGACCCGCGAACCGCCATGCTCGAAGGGAGGGAGACGATTGTCGTCAACTTCAAACCGCGGTCTGGAGTAGCACTCCCGAAGGATCGGCAGTGGATTCACCGGTTGAGCGGTACGATGTGGATCGATATGGCGGACAAGTCGCTGGTCAGAATCGAGGGCCAGAAGAGTCCAGGGGAATCGGCAACGATCAATTTTGTCTATCAGCAGCAACTGTTGGCTCCCGGCATCTGGGCCCCGAGCCTGATCAGATTGAACAGCGGTGGAGATGAGACGCTCTTTGATGGACTGAACTGGGACGCCTGGTTCGAGTTCACGCAGTTCAAGCGATTCGATACCAGTCAGATTGAACAGCGGATAGGTTGACCGAGGTTGGACGGTCGTGACCATCTGACCCGTCTACCCATCCACCCCTCCCACTTCTCCCACCAAAACAAAAAAGCCCACTCTGGTCTCCCAGAGTGGGCTTTAAAGCTATTCCAGTCCTTTCCGGACTAGAACGTGAAGCGAACGCCAACACGAATCGCGCGACCAGACTGGAAGCTGGTCGGCAGTCCGAGGGCCGTCTGCTTGCGCTGCGGAGCCGTCGGATCGTTCAGGAAGGCGTTGAACTCGTTGATGATACCCTTGCTCAGGACATAGTTGATTGCCGCCGGCTCATCCGGGACGTTCAACTTGAGTGTCGCAATGCTCGGGTTGATCGCATTGTAGCTCGTCTGGTTGTCGAGCACATTCGACTCGTTGAAGAGATTGAGCGCATTGAACTCGAAGGTGAGTCCATACTGCTCATTATCACCGAACCGGAACTTGTGCTGAACCGCAAAGTCGGTCTGGGTGAACCCATCTGTCCGACCGAGGTTGCCACGACCATAGAGGATTGCTCCGGCATAGAACGAATAGAAGCTCGTCAGCGGAGTTCCCGACTGGGCAGTGGTGAAGAACGAGAACTGGGTCTCATTACCCTTCGCCTTGCCGAACCAGTCAAAGTTGTAGGCACCATACGCATTGATGACGTGCGGACGATCGGTCGCGAGACGACCGTTGTCCGGCGTACCGGCAGCGGTAAAGCCAAGGTGCGGAAGATCGAAGAAGCGGTTGACACCCGGCGAGGTACGACCGTTCTCGTCCGAGCTGGCCAGACCGGAGTAGTTACCATACAGACGGCTGTAGGTATAGTTGACCTGGTAGAAGTAGTTCTTCGAGAAACGACGATCGAACTTGAACTCGAGCGCGTCGTAACGACGCTCCGGAGTCGCGACCTTGGCATAGCCAAACTGCTGGGCAGTCTTGGCGTGGAGACCCTTGCCAGGGTTGCCGATGATGTAGGCCTCGCTGCCCTCGGCAGTCGGGAAGCCCGCATCTTCAATCGCATCGTTGAGGTACTTGTGGGTGTAACGGACACTCAACAGGTAGCTCGAGAGGAACTCACGCTCAAATCCAAAGGTCAACTCGGTCTGACGGTAGGGCTTGAGTGCCGGATCGACAAGACCAGTGTAGATGTCGGCCGCCGGGCTGTTCGAGGCAATACGATAGTCGTACTGGCAACGCGACAGACCGGTTGAACCAGGAATCGGGCACTTGCCACCGAGAATATCCTGGTTGGTACCCAGAATCTGCTGCGGCGTATAGTAGGTGTAGGGACGAGCCTTTCCATCCGCTCCCGGAAGGATCTCGAAGTAGTCGACCCGATAGAAATCGCCACCGAACGAACCACGCGGCAGCTCGAACTTGAGACGATCGGTGAACTGGCCAAAGCTGAAGAAGAGCTTCGACTTGCCATCACCAGTCAGGTCGAAGGCACCACCGACACGCGGAACGATCTTGTCACCCCAGCCGAAGTTGATCGGGGGTGCGAAGCCGTTGAAGGACGGAAGGTCTTCCTTCTCCATGCGCAGACCGGCGTTGATCGAGAGGCGGCTGATCGGCTGCCACCGATCCTGGAAGTAGATCGACTGAGCCCGGTTGCTGGCCTCTCCAACCGTACCGAAGCGGACAAGGTTGCCGGCTCCAATGGCGTTTGGACTGGAGGCGTCATTACGTCCGGTCAGGTCGTTGATTCCATAACCATAGTAGAGATTAACGACGCCCAGCTCCTTGTAACCACGGGAGACGTTGTTGGCAACTTTGGTATTCTGGTATCCGCCCTTGAACTCGTGGCGTCCGCCAAAACGGTTGAGGATGTAGCTGACGTCGCCCTCGTAATTGTTACGGGTTGAGACATCAAAGAAGATGTTGTTGTTGCTCGGAACGTTGGTGAAGCCGAGCGAGCATCCGGCATCGGTCGGAACCGAGAGACCGGTACAGACGAAGCGGGTCACCTGCGGAATGTAATAGGCACTGCTGCGCTCGTTGAGGAAGCCACGCGACAAGCGGAAGCTGGCGACGAAGTTGCTCGTCGGGGTCCAGACCGCCTGGGTCGTGACGTTGTTCGAGTTCTGGCGACCACCCTGACGGCTGGTCAGCTCACGACCGGTCAAACGGCCGATATTGCCACCAAAATTGACCGAGGGAACTGCACCACCGATCTGGTAGTTACCAGCCGGAATCGTTCCCTGGACGATGATCGGGTTCCAGGTGTAGGTCGCGGTGAGTCGCAGGCTGTCGATCGGTGAGGCATCGAGACGGCCCTGGAAGTACTCGTTGCGGGTCGTGCTCTCATAGGCCTCAGTCGCCGTGACCGTGCGGGATCGCGGATCGGCAGAGTAATAACGCGAGGTGCGCTTGGTATTGTAGATCTGCGGAGCATAGCTGGTGAAGAACCAGAGCCGGTCCTTCTTCAACGGTCCGCCAAACCCGAAGGTCGGGAAGTAGTTGTTGAAGTTGTCACGCTCGGGGCGGATATACTCGTTGATCTGGACGAAGCTCGCTCCGGTGCCGGTGCGGAAGCTGTTGAGGAAGGGACGGGGACCAGCCCAGAGCTGGTTCGGCTCGAACTGCATGCCGACCTCGCCGTGGTACTCGTTCGAACCACCACGGGTGACGACGTTGATCACTCCACCGGTTGCTCCGCCGAACTCGGCCTCGAAACCGGAGGTCTTGATCTGGATCTCCTGAACGAACTGGAATGGCAGGTTGTTGTTGCCATTGAGAACGCCGGTCCGGAAGTTGCTGACCTCGAGACCGTCGATGATGAAGCTGTTCTCGGAACCGCTCGCGCCATCGACCTGGAACTGACCGCTCTTGGCCTCGACGCGGGTCGCCGGTGAAACCTTGAGCAGCGTCGACATGTTCATTCCTTTCGGAAGAGCATCGACGACACGGGCACTGATGTTGGTCTGAATCTTGTTGTCAGCCGGATCGATACGGACAACCGACTCGCTGGAGATGTTGACCTGCTCGGAGACCGCGCCAACCTTGAGGGAGACCTCAAGTGGAGTAGTCTTGCCAAGCTGGACGGTCACACCGTCGACGACGGCCGTGCTGAAGTTTGCCGCGCTCACCGTGACCTTGTAGGTTCCGGCCGGAACCTGGAGGAGGCGAAAGAATCCATCGACGTCGGCGGTAACGGATCTCGAGACGCTCAGACCGTCCACTTTGACGGTCGCTCCGGGCACGCGGGCTCCGGTTGCGTCATTGACGTTACCCTGGATGGTGCCGCTCGTCTCCTGCGCAGAGGCAGTGACGAAGAGGGAGGCGCCAAAAAGCACCACCATCGCCAGGCTCAGGATTCCTTTCATAATGTTTGGTCTCATGTCTTGGGTAACTCCTATACTTTTTGAAGTTGCATTATTTGTGAGTGGAATCGACCGGACAGTCAAAATGACCTGTCCACTCCATTCCTGACCTATCGAGTCCTGACCAATCGGGTGAGAGAAGAACCTTCCCGTCAATGTTATCTGGCGGTATTCTTCACCCTGATTGTTGCTATCAATTAAATAAAACTTGAGCTTTTACTACAGCTAAAGCTTTTACGGCTTTTACAGCTTTTACAGCTTTTCGAACAGTTAACAGGACAACTGTTCGGGTTTCACAGTCAGACGAAACAGGGCCAATCTACAAAATGGCCTTAAAACGGATAAAAGCTTTATCTTGATTATGGCAATAGTGTGGCAAACGGTTGTCAAAAATCCATATCCCTCAAGTTTGTAATTATTTATTAAACGCAACAATCGTACCAAGACGAAGCCCGAAAACGACCACCCCTCAAACTGAGGTTTATCAAGGGTTTACGAAGAATAGCCGCCCGAAGATGATTGAGCCAAACCATCCGAAATTCAAGAAAATGCATCATTAAATACATTTTTTTGGATATTCAATCACCTGCTCTCCGCAACGCTCCCGATGATTACACAGCTCGAGAAGCCCGAAGCAGTCGTCAAGAATCGAAGCTCATTTAACGTCAAGATTACAAACGTCTTATACATAGAACGTAATTGAGAGATCACGAGTTACGGAATATACCGGCAACGAGTCTGCTCAGGATTGGTTGATGATCTCGAGGAGCGCCGCGCCATACTTTTCGATGCGTGACGGGCCGAGGCCAAAGATCTCGACCAGTCCATCGACAGAGTCCGGGCGGACAATGACGAGGTGTTCGAAGGTTCGATCCTGACAGATCATATAGAGTGGAAGGTGTTCGGCGCGTGCCTGCTGTTGTCGCCAGAAGTGCAATTTCACGACAAGCCGACGCTCGTCGGAGGTGAGTGGGCGGAGTTTGAGTGGGGCTGAGCGGCGACGGGCGGCGCGCTTCTTTTTGGCAAGCTCCGCGAGTTCGAGCGGGTGGGGGACCCGGGCACGAACCAGTTCCGTCTCCCAGCGCTCCTCCCGGCGGAGCCGGGACTCCAGTTCCTGGAAGAGGTGGAGAGCGACGACGGCATCGAGAGCGGCATAGTAGAGCTGTTCCGGACTGAGCGGTCGTCTCGACCAGTCACTGCGTTGATAGGTCTTGTCGAGGTGCAGATTGAAGAGATATTCCGAGATCGAGGCGAGGCTATGTGAATCGAGGGTGAGGGTGCGGCGGGATAGTTTGAGAGTGTCGACAAATCCGGCCGGGTCGAAGCCGGCGCGGCGGAGGACACCTTCATCGAAACGGGCATTGTGGGCAGCCATGATCGCTTCCGGATGATCGATGAGCGGACGGACCGCCTCGATGCCGGTTCTGAAGGCATCGATGACCACGACACGCCCGGTGGGCGAAGCAAGCTGGAGAAGGCTCAGATGGTTCTGCCTGGTCTCCGGATTGAAGTATGTCTCGGTATCAAGTCCAATGATCGGCTGTCCGGTGAAGTCGGGCAGGACGTCGCGGACATCCTCGAGGTCGGTCAGATAGCTGTACTTGACAGTTTCGAACATATCGAAATCAGGTTCACAATTCTTTCAGTCGCGCCGGTCGAGAGTCGACGATTTGACGGCATGGACACGGATCACATCGTGCAGGTTGAGGCGGAGCGTCGACTCTTCGAGACGGGCAATCCGCACCATAAGAGAGGCGAGTCGGGCAATGCTCTTCGAGTAGCGCCCGATACGGCTCAGAAAGAGGCGCAGGCTCATCGACTTACCGACGTGGCGAACCTCGGTCACCTCGAAGCCCTCCTCAGCCAGCATCCGGTCGAGGGTCGTCCGCGAAAAGAAGAAGAGGTGGTCAGGGATGATCTGGCGCCACCGGGCGCCAAGAATCCTGAACCAGATGGTCTCGACATCCGGGGTCTCGATAATCAGGTGTCCGCCGGGGCGAACCAGCCGGTAGAGTTCACGCAGTTCACGCCGCGGATCCCGGAAATGCTCGATGACGTGGTAGAGAACCGCAACATCGAAGGACTCTGCCGGGAGAGAGGCATCGGCAATCGCCCCGGCGTGACAGTCGAGCCCCCTGCTCCTCGCGCGTTGAACCGCGTTGACGTCGGCCTCGATTCCAGAGCAGGCCTCAAATCGCTCGCGGGCGGCGAGAAGAAACTCTCCGGTTGAGCAGCCAATCTCCAGCAGTTTTCCACGATCGATAAAGCGTTGGAGGTCTTCAAGCCGTTCCCGCGCCATGAACTCCCGCCACGGGCGTTCGGCCTCTTCGACGCTCTTTTCGACGAGATGAAGTTCTGCGGCGCGATTGGCAAGCCTCTCCATCTCATCACTCACCGGTCCGCGATGATCCTCCGTCCCCCCCGCCGAGACAAAATGGAACTGACAGTTGGCACAACGGAGCATTGGACCATCGAGCCGGGGAGAGGTGAGCACAAAGACGTGGTCCGTGCCTCGACAGAGCAGACAGGTGGAGCGGTAGAGCTTAACGGGGCTTTCGGGGGTCGTCTTGTTGATCAGCATTGCTCCGTTGACGATGGGTTACGGCATATCTGCTCATAGACCTGCCGGGTCCTGATTGCAGTCTTCTGCCAGTCAAACTGGCGCGCCTGTTCGATGCCCAGTGAGATCAGCCGGTTGGCGAGCTGGTCATCGGTAAGAAGATCGAGGATGCCATGACCGATCGAATCGACCGACCATGGATCGACATATCGCGCCGCCGCCCCGCAGACCTCGGGGAGACTGCCAGCCTGGCTCGTGACAACGGGGATGCCACAGGCCATCGCCTCGACGGGCGGAAGACCGAACCCTTCGAAGATCGACGGATAGACAAGCATCTTTGCGCCACGATAGAGGGCCGGCAGATCCGACTCCGGGACATAGCCGGTAAATATTATGTCATGGCGCCACGGCAGATCCTGCAGTTCGCGATCAATTTCACGAAAGATGGCACTGGTCAGCCAGAGTTCACGACCGGCAATGACCAGTTGCGGGGTCAGTTCGGGTCGATTTCGGCGCAGATCGATGTAGGCACGGATGAGCCGCGGAATATTTTTTCGAGGTTGCAGACTGCCGAGGGCGAGAATATAACCCGGTCGGAGCCCGTAGTTCTCCTCAAGCCCCTTCAACTCGGCGGCCCGATTCTCTGCAAATCGATTGAATCGCGGATCGATGCCATTCCACGTGACAACCAGCCTCTCATCGGGGATACCGTATGTTCTTCGCAGATCGTCACGGGAGAAATCCGAGACCGTCAGCACACAGGCAGCCCGACGAGCAGTATAGCGGACAGTGAGCCTGAGCTGCCAACTGCCGCGACGGGTAAATGTCTCCGGATAGTGCTCAAAAGCGAGATCGTGGATGGTCGCGACCACTGGTACGGGGCAGAATGGCGGGGCAGTGTACTGAACATGGAGAAGATCGACCGGTCGTCGGCGCAGCTCATAGGCAAGGGCCAGTGGAGCACGAACGATCGGGGTCGGGGGAGGAAGGAGTCGGACGCCAAAATTGGAGGCCGTCCGGGCAAAGTGATCACGCCACTCAGCGGCGCTGGCTCGATTGGCAATGTAGACCGTGTAGCGGTTCTGCCGGTCGTGGCGGGCCAATGCGAGGATCAGCTCACGGATATAGGTCTCGTTGCCACCCTGCCGGGCGCCGAGTGCGTGGGCATCGATACCGATGTGAAATCCTCTGGTCATACGATCGAGTCGAGAATCTCGAGTGCCTCCTCATAGCGTGCATAACGCCGCTCATCACGGCGGAAAGCGGCCGTATGATGGATTCTCCGCCCATCAACGATCCGGGAGGGATGCTTGAGATGGAGCATTTCGTGGTAGAGAACGAACTCGACCACAAACTCCGGGATATCTTCGTCGTCGAGGGCACGACTGATGACGATCCTCTCCAGAAGGTCATCGTGATGACCGAGAATCCTTTTTGAACGCCGCATACTCCATCCGAGAAGTGGTCGGTGGAGAGAACTTCTGAAATAGAGACGGTTGAGCCGGACAAAGAGCCTGGCCAGATCATAGACTTCCCCGGCAGCACTGCGGATCTCCGATCGGCGCCCCTGTGCAAGCCGTGCCAGATCAGCCTCACGAACGACCTCCGGGCGGTAGCAATAGTCACGATAACGTCGCAGATGATCAGCCTCGGCACGCTGGCGAAAGAGCCGGGCGACAAGGATAAAGGCCAGCGAACGCAGAATCTCTGGAGGCGCCACCCTGAGGATGTCCGAAATCCGGGCATGGATCATTCGGTCACGAATCCGGATCGAATGGTTGAGACCAGCCGCCGGACGGAAAGCGACCTCGATCTCGGGGATTGCCGTACGCCCGGAGATCTGCAGGAAGGCCTCCGCAATGAAACCTCTCATTATCGACTCGCCGCTCTGCATGGACGATCTCCGCTCCTCTGCTCCAGCTTCGCCGGGCTCACCTCGCCTGATCTCGCGGGTTGGCATCTGAAGACGAGAGTCTGTGCGACGCGTCGATCTCATACCGACTCTGCATTGAATCCTGCCCATTGCCCGGAGACTACCCCATCGAGACTGATGATCATCTTTTTTACTCCAAATTGCCAGAAGAGTTAACCAGAAGAGTTAAATGGAAAGAGGACGAGAGAGGATCTCTCGAGGTGAGCATGCGGTCCGATCCAGCCTCATTATGACTCTTCGGCCGATGGCTAATCGGCGGCGCGGCGAGGGTGACCAATTTTTATCGAGCCCTCAACGTCGATGGTCGAGATGTGATATTCTCCACAACATGGCTGGAAAGAGAGAGAATGAAAGCCTGTTTCCAGAGTTTGAGGAGACCGAGCTTCCGGAGATGGAGCGGGCCGCCCGTCAAAACGGCGGAGCGGATCCGCCTGCGAGCGCACCACTTGCCGAGCGGATGCGACCGCAGACGCTCGACCAGTTTATTGGCCAGTCACACATTCTCGGTCCGGGACGGCTTCTGCGCCGCCTGATCGAAGAGGGGCGGCTGCCCTCGGTAATCTTCTGGGGCCCGCCGGGATCGGGAAAGACAACCCTGGCCTCGATCATCGCCCACCGGGCCGACTCGGAGTTCGTGCCATTCAGCGCCGTCACCTCGGGGATCAAAGAGATCCGCCAGGTGATGCAGGATGCAGCACGATTAAGGTCGGTGCAGCGGCGGAGAACGGTTCTCTTCATCGACGAGATCCACCGCTTCAACCGCGCCCAGCAGGATGCGTTTCTTCCTTATGTCGAGAACGGGACGATCATCCTCGTTGGAGCGACAACCGAGAATCCCTCCTTCGAGATAAACTCGGCCCTGCTCTCACGCGTCAAGGTCTTTGTCCTCAATCAGCTCAACGAAGACGACATCGTCGCGATTCTCCGCGAGTCGTTGAGTGACGAGCGACGCGGCCTAAAGTTGCTCCGGCCACAGATCGAGGAGGAGGTGCTGCGGCACCTCGCCCGCCACACGGGTGGTGACGCACGAACGGCTCTCAATACCCTCGAGCTGGCGGTATCTTCCGCCTCCACGGATGAGGCCGGGATGCGCCATGTCGCCCTCGAGGATCTTAGCGAAGCCCTGCAACGGGTCTCGGCACTCTACGATAAGACTGGTGAGCAGCACTATAATCTGATCTCCGCTTTCATCAAATCGATTCGCAACTCTGATGCCGATGCAACACTCTACTGGCTGGCGCGGATGATCGAGGCGGGCGAAGACCCGCTCTTCATTGCGCGGCGGATCGTCCACCACGCCTCGGAGGACATCGGGCTCGCCGACCCGCAGGCACTGGTCATCGCGACAGCTGCCGCTCAGGCGACACAGTTGATCGGTCTGCCCGAGGCGCGACTTGCGCTGGCTGAAGCGGCCGTCTACCTCGCTCGTGCCCCGAAATCGAACCGGGTCTACCGCGCTTACGAAGCAGCCGCCGCCGATGCGCGGGCAACCCAGGCCGAACCGGTTCCGCTCCATCTGCGCAATGCCCCGACCGGTCTGATGAAGGGGCTCGGTTACGGCCGCGACTACCAGTATGCCCACGATTTTCCTGGAGCAGTTACTGAGATGACCTGCTTACCGGAACAGCTTCAATCGAGAAAGTATTACAAAGAAGACCGCCAAGAAGGGGTCAGCCGCTCAGCGGAAGAGCAAGAAAAGTGAGGGAGAAGAGGTATTATGGCACTACAGTTCGATCTGAAGAACAAGGTCGCGATCGTCACCGGCGCCGGTCCGGGAATCGGTCGCGCCGCCGCCATCGCACTGGCCCGCAATGGTGCGGCCGTCGTCATCAACTACCTCAACAATGAGGCCGCCGCCGCCGAGACCGTCCGGCTCATCCAGTCGATGCGCCGGAATGCGGTCGCCATTCAGGCCGACGTGACCATTCCCGAGGATGTGCAGCGTCTGGCCGAGGAGACCGTCGACAATTTTGGCCGGATCGATATTCTGGTCAACAATGCCGGAAGCGTAGTTCAGCTTGCCCGCTTCGAGGAGTGCCCACCGGAGACCTTCGACCAGATCATCGATCTCAACCTGAAGAGCGTCTTTCTCTGCACCCAGGCGGTCCTGCCGTGGATGAAACAGCAGAATAACGGCCGAATCATCAACCTCTCCTCACTTGCCGCCACCCACGGCGGACGGGGCGGTTCCCTGCCCTACGCAGCGGCAAAGGCCGCAGTCAATACCCTCACCAAGGGGCTGGCCAGCGAATTGGGTATCCATCGGATTACGGTCAATGCCGTCTCCCCCGGCATCATCCTGACCCCGTTTCACGACCAGTTCTCACGTCCCGAGCGCCTGCAGGAGGTGATCAATGCCACTCCGCTTCAAAGAGCCGGAACTCCGGAGGAGGTGGCCGAGCTGATCGCCTTCCTTGCCTCCGAAGAGGCAGGATTCATCACCGGCGAGGTAATCGGGATCGACGGTGGAAGATGACGCGGATCGAGAGGATGGGAGTCACGGCAGATCTGCTCAGTTCTCCTTCCCATCCTCTCCGATCTCCCGGAAATGCTGGACGATCCTCTCCGCCTGCCGCTCACCGACGAATGGTCGCAGCTCCTCGACAGTTGCGGTAGCGACCCTCCTCAGACTGCCAAAATTGCGCAGCAGCCTCTCCTTGAGCTTCTCCCCAACTCCGGGAATCGAAGTCAGTTCTGATGTGAAGTCACGCATTGCCCGTCGATGGCGATGATAGGCGACCGCATAGCGGTGGGTCTCATCGCGGATACGTTGGACCAGTCGCAGAACAGGTGCGGTCGGATCGAGGACAATCGGCTCATCTTCGCGCCCTTTGACCAGAAAATGGCTGATCTGCTCGTGTCGGCCGCGCGGCTTGACGATCCCGATCATCGGCAGATCGACGAGCCCGAGATCGAGCAGCGCGGCGGTCGCCGCCGAGAGCTGCCCCTTTCCTCCATCGATGAAGACCAGATCGGGGAGCGCCTTCTCCTCCCGCAGAAGCCTCGAATAGCGACGATGCACCGCCTCTCGCATCGAGGCAAAATCGTCAGCCCCCTCGACCGTGCGGATGATGAACTTGCGATAGTCGGACTTCTTCAACTCACCGCCCTCGCAGACAACCATTCCGGCCACATTCTCAGAGCCCTGAATATTGGAGATATCGAACGATTCGATCCGTTGCGGAAGTCCCGGGAGTCCGAAGATCTCCTGCATCTCTTCGAGAACCTTGCCCCAATCGGGCTGAATGACCCGGAAACGCTGCTCGAAGGCGAGACGGGCATTCTTCCCGACGAGGTCGATCAGATCACGCTTCTTGCCCCGCTGCGGGTCGAGAATCTGGATCCGCTGTCCGCGCATCCCGGTCAGGACATTCTCCAGAAGTCCAAGATCCTCCCAGTCGGCAGGCACGTGGATCTCGAGGGGAATGTAGTTGCCAATCGTGTAATACTGGGTGATCACCTCACCGAGAAACTCACCCGGATTGAACCCGTCGACCGGGAGATCCTCCCAGAAGAACTCCCGCCGGCCAATGATACGCCCCTCGCGCATGGTGAAGAGCTGGAGTGCAAGCTGATGGCGCTCACGATAATAGCCGATGATATCGACATCGAGATCCGAGGTCGCCATCATCTTCTGGTTCTCACCAAGCGCCCGGACGGTTCGCAGCAGATCGCGATACTTGGCCGCCTGCTCAAAGCGCAGCTCCTCGGAGGCGCACGTCATACGCTGCTCAAGGCTGCGGGAGAGCTCGCGATCGCGCCCCTCGAGGAGCATCCGCACGTCCTCGACCGCCTCCCGATAGTGCTCCGTCGTACAGAGATCCTTCTGGCACGGGCCGGCACAGCGCTTGATCTGATACTCCATGCACGGGCGTCCGGCACGCCGGTAGAGTTCAAAGACCTCATCCGTACAGGTGCGCAACTGAAACTCACGGTTGATCAGGCGGACCGTCTTCTCGGCCAGGGCAGCGGGAAGGAATGGACCATAATAGGCCGCGCCATCCTTCTCTATCCGCCGCGTCCGGAAGACGCGCGGGATCTGCTCCTGGAGCGTCAGCTTCAGGTGCGGATAGGCCTTGTCATCCTTGAGCATGACGTTGTAACGCGGCTTGTGGAGCTTGATCAGATTCGACTCGAGGATGAGCGCCTCGGCCTCGTTGTCGGTCACGATAAACTCGAGATCGGCAATCCGCGAGACCAGTTCCTGTGTCTTGGCGTCCATCGCCCGCGAAGACTGAAAATACTGACGAACCCGGTTACGCAGGCTCTTCGCCTTGCCAATGTAGATGATCTCGCCGCGGACGTTCTTGTGCAGATAGACTCCGGGCTCGGCTGGCAGATGTTTCAGTCTCTCATCCAATGTCATCACCACTCGATTTTAACCTCCTCCGGGCTGAGTCAGAAATGAAAAAAGGGTTCAGCGTGCTTGAGATGATCATTCGGCATGGCATAATCCCAACATGAATTTTTCTCTGAACATCCCTCGTGATCGCGAGTTCGATGTGGTCGGATTCGGCCTGAATGCCGTCGACCACCTGGTGACGATCCCCCGCTTTCCCTCGTTCAACACCAAGGTTCGCCTGACCAACCACCAGCAGATGTCGGGCGGACAGGTCTCATCGGCCATGGTTGGTGCGCGGCGGCTCGGACTGAATGCCGCCTACATCGGCAAGGTCGGCTATGACAATGAAGGGCGGATGCTGATCGAGTCACTTCAGAACGAGGGAATCGACTGCAACGGCGTCATGATCGCCGTCGGTGCCAAGACACAGGGGGCAGTCATCATCATCGAACAGTTCTCGGGTGAACGGACGATTCTCTGGTATCATGACGATCAGACCCGGATCAGCCCGGAGGAGCTTCGCCAGGAGTGGATCACCCGGGCCAGAGTTCTCCACATCGATGGATTTGATACGCGGGCGGCGATCCAGGCGGCCCAGTGGGCCCACGAGGCCGGGATGATCGTGACGATCGATCTGGACACGGTCTACCCGGGAATCGACGAACTGCTGCCACACGTCGACTGCCTCATCACCTCGCAGGGGCTGGCAAATGAACTGGCGGGTTCGATGGAGGAACGGTCGGCTCTCCAGACGCTCAACCAGCGCTACGGCTGCTATCTGGTCGCCATGACCCAGGGTTCTCGGGGTGCCCTCGCTTTTGTCGAAGGGCAGTTCATTGCTTCGTCGGCCTTCCGTCCACCCGTTCTCCGGGATACGACCGGCGCCGGTGACGCCTTCCGTGCCGGCTTCATCTATGGTCTCTGCAAAGGGCTGAGCATCGAGGAGACCATGCGTGCGGCCAATGCGGTCGCCGCACTCCAGTGTCGTGAGATGGGTGCCCGCGACGGGCTTCCAACCGAGAAGGAGCTGTCCGCCTTCCTCAGTCAGGCCAAGAGCTGACATTTTCATTCAAGGAGATAGAGATTTGTTACGAGCAGGTATCGTTGGTCTGCCCAATGTGGGTAAATCGACCCTTTTCAATGCGCTGACAGCGGCCAAGGCTGAGGCCGCCAATTTTCCTTTCTGCACCATCGACCCGAATATCGGTACCGTCGAGGTTCCCGATTCGCGACTGCACGAGCTGGCCGGCCTGATCAAGCCGCAGAATGTCGTCCCGGCTGTAGTCGAGTTTGTCGACATTGCCGGTCTGGTCAAAGGGGCCGCCCAGGGTGAAGGACTGGGCAACAAGTTCCTCGCCAACATCCGGGAGACCGACGCGATCGTCCACGTTATCCGCTGTTTTGAAGATTCGGATGTCGTCCACGTCGCCGGAGAGATCGATCCAGTCCGGGACCGGGAGACGATCAACCTCGAACTTGCGCTGGCCGACCTGGCGACGGTCGAGAAGAGCCTCGATCGCGCCCGCAAGGCATCCAAGGGTGGCAACAAGGAGGCCCAGGGCGAGGTGCAGACCCTTGAACTGGTCGAGAAGATCCTCAGCGATGGCCAGACGATCCATTCGGCCAGACTCGATCGTGAGATTCTCAGTCAGCTCAAGTCATACAGCCTGCTCACTGCCAAACCAGTCCTCTACGCCGCCAATGTGACCGAGGATGAACTGGCCAGTGGTGAGGGAAAACACGTCCAGGCCCTCCGTGCTGCGGTCGAGGCGGGTGGAGAACCGGCAGAGATCGTCCCCTTTTCGGCCAAGATCGAGGCCGAGCTGTCGGAACTGAGCCGAGAGGAACGGGTCGAGTTCCTCGCCTCTCTCGGCATCGAATCGGCTGGCCTTGACCGGCTGATCCGTGCCGCATACCACCTGCTCGGGCTGCAGACCTACTTTACCGCCGGCGAGAAGGAGGTCCGCGCCTGGACGATCCATCACGGTGATACGGCTCCCAAGGCGGCCGGAGTGATCCACAGCGATTTCGAACGGGGATTCATCCGCGCCGAGACGGTCGCCTTTGCCGATTTCATGGCACACCAGGGGTGGAAGGGAGCTCGCGAGAAGGGGTTGGTCCGCTCTGAAGGCAAGGAGTACATCGTCCACGATGGCGATGTCATGCTCTTCAGGTTCAATGTTTGACAGGGACGGCGATTGAGACCGGTAAAGACAACAGGAACAATGGATATGATCCATTGTTCCTGTCCGGCTCATCACCAGAGGGTCAGCCGTGTCTTTGTCCGCTGTTTTTCACCGCAAAGGATCGTATTGTCGATGAGCCGGTTTTGACCGACAAAACCGGCGATCGAGACGAGAATTCGACGAATCTGCCCAAGATCCTCAACCGGCTCCAGCCTCTCGGTATCGGTTATCGCCAGATAATCGAGTGTCAGACCGGGCTCACCATCCAGTTCACGCCGCATCTGCTTGATGATCCTGCTTGAATGGCGCTCTCCGCCATCGTATAGCTCTTCGGCAATGCGGAGGGCGCGTGAAAGGACGAGTGCCGAATGGCGTTCCTCAGGCGTAAGCAGCCGATTCCGCGACGAGCAGGCCAGCCCATCCGGATCCCGGACGATCGGCACGACCACGATCTCGACCGGCAGATGCAGATCCTGCACGAGCCGCTTGATGATGATCGTCTGTTGCGCATCACGCTGTCCGAGAAAGGCAAACTTGGGCCTGACGATGTTGAAGAGGATCGTCATCTCCGTCGTCACTTCACCAAAGACATCCGGGATGCTTCTCCCCTCGAGCCGTTCACTCAGCCCCGGCACACGAACCGTACTTGCAAATCCAGGCGGGTAGATCTCATCCGGGCTCGGTGCAAAAATGTAGTCGACGTCGATTGGCGCAAGGTAGTCGGCATCCCGAGCCAGATCACGCGGATGGATATCGGCCTCCTGGTCTGACGCTCCACGGGAACTCGGTGAGTTGATAAAGATCGAGACGATGACGACATCGCACATCCGGCGGGCCTCCCGAACCTGGGTCAGGTGCCCCTCGTGAAAGGCGCCCATGGTCGGGACAAAGCCGATCGATTTCTGCTCCGCGCATAACTTGTGGGCCACGAACTGCATGCGGGCCACTTTGGTAATGATTTCCATAGACTGCCTGTGGTAAAAACCTCACCGACTAACGAACGTAGAGAGAGACGCCGGCCGAATCGGTCAGGCGATCGAGCAGTTGCATTGCCGTCACACCCAGCACTGGATGAACGACAGACGGATCGATCTCCGCCAATGGCGAGAGGACAAAGCGACGCTCGTGCATCCGCGGATGGGGTACGGTCAGATCGACCCCGTCGCGCCTCTCGTCTCCCTTCCAATCATCGATCAATAATATATCAATATCAATGGTGCGCGGACCACCGGGAATCTCGCGACGCCGGCCCAGTCTCAGTTCCGTCTCGAGGCAGAGACGCATGAGCTCCCAGGGATGGCGTCCTGCGATCTGACATCTCGCAACCATATTGAGAAAGCTTGGCTGCTCAGAATAACCGACCGGATCGGTCAGATAGATCGACGAGAGTCGATCGATGACCAGCCCCTCCGCGGTCAGCCACGCCAGCGCCGCGAGCAGGTTGGCTGCCCGATCTCCAAGGTTCGAACCGAGTCCGAGGTATGCCGCTCCCTGCGCCATTGCTATTGACCCACTGGGAGAGATGGTGAAAATGGAGTTTTAAGGGATCTGAGCATTTCCAGTATTTTTATCATCATCGTGCCATTTATCGTTCTGTATTTATGAAGAAGAGTCAAGTGAGTTCCGGAAAAGAGTCGACCCGGGTCGCCCCAAAGATCGA
>CAIOZW010000103.1 GCA_903862855.1 uncultured Acidobacteriota bacterium
CTTTCCGACCGGAGGCTTCATCTATGGCCGTGAGGGTATCCGTCAGGCCTACGAAACAGGTCGGGGCGTCATGCAGATTCGTGCCCGTGCGGCGATCGACAAGGTCGGTCGTGGCGCCCAGGAACGTGATGCGATTGTCATTACCGAGATTCCCTTTCAGGTCAACAAGTCGAAGCTGATTGAACAGATTGCCGATCTGGTCAATGAGAAGAAGGTCGAGGGTATCTCGGAGATCCGGGATGAGACAGATCGGGAGAGTACGGCGCAGAAGAAGGTTCGGGTCGTGATCGAGCTGAAGCGCGATGCAATGCCACAGATCATTCTGAACAAGCTCTACAAGATGACCCAGATGCAGGTCTCCTTCGGGGTCATCAACCTTGCCATTGTCAATGGGCAGCCAAGGGTTCTGACGCTGGTTGACACGCTGGGAGAGTTTATCGCCTTCCGCCGTGAGGTTGTGCGCAACCGGACCATCTATGACCTGAAGAAGGCTCGTGCCCGGGCCCATATCCTCGAAGGACTGATCAAGGCGATCGATATCATCGACGAGATCATCAAGCTGATCCGCCGTTCGCGGTCGACTGATGAGGCAAAAGAGGGGCTTGTCAGGCAGTACAAATTCTCGGAGATCCAGGCTCAGGCGATTCTTGATATGCAGTTGCGGCGTCTCGCGGCACTTGAACGCCAGAAGATAATCGATGAATACGCCGAGGTCATCAAACTGATTGCCGAGCTGGAAGAGATTCTTGCCAATGAGAAAGTCCTGCGCAGTGTGATCATCAAGGAGTTGCGGACAGTTCAGAAAGACTACGCTGATGAGCGCCGTACCCAGATTGTCGACAGTGGAGTCGAGTTGACGCTCGAAGATCTCATCGCTGACGAGGATGTCGTGATCACCCTCACCCATTCCGGATATGTCAAGCGTACTCCGACCAATACATACCGGGCGCAGAAGCGTGGGGGGACCGGTCGGCGCGGAATGAGTACGCGTACCGAAGATGTCGTCTCTCACATCTTCATCGCCTCAACGCACAGTTATCTGATGGCCTTCACCTCATCGGGCATGGTCTACAAGCTGAAGGTTCATGAGATTCCTGATGCGAGTGCAGCCGGACGGGGGAAGGCGATCGTCAATCTGATCAATCTTCCATCAAGCGAAAAGATTGCGGCAGTCGTCCCGGTGCGCGATTTCACCGCTGGAACATACGCGGTCATGGTGACCCGACTGGGAGTGATCAAGAAGACCGAACTCTCTGAATTTGCCAACATCAGATCGAACGGGATCATTGCAATCGGGGTCGACAGTGGCGATGAACTCATCTCGGTCGAAATGACCGATGGGCAGAAGAAGATATTTCTGGCGACCCGTGATGGCATGGCCATCTGTTTCCCGGAGGATGAGGTTCGAGACATGGGGCGCCAGGCACGAGGTGTGCGGGGTATTACTCTCCACGAATATGACTATGTGGTGAGTGTCGTTGCTGTCACCGGTAATGAGCAGATGCTGACCGTGACAAGTCTTGGGTATGGAAAGCAGACGCGACTTTCGGAGTACCGTGTCCAGTCTCGTGGTGGCAAAGGTGTCATCAATATGAAGACGACTGACAGGAACGGAAAGGTCGTTGCCGTAGTACCGGTCAATCGTGAAAGCCAGCTCATGGTTATCACTTCGCAGGGCAAACTGATTCGTCTCGAGGCTGACGACATTCGCAATACCGGACGGAGTGCCCAGGGAGTCAGACTGATCGAAGCCTCTGGCGGGGATGTTGTTGCCAGTGCTTCGCTGGTTGAACAGCAGACCGGTCAGGTGGAAGAAGAGGCGTGACCGTGAACCCCCAGCCTCGCGGATGGAGAATGATGCCGATTTTGCTCAAGATCAGGAACCAGGCCTCTGACCAGGTTTGGAAGGGTCAACGGTGGCTGATTCTGCTCCTGGCGGCCGTTGTCATTGCTGCCGGCTGCTCCCGGGGAGAACTGCTCGAGCAGGCTCAGCAGGCCTGGGACTCGGGAGATTATGGCGCGGCCGCCGATCTCTATGAGACTTTTCTCCGAGAGAAACCACAGAGTGAAGAGTCCGCACAGGTTCGCTACCGCGTTGGTACGATCTGTGCGAGAGACCTTCGTCAGTACGAGCGGGCCATCGAGCACTTCATCCGGTTGATCGAGGATCATCCTCGATTTGGAGAGATACGTGATGCCCGGTTGCGGCTGGCGGAGTGTTACGCCGCCGTTGGCAAGAGAGATGAAGCGATCAGTGAGTATGAGGGGGTTCTGCCGCTGGTAAGTGATGAAAAAGAGCGTCGCCGCTTGCGTCTCAACGTCGCCGAACTCTATTATGAGGACAATGATATGCGGCAGGCGATTGTCGAGTACACAAAAGTAGTCGCCCCTGCGTATGATGATCTTTCCGAGCGCGCTCAACTCAGGATCGGGCAGCTTCATTATCTTCGTGATGAGTTTGAAGAGGCCGTACCTGCGTATCAGATGGTGATCAATAATTCAAAGGATCCGGTTATCAGGCGTGTTGCACAACTGGGAATGATCGACTGTCACGAGAGGGCACTCCAGTACGATCTTGCAATCAAGGCTGTTGAAGAGTTAGAGGCAGATCCCAAGGCCCCGGATTTCAAGTCCCGGCGCATCGATGAGATTCGTGAAAAACAGCGACAGCGCAGCATGGTTCCTTCGTCCCGCGTCGATTGGGCGACCAGGTAGATCGGCCAGTCAGATGGCCAGTGTGGATAGTCCGACAACATCCACCCATTCCCGGAGTAAATATGACAATCAGCAGGAATAGACATCCGGTCAGAAATTCATCTGGTCAGGGCGGAGAAGGGAAGCCTGCCTCGAAGAAGGCACGTAAAAAGGCTCCCGCAAAAGCTCCCCGCAAGTCCTCTGACCGCACCTCGCTCTCAAATATTGAGAACACCGGACGTGAAGTTGCATATCTTGATGACCTGATGCGCCGTGAGGTGGTCGTCGCGATCGTTCTCGGATCCGGTGAATTGATAAGGGGCTACGTTCGCTATTTTGACCGTGACGTCTTCAGTGTCGGACCACTCGATGGCGGACCGAAGATCTTTCTTCGCAAGGACAGCGTAAGGTATCTTTACGAAGAGGAGTAGGTTGTGGAAATCCCCCTCTATCTCCCCAGCCAGTCTTTATCATCAGACTTTCGCCAGCGCCTCTTCTGCAAGCCAAAAGCATCGATCCTCAGGATTCTCTTCGTCCTTTTGCTGAGCCTATGGATCTCACTTCCAGTTGTCGCCCAATTGACGGGTGGCTTTGAGATTCTTTCTCCATCCGGGCAGCCCGTTGCCGGGGTTCGGTTGCTGTTGCTAAGCAGTCAGCAGACCCTTGTCTTTGACGGATTTACTGGTGCTGATGGTCGAGTTTTGACCGGAGTCATCGCCCACGGCGATTATCAGCTCAGCCTCTCCCACCCGGATTATGGTACGGAGAGCCGTTCAATCTCCATAGAGAGTGAGACCGATCAGCTGCGTCAGCTTCGTCTCACAAGTTCGCAGATACTGCGGGATCAGCTGACGGTGACTGCTTCGCGTGGATCGGTTGAAGAGGTCGACGACTCACCCCGCCTGGTCGTGGTCAGGGAACGTACCGATCGGGAGGGGCTACCATTACCGACGATTGGTCATCTGCTTGAATCCGCCCCTGGTGTTCATCTTCAGCAGAGCACCTTTGGACAGGTCTCACCATTTCTCCGTGGGTTGACCGGATATCAGGTGCTCAATCTGGTCGATGGGATCAGATTCAATAACTCAACTTTTCGTTCCGGGCCGAATCAATATCTGACATTCGTTGAGCCCTCTCAGGTTCAGCGACTCGAGGTGATGCTGGGACCAGTCAGCTCACAGTATGGAAGTGACGGTCTTGGCGGGGTGATAAATCTGCTTACCGATTCACCTCGATTCCGGACGAAGAGTAGAACGGACGACAGAGAGTCGATCAATGGTCAACTGGTCTTGAGCGGGGCTTCTGCCGACCTCTCGAGTGGAGTTGAAGGTCGATTGACCGGCGGCAACGACCGGGTTGCCTGGCTCGGAGGTTTAAGTGGTCGTCGACATGGCGATCTGCGTCCCGGACAAGGATTTGACTCGCGCCACGTTTTACGCCGTTTTCTTGGGCTTGACCAGCCCCTGATTGGTGATCTGGTCGGCTCGCGACTTCAAGATACTGGGTTCGGGGCCACAGGATGGCACGGCAAGCTCTCCTTCAAGCTACCCCTCAATCAGTTTCTCACTCTTCGGTATCAGCACGCGGAGCTCTCAAATATCCGCGCATACAAGGATCTGCAGGGCGGGCTTGGAAGGCTTCGCTCTGATGTTGAACCACAGGTGCTTAACTTGCTCTATGCCCGATATGAGCGGCTGGGCTGGGGGCGTTTCGATTCGGTTACTGGTAGCTTCTCGATCAACTCACAGCAGGACGGTTCCGCACGGCAGGGACTGAAGACGACCGACCTGATTATCCGTGATCGAAACAGGGTCGATTCGATAGGTTACATTGGCCAGTTCACGACCCACCTCGGCTCGCGAAATGGGCTCATTGGTGGTGGTGAGTTATATGACGAGCGAATAGACGCTCTGCGTAATGAAACAGATCCCCTCACCGGACGGATAACCCAACGCCGCGCTCTCTATCCCAATGGCTCACGATATCTGACATCCGGACTCTTCATACGCGACACCTTCGATATTCTCAGAAAGCCTGATTATTCAAGGCTGCGAGCAGTGGCCGGCTTACGATACTCCCGAATCGGCTATCAGACCCGGGCTGATCGTAACCGTGATTCGGCGGGACGAGATCTCGGAGTTGTCGACTCGCGGCTCTCATTTGCCGATCTGACTTGGGATTCGAGTCTTACCTGGCAGCTCACAGAAAAGGTCACTCTCTTTGGGCTTGCTGCCCGCGGATTTCGAGCTCCCAACCTGAACGATATTGGCGCACTTGGGTTGAACGATCTCGGTTATGAGGTTCCGGCGCTCGGAGCGGTTGGGCTGGGAGGTCTGGTCGGCACAAGTGATGGTGAAGGGGTTGGTACAAATGGACGTTCAGTACTTCCATTGAAAGCGGAGAGACTGCATAACTTCGAGTCAGGACTGATCTTTCGGAGTGATCGTCTCACGTTGCGTAGCAATCTCTTTCACGCGACCCTGACCGATCCGATTGTTCGCCGCACGCTCCTCTTTCCAGCTGACCGTATCCCGACTACACTCAGCGGCATTGCCGTCACTCCGCTTCCGCAGACCGCACTCCAGCGCAGCCAGAATGTTGTCGGCGTGGCGACCCCGCTCGATGCCCGTGGCGTCAAGTCGTTTCTCAATGAGGGCCGAATCATCTATTACGGTCTGGAGACCAGTCTGCGTTACTCACCGTGGCGCGGAATCGTCATAGATGGAAATTATGCCTACCTCGTTGGTCGTGAGGTCAATCCAAACCGTTATGTGCGCCGGTTGCCACCTCAGCAGGGAGCGATTACTCTCCACCTCCAGCCGCGAGGTGGTCTCTGGTTCGATCTGACGACGATCGTCAGTGGTCGGCAGGAGAGGCTCAGTGGAGGGGATCTCTCGGATGAACGAATCGGAGCTTCGCGCCGTCGCCGTGATATCTCCGATTTCCTGACCGGTGGATTCGTCCAGACTTACATGCTGCCTGGTGCGGATGGAAGACCCGGCACACTTGACGATATCTTCAAGCCGACTGGAGAGACTGTCACTGCTGTCCGTGATCGACTCCTTCCGCTCGGGAGGACCATCAACGGAACCCTCGTCGTCGATGATGCGACTCGTGTCCCACTCTTCACGTCGACAAGTGGCTATGCCGTGTTCAATCTTAGCGCTGGCATCAGTCTATGCGATGGACTTTCACTCAATTTTGCACTCCGTAATATCTTCGATCGAAATTACCGACTCCATGGATCGGGTATCGACGAGCCGGGATTGAATGGAGTCGTTGGAATCCGGTTCAGTTTCTGATTTTTGCGTTGTGTCTGGCCGGGAGGGTGTCTTGCAACGCCTTTCGTCGGTATTGTAATATCCTCAAAGTTAAATTGTTATCTTCCCGCAGCGGGAAACCCAGAATCCAGAGTGAACTGGAAGGAGCTTGAACCAATGTCCATCCGCGGTAAACTGACGCTGATCACGGTATCTGCCTTTATTGTCATCTACTCGGTGATTGGCGGAGTGCTGCCGAGATCTTCCAATCCGATTGTCCGGGCGTTGGCTGATCCGGGACCATACCCGCAACTGCGCATCTTCGAAGAGGTAGTTCGACACATTGTCAATGACTATGTTGAAAAACCAAACCTCGAGAAGGTCCGTGTTGGGGCACTGCGGGGACTTGCCGACGGGCTCGATCCATACAGTGCCTACCTTCTTCCTGCTCAGGTCACCGAGTATCTGGCGAGTAAGGACAAGGGAGATACAACCGGCCTGGTTATCGGTCAGTACTCTGGTTTCGCCTATGTGATCGCCATTGTTCCCGGTTCGCCAGCTGAAAAGGCGGGTCTTCGAGTCGGTGATGTGATCGAGTATATCAACGGTCAGGCGACGCGTGATCTTGGCCTCTACGATGTGAAGTCGCTCCTCCTCGGGCCCGTTGGGACTCCAATCGAGCTTTCGTTGATCAATCGCAAGACTGCGAAGTTGAAACTTGTTCCAGGGATCGTTCCCGCCACACCTGTGGAGAGTCGCCTTCTCGAAGGTCAGATTGGCTATCTCAAACTTCCGATACTCAACAAGGGGGAGTCGGTAAAGGTTGGGGCCGCGATTCGCGAACTGCTCAAGAAGGGCTCCAGATCGATTGTTCTCGATCTTCGTGGATCGGCTGGTGGAGATACAGGTGAAGGAATTGCGGTTGCCGACTATTTTCTTGGCAGCGGGACGATCGTCAAACTTCTTGGCCGTAATGAGAAGGAGCTCAAGACATTCAGTGCCGTACCGGAGAACGATCTGACCAGTCTGCCTGTGGCCGTAGTCGTTGACCGGACTACTGCCGGTGCCTCCGAGATAATCGCCGCTGCCATTCTTGATAACAAGCGGGGTGAAGTGATTGGCGAACGAACTGTCTTTGGAATGAGTGCTGATCAGCAGCTCTTCAAGATGAACGACGGGTCAGCCATGCTACTCACCGTGGCCCGGTATGCCTCTCCGGCCGGGAAGCCATTTATCGGCGATGGGGTAACTCCGAACATCGAGGTAAAGAGACCTGATCTGGCCGAGGTCAATGAAGATGAAGCGCAGGCTCCGACTCCTGACAACGGTGCTCCGACCCCGCCTGTGGTCGTTGCTCCCAAGCCCGTTGATGATGTCATGCTCAAAAAGGCTCTCGAAACGATTCGTGACCGGATGAAAAAGTCATAGTCACAATTGATTGACTGGCTCGAAATCAGAGTAACAATGCAGGCCGGAAGGGTTGTTGATCATACCTTCCGGCCTGATTGGTTTTTATGGGCCGACTGAACCGGAAGGGGAAGATGGAATAGACCAGGATTGCTGGCTCTTCTCCACTGGTCAATTCAGAGGAGGCGCCGGAAGCAGGAAGCTCATTAGCTGAGTTATCTTTCGTGTCGAAGCTCCCGAATGATGAGGAGCAGCGCCCCTGTCATCGCTCCACCCATCAGCCAGACAGAGATTCGATGGAGCAGGTTGAATTTTATCCGCAAGGGATCCTCAGCTGCGAGCAGAGCAATCTCACCATTGACCATCAGTCGGATCTCGTGGAGACGGGTGGCAACGAAAAGTCTGGCGACAATCATACTAATGGTCATCAGCAAGGTGACACTAATTGAAGACCAGTCCAGTTCTCCAGTCTTACGCCAGGAGACGATCCAGGAACTGATCAGAAGAAGGCCAATGATGATTCCGGTCGTCTCGGTGATCGCCAGCGTTCGAGTAACGACAGCCCCTGAGAGTCGCTGGTCGGGTAGTACAGAGAATGCGGCCGGAGCAGTGATCAGGCTGAAGCTGCACATCAGCCCCATCCAGATGGCGGTCAAAGTCAATCTCAATCGATCCAGGTTCATTTGATAACCTCGTCTTGCAGCCTAGCTGAAGAGCCCCTCGATATCCTCCGAGGTGAGCGATTTGAAGAAGCCTGCTTCGGTTGTGATAAGCTGAGTGACCAGGGATCGTTTCCGCTCCTGAAGCTGAAGGATCTTCTCCTCGACTGAATCCTTGATCATCAGCTTATAGATAAAGACCGGTTTCTCCTGTCCGATCCGGTGGGCCCGGTCAGAGGCCTGCATCTCGACCGCCGGATTCCACCACGGATCGACATGGATCACATAGTCAGCCGCGGTCAGATTGAGGCCAACTCCACCGGCCTTGAGACTGATCAAAAAGATTCCAATTCTCTCATCCTGCTGAAATTCATCAACCCTCTTCTGACGATTGGTGGTTGAGCCGTCCAGGTAGGCATACTCGATGCGTCGTTTCTTCAGTTCCTTTTCGATCAGTTTGAGCATCTTGACGAACTGTGAGAAGACGAGGATCTTGTGCCCCTCAGCCCGGGCGGTCTCGATTGTCTCGAAGAGTGCCTCCATCTTGGCCGATCCGCCTGCATAGCTGGTTTGGATCAGTTTCGGGTGATTGCAGATCTGACGAAGTCTCAGCAGGCCCTCCAGAATCCGAAACCGTGCCTGCCTGACGCCATTCTCCTCAATCATCTTCAGCAGCAGTTGCCGGTAATGCTCACGGGTCTGATTGTAGACTGTTCGCTGTTCCGGTTCCATCTCTCCCCAGAGTATCTTCTCCGTCCGCGGTGGGAGATCGCTGATGACCTGGTCCTTGGTCCGTCTGAGGATGAAAGGATAGATGAGACGCTTCAATGTCTTTGTCGTCACCTCATCATTCTGGCGTTCGATCGGTCCAATGAACTCCTCACGGAAATACTCCGATGAGCCGAGGAGCCCAGGATTGAGAAACGCAAACTGTGACCAGAGTTCAAGTGTGCTATTCTCCACCGGGGTTCCGGTAAGGGTGAGTCGATGCCGGCAGTTTATCGCCCGGGCTGCTTTGGCCGATTCAGAGACCGGGTTCTTGATGGCCTGAGCCTCATCGAGAATCGCCGTGTCAAAATGAAAATCGCGCATTCTCTCAATTTCGCGGATGAGAATACCGTAGGTTGTGATCACCAGGTCATAGTTATTGAACTTATCGATAGTTTCACTCCGCTGGCCGTGGGCGAAGTCCAGAATGCGGAGTGTCGGAGCGAACCTCTCCGCTTCGCGAATCCAGTTGGTTACGAGAGAGCGGGGAACGACGAGCAGGTTGACGCTTGGCGGCTCTTTTCTTCTCTTCGCGCTGTCTCTCTCTTCCGCTTCCTCTTTCAATGAGAGCAGGAAGCTGAGTGTCTGGATAGTCTTACCAGTTCCCATATCATCAGCCAGACATCCACCGAACCCTGCTTCGCGAAGGAAATGGAGCCACTCAAAACCAGCCTTCTGGTAAGGTCTCAGTTCGCCTTTAAATGACGCAGGTATCTCACGCGAAGCAATCCCGTCAAAGTTCTTCAGCCATCCCCTCGCAATCTCGAATTGTCGATCGGTCTTCACGAGGTCGCCATCATTGAAGAGATCGTCGAGCAGGGCAATGTGGTGGCGGGAGACACGAAAACCGCTCTCAATCTTCTCACTCAGGCCAAAGAGGTGGCGGTACTTCTCGAGCCACTCCGTCGGAATCTCCCCGATCGACCCATCGGCCAGTTTGACATAACGCTCATCACGTCTGAGAGCACGGCGCAGGCTTTCAATCGGTACCTGCTGATCACCCCACGCGATGACCGCTTTCAGATCAAACCAGTCGATTCCCGAAGATACCTGGAATGAGATGGTCGGTTTGGAACGGTTGATTCTTGAGCTCAACTCCGATTCGCCAAAAACCTCAAAACCCGCCTCGGCGAGGAGAGGAATATGGCGGGTCAGAAAGTCGAAAGGATGAACTCCTTTGCGGAGAAGGAAGATATCCGGGTCGGATTGATCACGGCGACTTCCGCTCTTCAGGCCACTGAAGGCTGTATCCAGCTTGTCATACCACTGCTGCTCCAGCTCGACGACTCGTTCGATCCGCTGGGTGAGGCTCTGCTGCGGATCATATGAAAAACTGTATGGTGGCACCCTCTTGGTTGACCTTATTTCGAAATCACCATAGCCAAACCGAAGCGACACACGCAATTCCTGATTTGTCTCTATCAGATAGAGGCGAGGGATCGGGTCGGTTCGGGGCAGATCGAGGATCTGTCCGGCATCCAGCGCAAATGGAAGTTGGCGGGTCACCTCAGGAAGATGATTCTCGTAGAACTCTTCGATGGCTTCACTGGGTACCAGAACGGAGCCATTTTTGTGCAGATTACCAAAGGTATCGCCAGACAGATCCATCTGAAAGAGGGTCGACTGATAGCAGAACCAGCTGCTTGTTTCGTGAATTGTCAGGAGTTCGCTGTTGGTTAGATCGACCTTGCCTTCAGGTAGAACGGCGTTGGTCCTTACTTCAAGCCCGGTCTGGTTGTGTTCAATCGTGATACTTACGGGGACCTTGCCCGTCAGAATTTGCAATCTTCGCCCCAGTGGCCTGTATGATTCACCGAGGAAGACCAGTTCATTGCCCAGGCCCTCCCAAAAAAAGACGGGTGGAACAGAGTAGTTGACCCGATTGAAGTGGATCTGATCGAGCGCAGACTTCAGCAGCAGTATTGAAATCGGACTCTGATTGCGGATTTGCAGTTTTGGGATATCGACCGACTTGACCTCTTTTACCTTCTGGCTGAATTCGATCTCGGCGGACCTCTCCTCGAGGTATTCAGCGAGTTGATCCAGCTTGCTCTCCGGGCCCGTCAGGTGGGGAGGAATCGGGAAATCCCGGATCACATAAGGTACCATCTCCCAGATACCATAGTTCCTGATAAGTGAGAAGAATAGTATCGATGGTTCGACATTGGCTCTGTTTTTGCGGGTTGTCGAGGGTTTGGAGCTGATCAGTCGCTTGAGACCGTTTTTCCAGTCAGCCATCTGCCGTGCCGCTGCACTTGTCGGATCCCCGGCCTCGGCGATTTCACTCAGAACGATTGATGCGGCCAGGATGTGTGCACACGGGGTGCGCAGATGGCCATTGCAAGTACAGCTGACGCTGGTATCCTGGTCGCTGGTCAGGAAGAAGGCGACTCGCTCGCTTCGACTCCCCTTCTTTCCATTGGGTCTTGAAAGATAGACCTCCGCTCGCGACTCATCGATCATATCGTAAAGACAGATACCAGGACTCGAGACATAAATATTGGCCAAGGCCCGATTGTAATCGGTCGCCGTTGCGAGCAGCCTTTCGGGATTGATCTTCTTGATGACCGAGGGCACCTCTCTCTCAAAGTGATCAAGTATGACCTGAACAGTCTCAGCCCGTGACAGTTTTCCAGGATTTTGGCTATTCATGGATTCTATGTGCAGTTCTCAGAGCGGGAGATTCCCATGTTTTCTTGCCGGGTTTGAGTCACGTTTGTTCTCAAGAAGGCGGAGACCTCTGATCAGTTTGGGCCTCGTTTGTGAAGGTTCGATCACTTCATCGATATATCCGCGCTCGGCAGCGACCCAGGGAGAGGCAAACTTCTCCTGATACTCATCGATCAGTTCCTGACGACGCGCGACTCCTGAGTCACTCTTGAGAATCTCGTCACGATAGAGGATACCCACTGCACCCTCCGCTCCCATCACCGCTATCTCTGCACTTGGCCAGGCAAGGTTGAGATCGGTGCGCAGGTGCTTGGATCCCATCACGCAGTAGGCGCCGCCATATGCTTTTCTCGTGACTACAGTGATCTTCGGAACGGTCGCCTCGGAGTAGGCGTAGAGCAGTTTAGCCCCATGCCTGATTATGCCCGAATGCTCCTGGGAGATCCCGGGAAGGAAGCCCGGGACGTCGACCAGGGTGATGATGGGAATGTTGAAGCAGTCACAGAAACGGACAAATCGGGCCGCTTTGTCACTTGCATCGATATCCAGCACGCCAGCCAGCCAGGCCGGCTGGTTGGCCACCAGGCCTACCACCCCACCATCCAGTCTGGCAAAGCCGATGACGATGTTCCTCGCAAACTGTTCCTGAACCTCGAAAAAAGTGCCACCATCGACAACCATCTCAATCACCTGGCGTATATCATAGGGCTTATTCGATTCAGGTGGAATGATGCTGTCGAGCCTCTCGTCGACGCGATCTACTGGATCCTGGCAGACTATCCGGGGTGGATCCTCGAGGTTGTTAGTGGGGAGGTAAGAGAGCAGTTCACGGATCAGGTGCAGACATTCTTCATCATTGTCAGCGGCAAAATGAGCGACACCACTGACGGAATTGTGTGTTTTGGCCCCTCCCAGCTCCTCCTTGGTCACCTCCTCGTGAGTCACCGTGCGGATCACGTCGGGACCGGTGATGAACATATAGCTTGTCTGCCTCACCATCAGGGTGAAATCGGTCAGGGCCGGTGAGTAGACTGCTCCTCCGGCACATGGCCCCATAATGGCCGAGATCTGAGGGATGACTCCGGAGGCCAGACTGTTGCGAAGAAAGATGTCGGCATAGCCCGCAAGGCTAGCCACACCCTCCTGAATCCGCGCCCCTCCCGAATCGTTCAGACCAATGACCGGCGCTCCGACCTTCATCGCCAGATCCATCAGTTTGCAGATCTTCGAGGCATTCGTCTCCGACAGTGATCCACCAAAAACTGTGAAATCCTGGGCAAAGACAAATACCTGCCGCCCATCGATCATTCCGTGTCCGGTCACGATTCCATCACCTGGATACTGATCATTCTCCATACCAAAATCACGACAGCGGTGGCGAACCAGTTTGTCCAGCTCTTCAAAGCTGCCATCATCGAGCAACAGAGCGATCCGTTCACGCGCGGTCATCTTCCCGGACTTATGCTGGCGAGCTATCCGCTCTTCGCCACCTCCAAGATTGGCTGCCTGCCTCTTCTCCTGCAGTGTCCTGAATCCCTTATCAGACATATTTTGCGCCTCTACTCCCTGTTCATCCATTCAAACCAGAGGGAGTGGAAATGATGAAGACCATTCTCCATCTGGGGAGAATAACGTCCCCGATCGTAGTAACGGGAACCAAGTCGTCTCTGGACTGTCTCACAGATGGTGATATCCTCCTGCTGTATTTCGTCGCTCAAACTGATCGTGGCCGCAATTCTCTCCTTTGCCGAGGGTGACTCGATGTCGTGGAAATACCACTCGAAAATGGTCAGGGTTCGCTCGTGATCGAGTGGCACGATCAGGTTGGTCGAGAGATTGTCCGGATAGATGTTGAGCATCAGGTTCGGAAAAATCCAGAAGTAGAGGGCATCAGAATGGTCTCCACTTGCCGTATAGCGACGGCGTTGATCCTCCCCTGTCCTGATTGGTGCGTCCTGACGTGAATGGTAACGGGAGGTGATCGTTCGATACTGGCGGTAGTCGATCTCCCGCATCAGGCTGGGATGGATGATCGGAACGTGGTATCCCTCGACGTAATTGTCAACATAGACCTTCCAGTTGCAGTCGATGGTATAGTCTCTGCGCCCTGCCAATCTCATCGACCCAAGCTCATAGCTACTGGTGACGGATGGTATCTCTCCAAGCATTTCAGCAAGCGTTGGATCGTTGGTCTGAAGTCGCTGCAGCCGGGCAAAGATGAACCCCTCCCAGCGGGTAACTTCGATTGGAATAAGTCCCATCATCTCCCGGTCGAAGTCGGCAACTTCCTGAAAGTCCGGCTGTCCAATCAGGCGACCGGTCAGGTCGTAGGTCCATCCGTGATAACCGCAGCGGAACCTCTCGATACAACCGGAACCAGTCGCAATCGGGCCTGCACGGTGACGACATATATTGATAAAGCCACGAAGATGACCTGCCTGATCGCGAACTATAACTACCGGCTCTCCTCCCACCGTTGCCGAGATATAGCTTCCCGGTTCTGGCAGTTGATCGAATCGACCAACCAGTTGCCAGGTGCGGGAGAATATCCGCTCCTCCTCCATCTTGAGGTATTCAGGTTCTGTATAGCAGGACGATGGCAGGGTCTCTGCGTGCGCTATTCTTTCATCGATCCTGAAACTGAGCCTTTCATCCATTGTTCGCCAGGGTTGCCAATCGGAGTTAGAGCCAGCAGACCGAAGGCCAGGCTGCGGCGCGGGGAAGATCTCTCGACAGGGTGTTCAAATTTACTGCCTTTATAAAAAGTTCAGTGTGCGCCTCCGGGCCGATATTTTCAAGCACTGCATCATTCGTTCCAGACTGCAATTTCTGCTCAACCCGGGCAATCTCACTTACTGCACAATCAAGATGCCGTTTACACAACATACCCGACGCGAGGGGTGATCTTGAGCCACTAACTATCGACTGGTTTGCGGTCATCGATCCAAAATCGACCACTGGGAAGTCCAGAACTCAATGGGGCAATTGTGCGGATTGGTTACGTTTGAACCTGACGGTAAAACCATGACTTATCTGAATGATGCCGATACCTGAGGCCAATCGCTGACTCTGCCCCTGCTATTCTGCCTACTCGGAGGATCCTGATCGAGCCCGCTCCAGAATTCGATTGCTCTCACGGTTGAGCTGCACTGGATAACGTTCGAGCAACCTGGTTTTCTCCCGGATCCAGCGGTGGTCATCGGCAGAGAGCCCTCTCTGCCTTTCCAGAAACTCTGCAACCGTCGAGGGGGCAGGTCCACCCGCGATCTCGCGAACTTCGACGAAATTGAGTGGGCAGAGGGCCTTCAAAAGATCGGCTCTTGAACTCCGCAGCGGTCGATCAAGCAGTTCCCGGGCGACTTCAATCAACCGGTCGACAATCTCATCGTGGGTTGCATCAGAACCAGAGATTGATTTGGCCGTTCTCCCCGCGAGCTGATGGGCAAGTCGAAAGCTGATCTTTTCACGGCGCGTCAGTGTGTCTGCCAGCTCAGTCATAGTCAGCAGGCTTCCACCTGCGCGGGTGCGGAGCGATTCCCGGTTGATGATGATCGCTTCAACGGCACCACGCAGCAGTCTGATCGCGCGTCTTGCATCACTGAAGGCACTGAAGACGAGTGGCTGAAGATCGTCTTCAACATCATTGATATCACCAAAAGGGGTATTGTGAACGCTGGTGATCAGTGCCTGAGACTGCCCGACTGCCTTGCTGAGAAGTATTCGCACGTGCTCGAGCGCAACGGGATTCCTCTTCTGCGGCATGATCGAACTGCCCTGCACATAGCCATCGTTGAGCGTCAGGAATGAGAACTCCTGGGTCGCCCAGAGAAGCAGATCCTGGGTGAACCTTCCCAGACTGACAGCTGCGGTTGCCATTGCTCCGATGGCCTCCAGCAGATAGTCGATGCCACCAATTGCATAATAGGAGTTCTCGACCAGTCCTTCAAAACCGAGGAGGCGGGTGGTCATCGCGCGGTCGATCGGGAATCCGGTGGTGGTGATCGCGCATGCTCCAAGTGGATTGCTGTTGATATTGGTGAAGGCGCGGCGAACCCTTGCCAGATCCCGGGTCAGAAATTCGAGGGTTGCCGAGATGTAGTGGGCAAACGTCGTTGGTTGGGCAGGTTGGGTATGCGTATGCGCCGGCATGACCGTCGTCAGATTCTTACTGGCATTCCCGATCAGTGCCTCGCGAAGGTGCCAGAGATCGCGGGCAAGATCGAGCACCTCGTGGCGCAAACGCATGCGATAGAGTGTGACATCGATATCGTTGCGACTCCGCGCAATGTGCAGCTTGCCGGCTGTCTCACTCCCGATGAGGCCTGCCAGCTCGCGTTCGACAAAATAGAAGAGGTCCTCGACCGAACCATCATAGCGGGCAGAAAGAACCTTGTTCCGGTCGAGATCTGCCAGTCCACGCAGTATGGTCGTCATCTCCGACCTCGTGATGATCCGCTGGCGTCCCAGCATAAGTGCATGCGCCTGATGAATCTCGAGGAGTGAACTGAAGAAATGTCTTTGACTATCCCTGAAGTTGAATTCGAGGACGGTCTCGGCATAGACCGCTGATGGAAATTTGATTCCTGGCGTTGATTCTTTCATAGTAAATCCAAAATTCTATCAGTTACTGTTGACCTCAAAAGAATCAGTAACCGATCCAAAAGACTCTCAGTCTCAATACTGACCATATTTGTGACAGGCAGACATCGATCTTCCCAGCCGTGTGAAATTCAACCACATCTTGACTCCCAAGTGCAAAGAATTGATGTCCACGAGTAATGGTATTTGCAGCTCCTCCTCGAAAATCGGTGGATGGTCAAATGGGATGACCCAAGTTCCATTATTTTTAATGTTTCGATTTGATACATATATGTAGACAGAACGGGTCAAGTTGTGTATTTTATTCACTGTGTGTACAACTATCACTGGTTGATACCCCCACATAACCTTGACGACGACCCCCGAGTCAGGCAATAGACATAAGCAAGTATCATAAAAACATCACTGTCAACATGACGAACCCTTGCGCCAATTGTTGTGAGGATCGAGTGTCAGTCCTTGGACAACACAGCGGTCTACCGGTTGGTTCATCAGGGTTCAACTATCTGCAGTGCAAAATCTCCACTTTGCTGCGGTTTGAGTGTCCGGCCAGTTTCATCGGGTATATTTGATCCTGTTTTCGTTGGGCATCCTCATATTTCATCATTTTACCTTGGTGATGATCTGGAAACTGCAAGAAGTGCGGCTCAATAAACAAGAGCTAATGTCTCAATATACCTATGACAATCGACCTGTTGCTGACCAGTCTGCTTGGAACTTACAAACTACGAAGACCCTGCGGTCATCACGGGTGAATCCGACTGAACTGAAGGTCCGATTCACCAGTGTGGCTGATCAAGGGGACAGATCTAACTCCCGTCAGATCGATGACCAGGGGGGATTAGAGAGGAAATAGCACACAATGAAAAGAAAATTGTTGATTTTCGGGGTAATGACGCTGATGGGGCTTCTGGCTGGTTTTATGAGGCCCGTCAACAATGCACCAATCTTCGTCCGGGCAGCCTCGGCACAGTCAGGCTCTGGGGATGGAGATCTTGTAGTTGCAAATCCAAACACGGTGGTCAATCGGTACGCCACACTGGCGATCAGCGCTCCCGCCGGATCATCCACCATATTGGTTACCTACCCCGGTGGGGAGAACGGACTCCGGGCCGATCTTCTTGCGCCGGGTGATCTGATATTAATTGTGCAGATGGCGGGTGCGGCTATAGATAACGCCAACACTGCGAATTTTGGACAGATTACAAATCTGAACAATGCTGGAAAGTATGAATTTGTCGCCATCAGTCGTGTCGACGGCGGTTTGATCACCCTCAACCCCCCCTGTGGTGGTTTGCTCAACGACTACAGTGTCGATGGCCGGGTCCAGATCATTCGGGTCCCTCGTTACAATTCTCTCACAGTCAGTTCAGGTGCTTCACTGACTGCGCCCTCCTGGAATGGGAGCTTTGGTGGAATCATTGCGCTCAATGTTGCTGGCACCGCAGTCATCAACGGCGAGATCAACATGAGCGGGCGTGGGTTCCGCGGTGGTCTCTCACCGGTGATTGGCGCAGCGTCAAATCGTAATGACTACGTGACCGGACAACAGGAGATCGGAGCAGAGAAGGGTGAGGGTATCGCTGGATATCAGACGGCCTACGATCAGTTTGGCGGACGTTATGGACGTGGAGCGGCTGCCAATGGTGGAGGCGGAGGTACTGCCCATAATGCAGGTGGTGGTGGTGGGGCCAATGGTGACAACGGTTCACTCTGGACAGGTCAGGGAGTGATGGACGGGTCTGTCACCGGTGCGGTAGCCTGGCAACTCGATCCGGGATATGCCGAAAATGGAAATCGTCTGACCACCTCATCCGGTGGGGGGCGTGGCGGCTACAGTTATGCCGAATTCGATGGAGATCCAACCAAAGTCGGACCGGGAAATCAGGCGTGGGGTGGTGATCAGCGTCGTAACGTCGGAGGACTTGGCGGTCGCCCGTTGCCCCAGAATCCGGCAAGTCGTATCTACATGGGCGGCGGAGGCGGTGGTGGTGCGCAGAATGACCTCTCTGGCGGAGCCGGCGGAAATGCCGGTGGAATGATCTATCTGGTTGCCGGCGGGGTTACAGGGTCGGGACAGTTGATTGCAAATGGCAATCCCGGCGAGGATACCAGGAACCAGAACCGTGACGGTGCTGGCGGAGGAGGAGCTGGTGGATCCATCGTTGTCTTCTCCAACACCATCAGCGGAGTTAAGGCGGAGGCCAAAGGCGGCAAAGGTGGTGATCAGCGTACACCAATTCAGCCAAACGCCCTCGAGTCTCAGGGACCCGGTGGAGGCGGAAGTGGTGGTTTTGTTGCCTATCGTGGTGGGACGATCACTGTTGATGTGTCAGGAGGTATCGGAGGCCGCACGGGTTCTCCCTCGCAGACTGAATTTCCCTCAAATGGTGCTACCAATGGTGCTACCGGAGCAGTACTCAGCAACCTGAACTCCATCCCCTACTGCTCGGGCACGGCCGATCTGGCCGTCACCAATTCAAATAATGCAGATAGTGTTGTTCCGGGTCTGCCCATCACTTACACGGTGACCGTCACCAACAACGGACCAAGCGCCATCTATGGCGTCGATGTGATCGATACTCTTCCAACCGGTTTTGTCCAGGCTAGCAAAGCGTGGACCTGCCAGTCGACGGCTGGCTCGGCCTGCTCGAAGTCGACGGGGAGTGGCGATCTGGCGGGCAGAGTCAACCTCCTGGTCAATGGGGTTGCTACTTTCACCATTACCGCACTGCTCGATCCCGCCTATACCGGATCTGTCACTACACGTGCACAGGCCACTATACCGGCGGGAGGAAGCGATCCAAATCCAGCCAATAACTCCGCAACCGACACGGACCTCGCCATCCCTCGGGCCGACCTGGTGATGACGATGCACGGTACCAATGCGAGTGGGCTGCCGAGTGGCGGGTTGACCTCCAGTTCAGTCAGCTTTGTGCCGGGAACGAGTGTCACTTTCCAGATTGATATTCGTAATCTTGGACCGAGCGTGGCCAACGGTTTTGGTATCACCAATCAGCTTCCAGGTTATATCAGCCTTGTCAGTGTCAGTTGTACTCAGAGCGATGGCAGCTGTGGAGTTAGCTCGACGACCGGGAATCTCGTTCAGCTTTCCAGTCAGGGGCTGGGTGTATCAAGTGGCAATCTCATTCGGGTCACGATCGTCGGATTTATCAATCCCTCCGCGGTTGGAACACTGACCAGCACCGCATCGCTGGTCATTCCCCCCGTAGGTCCGGTCGGCGGACTCGGTACTTTTGGAAATGGTTTCTTCGATCCGAATGTTGCCTCCAACTCCTCGACGGTCCAGGGAACTCTCTCACCGGAGTCCAATCTCAGCATCACCAAGACCAATAATCAGTCGACGGTGACGGCGGGAACATCTACAAGCTATCAGATCGATGTCACCAATCTTGGGCCGAGTGACGCAACAGGATTGGATATTACAGATCCACTACCTGCCGGGTTATCCCTTACCAATTTGACATGTGTCGAGACCGGCGGAAGTTGCGGAACAAATGGAACCTCTGGAAACCAGGTTCGTTACACTGGTGCCCGGCTTCCAGCTGGAGCTGGTCGTTCGCTGCGACTAGTTGTGACCGGGACGGTCAATGTTGATGCAACTGGTCAGATGGTCAACACTGCAGCGGTTACGACAGGCTCCGGTGCGACCTTTTCGGATCCGACACCTGGGAACAACTCCTCGACCGACTCGGACCAGATCATCCAGCAGGCCGATCTTGGTGTGGTGATGACGGGACCTCCCGGTAATCTCTTTGCCGGCAATGTGGTCACCTACCGGATAGTTGTGACCAATTCCGGGCCGAGCAAGTCGCTTGGCTCGACAGTCACCAATCTTCTTCCTCCCGCTCTCGAGGAGGCGACTTGGACCTGCCAAGCGACAACGGGGTCTTCCTGTGGCGCTGCAACTGGCAAGGGTGGTGTAAACACAGCTCTGAATCTGGAATTGAACGGTCAGGCAACCTTTGTTGTCTCAGCCAAGATCTCCCGCAGCTTTGGTGGAACTCTGGTCAACCAGGTTATTGTAGCTACTCAATCAGGGACGAGTGATCCATCCCTTACCAACAATGACGCCTCATCGCAGATCACGGTAATTCGCAGTGAAGGACCGACCTTCTTTATCGGTCAGGGACTCTCAAGGATTGTCATCAGTCAGCCATTCCGTATTGCACTGGATGCGGCTGCACTCAATCGACTCGGGACCGGAAGTGCGAGTCTCTCAAACCAGACTCTTAACTTGCAGGTCGAGTCCGGCGCGCTCGATCTATTCAACGGGAGCGGTGAGATCCACCACTCCGGTGGTCTTTCACTCTGGATTGGAGGCAAGGAGATCCATATCCTGAGCATCACCATCGATACCTCGAAGGATCCGATTGCTGTTACCGGCGTCGTCCTCTACAACAGTGAGAGGGATCGGTCAAATACCGGATCTGTCCTCGGTCGCGTCAAGCTTGCGGATCTACGCATGCCGTCATCAGTTGTCTTTCCGATCAGGCCAAACGCCTTCAACACCCTCTATTTTCACCAGGCCACCTTCACCATGTCGGACGAGTTGGCCAGCCTGCTCAACTTCCACTTTGGAGGTACAAACTTCAAAGCCGGACTCGAACTTGGGACGATCTCAACCCAGTTGATCGGTATCCCGGAACGCTTCCGAAATTGATCTATCCCCCTTATTAAACCACGACGGTCCATATCAGGGGTCTGCAATCAAAGTCCACGAACCGCGAGCCTTTCGCTCGTGGTTCGTGGACTTTGCCGCTCGATGACTTGTATACTTGAGCTGCGCTAATCTATCCGCATTACCCAATCATTATGGCTCTAATGGAGATTTGATCATGATCTGCCTCAGACGCTTTCACCTGGTTATTCTCTCTCTCATCGTTCTGACCTTACCTTCCCAACACTCTACCTTTGCTCAGACAACGCGGCGTTCGATCTCTCTCGATGACCTTCCACGATTACGTGAGGTTCGCGATCCACAATGTTCACCTGATGGAAAGCAGGTCGCTTATGTTGTCTCCTCGATCGACTCCAGGGAGGATAAATCTGCCTCACACGTCCACGTCGCCAATCTCGACCGCACTGGTGATCGTCAGATGACCTTTGGACAGGAGAGTGAGTCAGCCCCACGCTGGAGTCCCAATGGTCGCTTCCTCTCCTTCACCTCGTCCCGCAAAGGGCCGGCAAAGGGAAGTCAGGTCTGGATCCTCGACCGGTCCGGCGGTGAAGCGACCCAGCTCACAAATGTCAAAGGTCAGCTACAGTCATATGAGTGGTCTCCTGACTCCCGTCTCCTTGCTCTGGTTATTGCTGATCCCGACCCTGAGTCTGATAACGATGAGTCCGGAGCGCAGGTACCGCGGGCAGCCAAGCCGCCGAAACCGATCGTCATCGATCGATACAAGTTCAAGCAGGATGTTGCAGGGTATCTGCAGTCCGGACGACACTCTTACGTCTATCTCTTTGATGTTGAGACCCGAAAGCTCGATCGGTTGACAACCGGTAAGTGGGATGAGAGCGGGCCGAGCTGGTCACCAGACGGGAAGATGATTGCCTTTTTGAGCAATCACGATAAGGATCCGGATCGTGATTCAGCGAGTCAGATCTATGTGGCAGAGGCGAAGGCCGGTGTGGCGGAGCGACCGTTGACCTTACCGGGAATTCGGGTTGGGCGGAGCAGGCTCGACTGGAGTCCGGATGGAAAGTGGATTGCTTTTCTTGAGGAGGATGAGAAGAAGTTTGGCGCCTACAACATGGATCATCTGGCGATGATCGGTCTGTCAGGGGGGGCGCCACGACGATTTCCAACAGTAGAGGCGCTTGATCGTGGTGTTTCAGGTCCACGCTTCACCACTGACGGAAAGGCGATCAACTTTCTGGTCACCGATGATCGTTCGGTCTATCCAGTGCGCCTGACTCTCGCAGATGGTCTGGTCGAGCGACTCTTGAAGCCACCTGTCGTTATCTCAAACTGGAGTAGGGCGGGAAGCTGTTCGGTGGTAATTTCGGGTGGGGATGATCGTTACAATGAGATATACACGATCGAAGGGAACACACTTCGCCAACTGACCAGACAGAATGACCAGCTCTTCTCCGAATTGACTTTTGGTGCGACTGACGAGGTCTCCTTCCAGAGCAAGGATGGCACGACGGTCAATGGTCTTCTTACCTACCCGGTCGGTTACGTCGCAGGTTCGAAAGTACCATTACTTCTTCGCATTCACGGTGGACCGAATGCCCAGGATCAGCACTCCTTCCAGTTCGAGAGACAGCTGTTTGCCGCGCAAGGTTATGCAGTCCTTGCCGTAAACTATCGTGGCAGCTCCGGGCGCGGGCAGAAGTTTTCCCGGGCGATCTTTGCCGATTGGGGCCATTACGAGGTTGACGATCTGCTGGCTGGAGTCGATCACGTCGTCAAGATCGGTGTCGCTGATCCGAATCGACTTGGCGTGGGTGGGTGGAGCTATGGTGGCATACTCACTGACTATCTGATCGCATCCGATAACCGTTTCAAAGGGGCGACCTCGGGTGCCGGCACAGCCTTTACAGTCTCCTATTATGGCGTAGACCACTATATCCACCAGTATGACAATGAGATTGGCCCTCCCTGGAATCCAAAAGCCTGGGAGACCTATGTCAAACTCTCCTACCCCTTCCTGAAGGCAGATCGAATCAAGACACCCACCCTCTTTCTCTGTGGTGAGAAGGACTTCAATGTTCCGCTCTCCGGGAGCGAACAGATGTATCAGTCACTTCGCAGTCTTGGTATCGAGACTCAACTGGTTATCTATCCCAATGAGTTTCATGGACTTCGACGTCCTTCGTTTGTACGTGACCGCTATGAACGCTACCTTGCCTGGTATGCCCGTCACGTTCTCAATAAACAACCTGAGACTGCAGCTGCACCTGCCGCAACCAGGTAGTCTGCTCTGGAAAGAATGTTGATATTGGGGGCGCTCGCCAGCCGGGTCGCCCCCTTTCTTCAACCAAACGCCACCTCTTGTTACCCGCTATTACTGCCACACTTTGAAATCATTCGAACAACCACTGACTGACCAGTCTCATTGGTGATCTGAAGATCATTGTTTTCGCGTCTTGTTCCATCTCATCATCATCTGTTGCCTGATCAATGCATTGCTGGGCTTTTACCAAAGTTAACTGCAGCGCCATCAGTTTGATGGCGTCTGTGTATGCGTCTGATAACGTTAAGCGCTTTAAAAGGCAGAGGCTGGAGAGGAGGCCAATAGGCCGAGAGGCCTGAGAGAAAGGTTATAAAGAGACAGGTGTGTGTTGGAGAATGTAAATGCTGAGGGTCTTGCCGAGGGGCTGGGTTGAGGTTGTGTATGCTACAATCCACAAACAATAGGGAGCAATGAGGAATGGGAAGGGCAAGGATGACTTGGGATGATGAGTTTGGAGTGAGAGTGAGGAGGGCTAATGAAATTTGAACGTGCCAGTGGAATTCTGCTCCATCCGACGTCGCTGCCTGGTTCGGGTGGTATTGGCAATCTTGGACCAGCCGCCTTTCAATTTGTCGATCGACTTGTGGAAGCTGGTCAGAGTCTTTGGCAAGTGCTGCCGCTTGGACCGACAGGTTATGGCGATTCCCCCTACCAGTGCTTCTCTGCCTTTGCTGGCAACCCACTGCTGGTCAGTCCAGAGCTTCTGGTAGCGGAAGGGCTGCTCTCGGCTGGAGAACTTGGAAATATTCCATCATTGCCTGAGGAGCGGGTCGATTATGGAGTGGTAATCGATAACAAGAGTGAGCTATTGGGAAGGGTGTACGCCACGTTTCTCGACAAGGTTGGAAGGGGGGAGGGTGGGGAACTCCTTCGAGGTTACGAGACTTTCTGCGAGCAGTCATCATGGTGGTTGGATGACTATGCACTCTTCCGATCGATCAAGGATGAGCATGGAGGACAAGAGTGGACGAAGTGGGAGTCCGGCCTGCGCGATCGGGAGCCGGCGTCGATCAGGGCGTTTCTCGAGCGGAGACGGCTCGAGGTCGACCGGCATCGATTCTTGCAGTTCCTCTTCATCCGGCAATGGATCGGGCTGGCACGTTACGCAAATGAGCGTGGGGTGAAGATCATTGGTGACATACCAATCTTTGTCGCTCATGACAGTGCGGATGTCTGGTCGAACCGGGAGCTCTATCATCTTGACTCTTCTGGAATGCCAACCTGTGTGGCCGGGGTACCACCAGACTATTTCAGCGCGGATGGTCAGTTATGGGGAAATCCACTCTATCGTTGGGATCTGATGGCCGAGAATGGATACAGCTGGTGGATTACGAGGATCAGGTCAGCCTTGACGTTGTTTGATATTGTGCGGCTCGACCATTTTCGGGGTTTTGAGAAGTTCTGGACAGTGCCGGCTGGTGAGACGACCGCTCGAAGTGGAGAATGGGTACTGGGACCGGGCGCGGATTTTTTCGGGGCTGTTGAGTCGGCATTGGGTACTTTACCAATCATTGCAGAGGATCTGGGCCTGATTACTGATGAGGTGCGGGAATTGCGTGATCGGTTCAACCTGCCGGGAATGCATATCCTTCAGTTTGCGTTCAGCCGTGATCCAGGTGCTGATCATCTGAAGCCCTACCGGTTCAATCCAAATTCGGTCGTCTACACCGGGACGCATGACAACGACACGGCGAGGGGATGGTTTGAGGGTGGATCTGGAGAAGTGACGACCCGCAGCGCAGCTGCTCTTGATGATGAGCGGGAATTTCTTCTTCGCTATCTGGGAACCGATGGTCAGGAGATCAACTGGGATATGATCAGGATGGCACTCGCCTCGGTGGCGGATCTGGCGATCATACCAATGCAGGATCTTATGGGTCTCGGATCTGAGGCCCGCATGAATACGCCATCCCGTCAATCGGGTAACTGGAGCTGGCGGTGTCGTCCCGACGATCTGACCAGCAGTGCCTGGCAGCGTCTGGGTGAGATGACCGAGGTATACGGCCGCAATCGAAGACGCAGGAGACAGGAAGAGGAGTCGATCGGCGACCAAACTTGACAATGGGTCAGCATAATCAGAGCCATAACCAGATTCCACATCCTGCTGACGGCATCCTCTCGACCCGAGAGTTGGGAGCGAGCTACAGTGCGCAGCAGACGACGTTCCGTGTCTGGGCCCCCACGGCCCGACGGGTGAAGGTCAACCTCTACCGTACCCCCTCGGGAGGACGGGCGCGAAGGGTTGCAATGGAAAAGCTGGATGATGGTTGCTGGGAGGTGACCACAACAGGCGATTGGCTGGGAGCTTGGTATACATATAGTGCTGATGGGGAGGATCCACGTTTCAATCCGGATCGGGAGTTGCTGGATCCATACGCGAGATGTGTCAATGGTCATTTTGGGCGCGGTATCATTGTTGCTGATCAGACCCCGGTGGCGGATCGACCAGATTTTCCTTTGAATGAAGCCATCATTTACGAACTGCATCTCCGCGATTTTACCATCGATCCTGATTCAGGAATTGTGCGACGTGGAAAGTATCTCGGCCTGACCGAGAAGGGAACCCACCTGACGGGAAGACGTGATATTGCGACGGGGCTTGACCATCTTCTAGATCTTGGTGTCAATGTGGTTCAGTTGATGCCGATCATGGAGTTTTACAGCAACGATTCCGAGGATGAGTATGGCTGGGGCTACGATGTTGTTCACCACGGCTCCCCGGATGGCTGGTATGCCACTGAGCGGTACGATTCGCGGCGTGTCTCAGAGGTCAAGCAGATGGTCGATACTCTCCACCGGTCAGGAATCAGGGTCACGCTTGATGTGGTCTTCAATCACACCTTCGAGTCGATCCGCGAGAACCGGGTCTTCAGTTTCGATGGACTTGTTCCCGGTTACTACTATCGCATCAGACCTGATGGAACATACTGGAATGGTTCAGGTGTCGGTAATGAGTTCCGGACAGAGGCCCCGATGGTTCGTCGATACCTGATCGATACCCTCCTTCATTGGGTCAGGGAGTACCGGATCGATGGGTTTCGATTTGATCTCCTGGGCTTGATCGACTACGAAACGATCTCTCACCTTGTCCGGGAACTGCGTGCGGTCGATTCCGGTCTGCTGATCTACGGTGAACCCTGGGCAGGAGGATCATCTCCGATCGAGATTGTTCAGAAGGGACGGCAGCGCGGTGGCGGTTGGTCCGTCTTCAATGACCATTTTCGTGACGCCCTGAAAGGGAATGTTTTTGATGCCCGGACGACCGGTTTTATTCAGTCGGGTCGCGGGAGCGGTCTGGTGAGGGCAGGCATTTGCGGAGCAATTGACGATTTTGCCGATTCCCCACTCGAATCGATCAATTATGTCGAGTGTCACGACAACCATACGCTCTGGGATCGAATCGGGATCAGTACGGCGGATGACTCCCGGGTCACACCGGATGATCGGCGGGCCATGTCCAGACTGGCCGCAGTGCTTCTCCTGACAGCCCAGGGGATCCCCTTCATTCAGACGGGACAGACTTTTCGCAGATCGAAGGGTGGAGATCACAATTCATACAACCGCCCGGATGCCGTCAATATGATCCGCTGGAGAGAGAAGGCCGAGAATATCGATCTCTACCAGTATTACCGTGAATTGATCGCCCTGCGTCGAAGTCATCCGCTCTTGCGGCTGGAAACAGCCGCAGAGGTGAGAAAGGCGGTTCACTTTCTCGATGAGCGCCCCGGATATCATATTCCCAATGGGTGCCTGGCATGGGTCGTTGAGGATCCAACCGGCCTTGATACCTGGGAAAGGGCAGTTGTGCTGATCAATTCCAACCAGCTGCCCGTCAATTTGCCTCTTCCGCCTGGCAATTGGAAGCTCTTTGTCGATGGCTGCCGGGCTGGAGTGGTACCTCTACGGCATCTTGTTTTCAATGGCGAGACTGCTGATCAACGGGAAGAGTTGGCAGGAGAGAGAGTCATCACAGTTGATGGTCATAGCGCTCTCATTCTTGCCGAGGTCCGACCGATCGAGCCTGACCAATCCGTTGCAGGAGAAATTGTGGAGAATGGTGATGAATAGAAATATCTTGAGTAGAGTACGCACCTTCAGGGCTGCAGTCATCATTGGCCTGATTGGGATTTCAGCCATTCTGATTCCCGTCGCCATTGCCGATGAGGGAATGTGGACGTTCGACTCACCACCGCTCAGACAGTGGAAGGAACGTTACGGTTTTGAGCCAAGCCAGGAATGGCTGGATCATATCAGGCTCTCGACAGTCCGCTTGAGCGAGGGGGCCGGTGGTGGAACCGGCTGCATTGTCTCACCGGACGGGCTTATCATGACCAATCAACATGTTGGTCGAGGACAGGTTGCAAAGCTCTCGACCGGATCAACCGGGAGCGATGCTGGCCGCGATCTGGTCAGAGATGGTTTCTATGCGCCAACTCGTGAAGCCGAACTGAAGTGTCCGGATCTGGAGGTAAACATTCTCTTCTCGTATGAAGATGTGACAACCAGAGTTCGCGACGCGGTGAGTAAGGCTGTTGACAGCTCCACAGCTTCGCGTCTGCGAAGGGAGGCCATGGCAGTGATCGAGCGAGAATCTGTTGCCGCGACTGGTCTCAAATCTGAGGTCGTCACTCTCTATAATGGCGTGGAGTATTGGCTCTATCGTTTTCGACGCTATACCGATGTGCGACTTGTCTTCTCTCCGGAGGAACAGATTGCTTATTATGGTGGCGACTATGACAACTTTACCTATCCAAGGTATTGTCTCGACATTACCTTCTTTCGCGTTTACGAGAATGGTCGACCGGCCCGGATGGATCATCATCTGACCTGGTCCGAGAAGGGGGCCGGCGACGGGGAACTGGTGATCGTTCCCGGATTTCCCGGCTCAACCGCGCGGCTGTTGACGGTGGCGCAGCTCGAATTCCAGCGGCAGATCGGGAATGGACTGCAGATGGATGTCTGGACATCACGTCGTGATGCTCTCAAAGAGTATGGAAGGCGTGGCGATGAGCAATTGCGACAGTCGTCTGCCACTCGACTTGGTCTCGAGAATTCCATCAAACGACTTGTCGGTCAACAGACAGGTTTACAGAACCAACGGATATTTCAGCAGAAGATCGATTCCGAGAAGAGGCTTCGCGCTGCAGTTGCAGCCCGTCCGGAATGGCAGCGTGAGTATGGTGAAGCCTGGACGCGAATCGAAAAAGCCTATCAGGACTATCCCTCCATGGCCCGCCGCCTTGCCTGGTCGTCCCTGGCCTCGACCCGCCTTGGGACACTGGCCTCCAGTTTTGCCCGCTACGCTGAGGAGATTGCCCGCCCAAATGAGAAGCGCAGTGAGCAGTTTCGTGATAGCAGGCTGGAGTCGCTCCGCCTTTCACTCCTCTCAAGGGCTCCGATCTACAAGGAGATGGAAGTGGCGCTGCTTGCTGCCTGGCTGAGGGATGCGCGAACGGCGCTCGGTTCAACCGATCCGTTCATCAAAGCAACGATTGGAAGTGACGACCCGCAGGTCTTTGCACGGTCTCTCATCTCGGCCTCCAAACTTCACGATATCGAGTTCAGGCAGGGGCTCATCAATGGCGGCCCTGAGGCCATCAGCAGATCGGACGATCCGCTCATCCAACTTGCCCGTCGTCTTGAGCCGACGCTGCGCCAGCTCCGCGATTGGCAAGAGACCAACCTCCTCAGTATCGAGGCCGCGGCCGGAGAAAAGATTGCCGAGGCTCGGTTTGCTGTCTATGGAAAGACCCTCTATCCGGACGCCAACTTCAATCTGCGCATAACTTATGGAACCGTCTCCGGTTATGAGGAGGATACGACGATGGTGCCGTACCGGACAACTTTTCACGGTCTTCTCGACCGTGCCAGTGGCTTTGGCGGAAAATCTCCCTATCAGCTCCCGGATCGCTATCTTCGACTGCTCTCAGCACCCGGCAGCTTTGATCTGGCAACACCGTTAAACTTTGTCTACAGCGCAGATACGATCGGTGGTAACTCCGGCAGCCCGGTCATCAACCGCCGTGGAGAGCTGGTCGGAATAAATTTCGACAGCAATATCCAGAAACTTCCCAATCGTTACCTCTATGTGGACGAGGCGGAAGGCGCACGTGCTGTTGGTGTTCACAGTCTGGCAATTACCGGGGCGCTCGATAAACTCTACAATGCCCAACCCCTGGTCCGTGAAATTCTCACCACGAAAGCGAGGTAGGTCGATGATGAAGAGGGAAGAGGCCTATCTGTTCGATCTCTTTCTGGTGCCAGGTTGGCTGGAGATCTTCAATCGCCTCATCGACGATGAGGTTAAGCTTCCCCGGGAGGGATATTTTCTCGATCTGGAGTGTGGAACAGGAGGCCTGGCGCTCGATCTGGCCGGACAGGGTGGGGAGAAGGTCAATCTGCTTGGGGTCGATTCAAATGAAGAACTTGTTGCTATAGCCATGGACAAGGCCAGCATCCGCAAGTCGGCCAATGTCAGATTCGCGACTCCAGGGAGTGTCTCGCTCAATCCCTCGACCTTCGATATGGTGATCGTTGACCACTCTTTCTCTCCCTGGCGGCAACCATCGTTAAATATCGAAGAGGTCTCTGCACTCCTTCGCCAGGGGGGGCTTCTGGTCTCAAAGTTGACGACCGCCGGCAGTTTCGATGAGTTCTTCTCGATCTACTGGGAAGCACTCTATGAGCTTGGACTTACTGAACTCTCTCCGCGGCTTGAATCTCTGATCGCTGAACGTCCAACAATAAGTGATGCCGAGTCGATGACACACAAGGCCGGACTGCGGCAGATCCATAGCGTCGTCAGGAAGGAGGTCTTCAGCTTTGCTTCAGCCGGGGATCTCCTCACGTCACCTCTGATCAGGCTCCCTTTTCTTGACCACTGGCTGGGAATACTTCCAGATGATGAAATCCGCACAAGGGTCACTGATCGTATTTCATCGATCATCGATCGTGAACGGAATGGTCGTGATTTCGATATCTCAATAAAGGCAACAATCGTCACCGGGCGACGTTAGTTTGAAGAGTACCCCTCTGAGATGTTTCCTTATTTACAATTTGTCTCCTTGGTTGGATCGCAGGGAGCGAAAAATCCATTCACATCGATACTCAGGTTGATACTGTGACCTGACTCTGCCTTGAATGAGCCAAGTTCACCGAGTCGGACGGTGAATGAATTGGACGTCAGTCGATTGACCAGGTAGTGGAGGTTGGATGTCGCCGGTCGTATCTGGTCATCCGGGAAGAAGACCAGATTTCCATTCATTTGCGACTGATTGTAGACAGTCGTGTTTCCAGTTACAGCCGCAGCAGACCTTGAAAGTTCGATGCCACTGCAGTTGGCCCTCGCCGGTATCAGAACCTCCTGATTGGCATTGACCGGCCGACTCAAAGTAAAGCAGCCCGATTCATTGAGACGCGTCTCGAGCAGTCGCAGGGCGCGGTTGAGCGGATAGTAGCGCAGGCCTGATGAATCCGGACTGAAATAACCCATCACATCGAAGGTCAGATGTGCTCCGGTGCTGGTATAGGTGTTGAAGAGCCCGTTCTGGTCGAGACCGACAACGATCTGGTTGCTCGCGGTTGAGAATGGCTGGAGTTGGAGACCAAAAGTGCCCGGTCGAGCTCCTCTTGCCGGGTAGAAGGTGGCAAATCCATTGAACGAGGTCAGGTTGGTCATGGTCGCATTACCGATGATGAAGCGGGCCGATGATGGTATGACCACTCCTTCGCAATTGACAGTGGCTTTTTCGATGTGAGTCGATCCTATGCCAAGAGGCTGCCTAAGCAATCGACAGGTTGCAGATTCACCCGATGTATCAGTGATTCTGAGCGGAGACCTGAGGGCATGAAAATAGAGCCCACCCACTCCAGGAGGTCCAAAGTAACCAGTGATATCAATGATGACGTGGATCTGATTGCCTGAATAGATATCGACCGAGCCGTCAATTCCAAGTGGACTGATGAAGGTGGTCGTCAGAGTCTGTAGTGGTCCGTAGGAGAGGAGCCCCGCACTTGATGGCGGCGAACCGGCGGAAACTATCTGGTAGTTACCCGGACTCTGCGTCAGGTTGATTACCGTAATCTGACCGACTACCGCATTGGCACTGGCCGGTATGTTGGCCCTCAAGCAGCTACCTGTCAATTTGACTCGCAACGGTGAGACGACGTTGAGGGGAGCCCTTGACGAACTGCAGGCACCAGCCGTCGATCTTGAATCGAACCAGCGAACCTGTGTATCAAGAGGAAAGAAGAGGGTCGGACTGGGAGTCGTCACCGGCGTCGGATTCGGCACTGTAGATTTGGGTGTAACCTTGAAGACAAACTGCCGCTGCACTGACTGGTTGACTGAATCGGTCACCTGAACCGTAAAGACCGATTCCCCGGCAATAAGCGGTGTCCCGCGGATTGAACCTGTACTTAAGAGCAGTACCCCATTGGGAAGTGTACCTGCGACCACCTGCCACCGATAGGGTGGGGCGCCTCCTGAGGCACTCAGATCGAAATCGTAGAGGGATTCGGCCTGAACAGTTGGGATCGAGCTTGTCGTAATGGCCGGCAGCCTGACCTGCGTCACCTGAGGATAAAGAAATCTGGCTCCTGCCTCATCGTCAGCTCTTACTGAACCACAGCGTCCGTCAAAATGGGCATAGGCAAAGAGCGAAGCGTCACTATCCCGCGAATGGCCAAGGCCGATCGCGTGACCGAGTTCGTGCGTCGTAATCTCCCTAATGTTGCAGGACTCATTGAAAAAGCAGGTCGCAAACGGATTGAAAGAGATGTTCCCCTCGATGGCGCGGTAGAAAGCAATTCCACCAACAGTCTTGCGCTGGGTTACATCGAAGTTCGAGATACTTGCAGCGGCGATGACCCCCGCACAGCCGCCTCGAACGGGCGGGGAGAAAGATGAGTAGCCATCACAATTGTTGAAGGAGATGGTATTGACTCCGTCAATGCTCGATAGACCGCACGTCGTTGTCGTATCACCAAGTCTCAGCCTGAGTGAACTGTTGCTGATGTTTGACCAGACGTCCATGGCTGCCTGAACATCCTCAGGCAGGCGCGTGTTGGGCATCTGCAATGGGTTGATTCTGAATGTGACCGGGAGACCATTGTCAGGCTCAAACCATCTTTGAGGCTGATACGAGTTGATAATGGTGAAATTTGGAGAACGGAAATCCGCCTCCATGCGTGCGAACTCGGATGGAACTCGACTGAGCGCCGTATCGGCAAAGTATGTCTGAACGTGTGAGGCAGACTGAGCCGTGAGGTTCTGGACAAGTGTTGTGAGTCGTGCCAGATAAGTATTCAGGTCGGATTGATCGGTCGAAGCTCCCATAGTCGACCTTCCGCGGATACTCACTCCCGATTCAGCCGACTCCCGGCTGATCGACTCCCGACCGGTGAGCGGATTTGTCGAGATCCTGAACTTCCCAAGAAACCATTGATAGACTCGCAGGCTGCCATCAGGCCAGGTATCCAGGTATAGCAGCACGTCTTCACCAGCCGTGAACTTCGGTACTCCGAAAATATCTGATCCCAGGTTACCAGTGATTCCCCCGGGCTCCTTGATGACGATTTCTCCGGTCGGGTTGAGTAGATCTTCACCTTTCAGAACCCGGGAGAGTCGGAGCGTCGTATAGGTAAAGATCGCTTGACGCTGTAGATCGTAACCGCTGAAGGTGTGCAGAACCTTCCCCCTCACAATGGCCCGGGAACCGATGACCAGCTCTTCATCACTTGGAATGATAACCGTGCTTGCCTGGATCAGGGAGTGCGAAATAAGGGCGATCAGGATCAGTGTAATTGATCGAGCCGTCAGTGTGGATCTCATCGATGGTTCTCCGTTGCTTTTGCCGACGTGTGTTGTGTGTCCTGTTTCTGGTTCCGGATACTTACAGGTTAGACCTGACGGTCTTTCCCCTGTAGGTGAAACTGGCATAATGACCGAACCGGAAACAATATCTATCTACAGCAGAGGTTAAGGGGTGGAGTAAAACTGGGAAAGCTCCCCCCTCACCAGTGCGTAGTCTTACTTGCTCGCCAAAGTATAATGCAACACTAAGTTGAGTACTGGGGCTTATTGGTGAATTGTCCTGTCAGATGACCAGTCAAAGTGATCGGCGTAATTTTTTCTGGTCGATCCGTGGATCATCAAATCACTCTATGTGATTCACTCGGTGAGAGTGAAGTCTTCAGGTTAAGGTACTGAAGCATTGTTGACCAAAAGAGATTAAAATTTGTCACAACACTTAAGATTTGTCAAACTGTTCCTGTGGCTCCATAATAACCCCCGTGTTCGACCCATTCGGTCAAATCCCGGCGAGTCTGGATCGACAATCAGGCTCCGAGTAGATAAATGATTCCATCTTGTAATTTTGGCAGAAAAGGGGTGATCCGACTCTCTGTTGTCACCTCCCCAGGGACTGATCATCCATCCTGCCATTGCTAAGTCTGATGAAATATTTCTTCAATCCAGTCCTGACAATCAATCTCCTGGCCCTGCCATTGATCATCGACAGCCTCCTCAGGGCAATTCTGATCATAGTCAGAATCGTCCGCGGAAGACGGAGCTGCGATACTGCAACGCTGCCGGCCCAAGGAGCGATTCTGCTGATCGCGGCCAGGGATGAAGAGGGGACAATAGGAGAGACCGTCTCGTCTCTTCAACCGATGCTCGAGGAATGGCCAGGCAGTCAGCTCTGGATAGTTGCCGATCATTGTGAGGATGGGACGGCAGGTGAGGCAGCGGCTGCCGGTGCGGTCGTGGTCTGTAGATCTTCAGGTCCGCAAGGTAAGGGGGCGGTGATCGAGTGGTGGCTTGACCAGCATCGCCAGATCTGGAGAGACTCGTCGGCAATCGTCATTCTCGATGCCGACAGTCGACTTGCCCCAGGCAGCCTCAGTCGTCTCGGAAGCGCTATCGGTGGCGGGGCCGCCGCGGCCCAGTCCTTTGTCGCCCCTCTCGCATCAACCCGAACCGGACGTCTTGCCGGCTGGTCAGAGGTCCTTATGCAGGAGATTGACGATTCTGCTCGTCTCTCGCTTGGCTGGCCAGTGCCGCTTCGTGGAACCGGCATGGCCATCAGGTGCAGTCTGCTTGCTGAACTTGCACCGCACCTCCACACCCAGGCTGAAGATCTCGAACTCGATATACTGCTTGCCATCCGCGATGTCGAGGTGCGGTTTGTACCGGATGCTATCCTCTACGATCCAAAACCACAGCAGTCGGCCGGAGCTTCTCGCCAGCGTGCCCGCTGGTTGAAGGGCCAGATCGATGTTCTTCGTGACTATCGTCACGACCTTCTTCACCTGCTCAAGCCGGGGCGCCAACGCTCTCTTCCTGGAGATCTGGTTCTGCTTCTTCTGCTCTTTCTCCGGCCCAAGACGGTCTTCATGGCGCTCCGTCTGATCCTGCTTCCGCTATTCCCCTTGACGGCCCTGACCGGGCTGGTGCTCGATCTCATCTACTACCTGGCGGGTGCACTCTTTGTTGGTCAACCCCGTCAATATCTGCGGGATCTGCTCACGGTTCCTCTCTACTTTGCCATGTGGGGACGCAGTCTCGTCATTGCGCTCTTCAGCCGTGGTCGTCAATTGTGGTTGCGGGCTGGCCGATGGAAGGCCTGAAACTCAGTCCGAAATGGTGAGCCTTAATCAATGAAGATACTCTTTCCATACATGTCCCGCTGGCGGTCGGCCAATCGCAGCCGTTACCACCAACTGATGACTCACCTCTGTCGGATTGGCCATCAGGTTCTGATATTGACTGCACCGCCAATGGCTCTCTCCGATATCAGTTCACGCGATATTGCCGAGGAACGTGAACTGCCTTCAGGATTGGTCATCAGTGAGCTTTTCGCCCCAGCGCTGCTCCGTCAATTCTGGCAGATGGATATTCCGAGAACGAAATTGATCAAGAAAGGGCTTATCTCGATCTCATCGATTCCTCAACTGCGAGAGGTGATCAGGCGTGAAGGAGTCGACCTCCTCTTTCTCTATAACCTTCCCCAAGTGCTGCTGATGGAAGTAGCCGGATGCCCGGTTCACTTCGATCTGGCTGATGATCTGGTCGCCATGATGGAGGGTGAGGATCGCTCCCTCTTTCGGTATGGTGGGCGAACGGCGGCTCAACTGGTTCAGAACCGCATGATCAAGAGAGCCCGGACAGTCACGGTCGCTTCAAGCGTCCTGGCAGAGCAGATTGATCGCCCGGTTCTTATGCTGCCAAATGGAGCGGATCTCGATGAACTCGACGCTCTCAAATCAGGTTCCCTGCCAGCGACGAGAACGACGGAGAGGCCGGTGGTTGGTTTCGTTGGAGCGCTTGAATACTGGGTTGACCTCGATCTTCTCGTTGAAGTTGCCGACCGATGTCGCTCGTGCGATTTTCTGGTGGTCGGTGGAGGGCGGCGTCTCGAAGAGCTGAGGGCTTTGTCTGTTCGTCGCGGGTTGACCAATATCACACTCACCGGTCCAAAGGCCTATCGTGAAGCTATGCTCGAGGTTCACCAAATGGATATCTGCCTGCTGCCATTTACCCACTCAGCAGTCTCAGACGGTTCGTGTCCGCTCAAACTGTTCGAGTATGCCGCACTTGAGAAGCCGGTCATCAGCACGCGAACAACCGAGGTTGGCCGGATCGGAGAAGGCTGGATCTGCTTTGCCGATCGGGCCGATGAGTTTGCCCGATCAATCGAGCAGATTCTTAACCAGCCGGATCAGAGTCGAGAGCGTGTTCGCCTTGGCCGTTCCCTGGTCGAGAACCGTTATAACTGGCCCGCATTAACGACGGAATTTGAAACACTGATCAAACAGTCCATCAATTGCCGGAACCTGCATTAGGTTGCACCGGTAGCTGATCCGAGATCTGGCGGATATTCTCGAGCCAGGATAGATTGGTACGCGAATCGAAGATCAGCCGGGCTTCGATTCGATCCCCGGACTTGAGGCTCTTCAGCGCCTGATCATCAGGCACCTGAAAGCCCATTGTCATACCCTTCATGTAACCTTTGATCTCTTCATGGGTGATCGTGGCTCTCTTTTTGGCGAGATCGATCGATTCGACTCGCCCCTTCAGATCAAACTCCCGTACCTCAGGTTTAGCAGGGGCTGCAGATCTGCAACCACTGGCAATCACCACCGTGAAAAGAAGACCGGTCAGAATGAAAATCAGCCCGAGTAGCCTGATTCTGCTACAAAACAACACTTAATCCTCCTTTACCAAGCCCTTTCACAAAGAGTGGGCTTATCGCCAGGGATCTGACCATTCTTGACGATCTGTCCGTCACTTGGCGGTATAGTGATAACCGCGGATGGCCACCAGTGTAATGGCGAGGCGGTTGTTGAAATCCCTGATTTGCATGAGTCCGCGCTGAGAGGCTTCGGCCCGTGCCTTCTCAAGGTTGCTGCGAAGGTAGACCTCCCAGTCCTCCATACTGCGACGGTCGCGGGCATACATCTCCTCCTGATGTCTCCTCATCTCCTCGATCCTTCCGCCGCGCCGTAGAAGTTCAGCCAGCGAGGCGCGCACAAAGAACGACTGTGGATAGGCTGCTGCCGCTTCTTCCAGTATCTCTGTTGCACGTGGAAGGTCACCAAGCTGCTCCCGAATAAAAGCGACAAGAACATAGGCAAAGGGGCGACTGAATCCATTTCGCCAGGCGTACTCGGCGTGGATCAGCGCCTCCTTGTTCTGCTTCAACTGAAATAAGAGCAGACCATAGCCGAGGTGTGCTCCACTGTTGGACGGATCATATGCCAGAACCTGACGGTAACGGCGGGCGAGGCTCTCGTTTCCGTTCTCACTGTCCGGATAGTAGGCAAAATCGAGCACCTCGGTTCCCATCGTCTCCTGACCCTGGAGTTGCTGACTGCGAAAAACTCTCTCTGCCCGCCAGGTCAACATGCCAAATATTATCAGCAGTAGCACAGCCCCCATCTTCGGCAGCCAGTCGGGTACCCTGATCCGGGTATTCTCACCCTGCTCATCCTGACCTTCAGCTTGTCCAAGGACAATCGCCACACCGAGTAGTGACGCCAGCACAATTGTCTCGGGCGTATAACGGAATGAAAATCCGCTGGTCAGTGAGCTGATACAGAAGGCGATCATCCCGATCAGCCCGCCAGCGGCAAGGTGGCTCCGCGCTCTTTTGATCTGCTTCCAGAGTCGGTATCCCAGAAGCACGAGAATATTGAGAAAGAGGATCAGACCAACGGATCCAAGTTCGACCATCGTCTGCAGATACTCATTGTGGGCCAGTGGGCTTCTTATTTCGTCTTCATCCTCCGGTCCCATCAGATCCCGTAATGCAGCATTCTCAGGCTTGTTAACCCACTCCTTGCGATAATCTCCATAGAGAATGGGGTATCCTGACTGGCCAACCCCGGCCAACGGATGCTTCTTGATCATTTCGATGCCGGTCATCCAGCTCCGCAGCCGGATCATCAACCCACCCTCTGGGGAGGCAACACGGATCGCTCCATCGAGGCGGTAAGAGATCTCCTCCCAGTTTCGAGCTCCAAACGCAGCTGCACCAATCATCAGAACGATGACGACGATCAGACCACGTCGGGCATCTCCAAGATCGACAGCCTTGAAGAGCCAGAGCAATCCCAAGAGCACCAGGGATACGGCAAGCGAGACGAGTGCTCCACGTCGCAATCCCGTGAAAATGGCAATGACTCCAAGTGATGAAACAACAAAATAGAGCGCAACCATCAACTTTTGCCGGGCCTTGAAGAAGCTCGCCACCTGGACCGGAATCAGAGTCACCAGTATCTCGGCGGTGATGCCGTGGTTGAAAAAGAACCCAAGCATCACCGGGCCGTAGAGATATCTCTCATAGAGGATGGTGATGGCCAGCACCAGGCAGATCAGTGTCAGCAGGTGAAAGAGAACCCGCCCCACAACCGGGCTCATGCGGAGCAGAATCAGTAGCAGAAAGAATGCAAAGGCAGCCCAGATGCCGATTAGTCTGATCCCGTCACTCATTGTCGGGGCCTGGATGAGGGACAACAGCTGCCAGCCAATGAAGACAAGCAGCGCGATGATCAGGGTGAGATCGTCTTTTCGAACATGGAATCCATCAGCTCTCTGCCGCCAGCTCTCCCAGATGACCGCTACCCCGATGATCGTTGCATAGATGGCGATGGCCAGCTCCTGGGTAGCCAGACCGACCATCGAGAGCGCCGGAGGAACGAAGATGTTTGGGATGAGCGCCAGAATCGGAAGGGCGATCAGTCCAATCTCAACCACGCCAGGACGACGGATCTCAATTTTTGCCTTGCTGCTATTGTTGTTTTTCATCAGATCGAATCCAGTCTCAATGTTCGCCAATACCTGCAACCAGGCCTCATCCGGTTCAGGTTGGGACCCACCGGGTGGCCCAGCCGTTTCAGATGTGTCGCTGGTGAATGTCAAATCGACATCTTTGCTCGCCAACTTAAGAACGACTACTGCCGATAATAACTGTTATGCGTGGCTTTATCAAAGAATCATCCAGACAAGAAGCATCCGAATAGCCCATCCACAAGTCAAGAAGATGCGGCCATAATGTGATCCCCTCGGCGGCTCCCTGACCTTCATTCATGTTGATGGTCGCGGGACACCTGCTTCTTGAAAAGCCAGCAGATGAAACCTATAATGCACTTTATTCTGATGATTGAGATGACTTGTCTGCCTTTGGTCATTGGATTGTGCCAGAGGATTGCGCCAGACTGACAAGGATGACCACTTGAAAACAACACTCTGCGCTGTGGGAATAGTCGGCGGAGTGCTTATAGTGAATCAGCGGTGGCCCTGCTCATGCTCGGTGACTTGATCGATTCACAAACCCTTGCAAGAAAGGCTCTTTTGCAAAGCGATAAAGTCACTTCTGAATGCACGTCTCGATCAGCCAAATGATTCAGGTGATCTGATTATTCCGGGCTAATTGGTCAACCAGATGCTGAGAACCTGTCAACCAACTTTGCTCCAAATCGACCGTTCCAGAGCCTAAATAGCCGATTTAGACCCAAAATGAATGATTCAAATCCAAAATAGCCAAAATAGCCAAAATAGCTAAAATAGATGGCTTGGCACCAAATCTAACAATGCAGAACCGTTATTAACGGATCAGATCCAAATTCACCGGCATAGTTTCCAATATCAGAATTATCGATAATCAGGCTTATCTAAATCAGGTTTACAATGGACTGTCAGTATTGCTTCGGAACTGGATGGGAGATCGTCAAGGGCAGCGGTGCTCGCCCTTGTCGTTGCCGCGAAGAGGACCGGACGGCCGCGCTCCTCACGGCCTCGCGCATTCCACGCCGCTATGGTGACTGCTCCTTTGCCAATTACCATCCGCAGGGAAACAACTTCGTCGTCGACGATGTCTTTCGCTCTCAGTCGCATGCTCTCAACGATGCTCAAAAACTGGTTCGCGAGTTTCCGATCTTCGATCTGGGACTTCTTTTCATGGGTCCCTGTGGTGTCGGCAAGACCCACCTTGCGGTATCTACTATCAGGGCGTTGATCGATAAAGGAGTCCGCTGCCTCTTCTATGACTTTCGTGATCTCCTCAAGGAGATTCAGGATAGTTATAACCCTGTCTCCAATTCGACCGAACTCCGTGTTCTCGAACCAGTCTATCAGTCGGATGTCCTTGTCCTCGATGAACTCGGTGCCTCGAAACCGACCGACTGGGTTCGAGATACAATGACCCAGATCATCAATACCCGCTACAATGACCGCAAGGTGACCATCTTTACGACCAACTACCTTGATGACCCGGCCAACAATGCCGAAGAGTCACTTACCGATCGGGTTGGCGTTCGTCTCCGCTCACGACTCTACGAGATGTGCAAGGTCGTCAGAGTCAAAGGGAACGACTACCGCACCCTCATCAATCAGCAACCAGGTCAGCCAACCGGGCCGCTCCCTCTTCCCTCCGGCAGCCGTCGCTGAATCCACTCTCTGCTCAAGGGGGATTGTCGGATTGACATGGTTGGTGGAATAAAGAGCTTTATATGAAAAAGTGCTTGTCAGTAACAGCCAGTGCGTGTATCCTCCAACAGCAATTGAATGATAAGAGATCGTTAAGGAGAGCGGATAAGGGCTGGAGAGGAGCTAGAAATCTGTCACGTGAAGAAATGGCAGGTGGGGAAGGAGAGAGGGATAGATGAGCGGTGAGAGGGCTGGGGAAGTGCGGGTAATGATTGACCGACAGGTTCACACGCTGCATGGCCGGGCGATGGACAATCTGAGGTATATCAGGGAGGCGATGGAGCGCTCATCCTCCTTTACTGCAGTTCCGGGATGGGGAGGAGTCCTGATTGGGACAACAGCCCTGGTCGCCGCCGCACTGGCGGAGTGGATGGAGAGTCCGGGATTCGGGCGGAGCGAGGGAGAAGTTGGAAGAGGCTGGATGATGGTCTGGGGATGGGAGCTGCCGCTGGCGCTGATGATAGGTGGAGTGGCGATGAAGCGGAAGGCCAGGGCTGCTAATCTGAGGTTGCTGACGGGACCAGGACGGAAATTCGTCCTGAGTCTGGCGCCGCCTCTGGTGGCTGGTGCGCTGATCTCAGTGGCGCTGGTCAGAGCAGGAACTCTGGAGGTGCTACCAGGTATCTGGCTTCTATTGTATGGAGTGGGGGTCGTGGCGGGAGGGGCCTTCTCGGTGAGGGTTGTTCCGGTTATGGGGATGGTCTTTATGGGATTGGGGACCCTGACTCTTTTTGCCCCACCGGCAATGGGAAGGTTGATGATGGCCCTTGGTTTTGGAGTCGTCCATATCATTTTTGGATCGATAATTGCGAGGAGGTACGGTGGCTAGACAGAGTATTCGTTCGACCACCACAGATGAGAAGGTTGAGCCAAAGCGTCAACCCTCAGGTGTCGCAGGGGAGGCTGGGAAGGCTCCTGATCTGGACAACCTGATTCACGAGAAGATGAGGCTTGGAATAGTCAGTGCACTGGCTGCCAATGAGATCCTGACCTTCAGTGAATTGAAAGAGTTGCTGCATACAACTGATGGCAATATCAGTGTGCATGCACGCCGGCTCGAGGAGGCTGCCTATATCGAATGCACCAAGTCTTTCGAGGGGCGTATTCCGAAGACGCGGTATCGTCTGACGATCGAGGGGAGACGAGCGCTTGAGCGTTATCTGGATCACATGGAAGCCTTGATTCGAGCGGCTCGCGTGCGATAACCTGACAAATCTTAGCCAGTACGGAACTGGAACATCGTCGGTCGATGGAGAGATGAGAGTCTGAATTCATCGTTCCGGCAGATGATCTGAAAGGCACAATATGGTTCACACTGCAGTGGTGGAAGTTGAAGAAGCCGGAGTTTCTGCATTGAAGACTTATCACACGACAATCAGCCTGCGGACATCGGGGTGTCTGCAGTTTATCGATCTGACCAGTGAACTGGTCGAGGTGGTAGCCAAGAGCGGGGTTCGCAATGGCTGGGTCAATGTTCAGACACGCCACACGACGACGGCACTGATCGTCAATGAGAATGAGCCTTTGCTGCTCGAGGATCTGCATCGTCTTCTTGATCGCCTTGCCCCACGTGATGGGGAGTATCAGCATAACGATTTCAGCCGGCGCATCGATATACCGCCTGATGAGCCGGCAAATGGACATTCCCACTGTAAGGCGCTCTTTCTGCCAGCCACCGTCAGTCTGAACATCGCCGATGGTCAACTGCAGCTTGGTCAGTGGCAGAGCCTCTTCTTCATCGAGCTCGATGATAGTCGCGAGCGAAAGATCTCCATCATGGTCATGGGGCAGGGATAAGCAATGAACGCACTGGTGATGGCGGGCGGCTCCGGGACACGATTCTGGCCGGCGAGTCGGGAATCTCTCCCAAAACAGTTTCTCTGCATAACGGGCAATCGCTCGATGCTTGAAGAGACCATTGCAAGAATAGGTCCGACGATCCCTGAAAGTCGGGTGGCCGTTGTCGTAGGGAAGATCCACGAAGGGGTGACCCGGCAGATTCTTGATGGAACGCCGGTGAGGGTTCTTGTTGAGCCAACGGGAAGAAACACTGCTGCCTGTATCGGTTTGGCCGCCCTTCATTTGCGAAGACAGGGAGCCGGAGAGCCGGTGGTCGTACTTCCGGCCGACCACTTTATTGCCCGCAGTGATCTCTTCAATGAGATACTCGCCTCAGCTGCCGGTCCAGCCCGCGAGGGGGCGATCGTCACCATCGGTATCGAGCCGACACGACCAGAGACAGGCTATGGGTATATCAGGGTCGATTCGCGTGCCGATCTCGGACGTCTCTCCGGTTCAACTTTTTTGCACCGCGTCGACAGTTTCGTCGAGAAGCCCGACCTTGAGCGGGCCATTCAATATCTGGGTTCTGGAGAGTATCTCTGGAACAGCGGAATCTTTGTCTTTACGCCCGAGGTGATCCTGAGCGAGATTTCGACACATCTTCCAGTGCTTGCCGAAGGGCTGGCGGAGATCGACGAGGCGATCGACCGACCTGACTATCAGGAAGTGCTGGAGCGTGTGTATGGAACTCTCCCGGCGATCTCGATCGACCATGGCATCATCGAGAAGACGTCGCTTCCACTCTACGTGATCAGAGCCGATTTCGGCTGGAGTGATGTGGGCAGCTGGCAGGCTCTCTATGAATTGAGGGAGGGGGAGACCGACGAACAGGGCAATCTTCTGCAAGGGGCAGTCTGGGTCGAAGACTCACGCCGTAACCTCGTCTACTCAAAGAGTGGCCGCCAGGTGGCGATTCTTGGAGTCGAGGGGCTGGTGATCGTCGACACGGAGGACATGCTCATGGTTGCTGACCTCACGCGATCTCAGGATGTAAAACGGTTCGCATTGAGAGAGCGACAGCGAGAGTAGACGTTGTTTGGACTTCCAACAACGATCAGGTCCGTCGAACAGGATTCAAAGGCAGTCGATTGAGTCTCATTCGCGGACTTTTCTCATTTTTGGTATATACTCACGTGGCTTGAACCTGTCTTTTCAAGCCATTCTGTTGTTCGATCACGAGGCAGAAGGGAGCGCGTGATGCAGATCAGGGAGAAGGTGTTCATTGTCAGTGGTGGAGCTTCGGGTCTTGGCGCCGCAACCGTCTCGCAACTGGTCACGGAAGGTGCGCGAGTAGTCATTGCCGATATCGATGCGGACAGGGGGAGGGCTCTGGCTGCACGTTGCGGCAGTGACGTCTGCTTTCAACTTACCGATGTCACCTCCGAGGAGAGTCTGGGGGCGGCCATTGGAGTGGCCGTCGAGAGATTCGGAGGGCTTCACGGGGCTATCGGCTGTGCCGGTATTGCTATTGCTGATCGTACAGTCGGACGATCCGGGCCGCACCGTCTCGATCTCTTCAGAAGGGTCATCGATATCAATCTGCTCGGGATGTTCAATCTGATCAGGCTGGCAGCGGACCAGATGGCCAGGCAGGATTGTGGAGCGGATGGTGAGAGGGGCGTAATCGTGGCGACTTCCTCGATTGCCGCCTACGATGGCCAGACAGGACAGGCCGCCTATGCGGCCTCAAAGGGAGGAATCGTCGCCTTGACACTCCCGGTTGCCAGAGATCTTGCGCGGCATGGCATCAGAATGATGACCATCGCTCCTGGCATCTTCGATACACCGATTCTCGAAGGTCTGCCAGATGAGATCAGAACCCAGCTTGGAGCGCAGGCACCATTTCCAGGGCGCCTCGGTCGACCGGAAGAGTTTGCCAGGCTCGTCGTGCATATCGTACAGAATCAGATGCTCAATGGTGAAGTGATACGACTTGATGGTGCGCTGCGACTGCCTCCACGCTGATTCCTGATCGAGGCGTGTCGACAGACTCTTCCCGGTGGCGGGAGACTTTTCGGAATCGTCCTGAATCTGAGAATCTGCCAGTGAGCCAGGTCAGCAATCAGCTGAGAACAAAGGGACAGAGCCGATAGTGAATACTGGAGAGGAAAGAGCATGACAGAATTTGGCGGGATCAATGGGGCGGAGAGTATCATCAGGGCCGCTCTGTTGAGCGGGCTGGACACCTGCTTTGCCAATCCCGGAACGACTGAGATTCCGCTGGTCAGGGCTCTTGATGAGATCGAGGGAGTCAGGCCTGTTCTCTGCCTCTTCGAAGGAGTCTGCACTGGGGCTGCTGATGGATATGGACGGATGGCCAATCGGCCAGCCTTGACGCTGCTCCATCTCGGACCAGGGTTGGCAAATGGAGTTGCCTATCTCCACGATGCGCGACGGGCACGCTCGCCGGTCGTCAATCTGATCGGTGAGCATGCGACATGGCATCAGGCTGCTGATGCTCCACTGCAGAGTGACATCGAGTCCCTTGCCAGGCCTGTCTCGGCCTGGCTAAGGCGAGGAGCAGTCTCGACAGAGCTTGCCCGTGATCTACAAGACGCCATCATTGCGGCCTCGGTCAAACCTGGGCGAATCTCGACGCTTATTCTTCCTCACGATCTGCTCATTGCTCCCGGATTGTTACCTGGCGCACCGCCTCGCCTTCCTGATCCGCCCAGGATTTGTTCTGAACGGATTGCGACGGCAAGAGACGCTCTGCTGAATGGCTCGCCAGCGGCCATCCTGCTTGGTTCACATGCTCTTCGCGAAAGGGCTCAGCCAGCGTTGGCTCGTATTCGCGAGTTGACCGGAGTCGGTCTGATCGCTGAGGCTTTTCCCGCCCGCTGGGAGAGAGGTCTTGGAAGACCGGCCATCTCGCGCCTTCCATATTTTCCAGAGATGGCCGTTCCGGTGCTTGCTCGATACCAGACTATAATTCTCGCCGGCGCACCCTCGCCTGTCTCCTTCTTCGGTTATCCGGGGACTCCGAGCCACTACATCACTGCCGATCAGCAGACGATCGATCTGGCGGGGCCTGAAGATGACGTCGAGACTGCGCTTGAGGAGCTTGCCGAATCGCTTCAAGTCAGGGGAGGGAAGTCGTCCTCACCTGCTTTAGATAAGCCCTCTTCAACCGATTTCCCATCTCTTGATCCTGACCGGCCCCTTACCGGAAGAAGAATGACCGCAATTGTCGCCGCGCTGCTTCCACCTGGTGCGATCGTCATGGATGAAGGACACACCAGCACGGGCGCACACACTGCATATTTTCAGCAGGCAGCACCACACTCCTACCTTACCCAGCCCGGAGGAGCGATTGGTCTGGGAATGCCCTGTGCAATTGGTGCGGCCATTGCCTGTCCGGATCGACCAGTAGTGACCCTTCAGGCAGATGGCAGCGGAATGTACACAGTCCAGTCTCTCTGGACAATGGCCCGCGAAGGGTTGAACATCAAGACCATTATCTGCAACAACTCTGGTTATCAAATTGTTGGAATTGAGATGCTGCGTGCCGGCGTTACCAGTCCTGGAGGACGTGCGCGGTCTCTCATGGATGTCGTCGGTCCACAGATCGACTGGGTGGGAGTTTCGAAAGGACTTGGCGTGCCAGCCGTCCGGGTTGAGACCACCACGCAGTTGGCGGATGTCTTGCGCCGGGAGCTTTTGGAACCTGGTCCATTCCTGATCGATGCCGTACTGGAGAAAGAATGATCCGGCCAGTTCAGGAGTAAGCGAGGATTTGATGAGTCAAATTAGTATCGGTGAGAGTTCGGAACGTGCCAGTGAGATCAAGAATCGCCTCACTGCATTCATGGATGAGTATATCTATCCGAATGAGTCAGTCTATTACAGTCAGGTGGCCAATGGTGAAAGATGGAAGATTCTGCCACTGATCGAAGAGTTGAAGGCACGTGCACGAACTGCCGGTCTCTGGAATCTCTTTCTGCCCGAGAGTGATCTGGGCCCTGGCCTGACCAATCTCGAGTATGCGCCACTCTGTGAGATCATGGGACGGGTCACCTGGTCGGCGGAGGTCTTCAACTGCTCGGCGCCCGATACGGGCAATATGGAAGTTCTCGTCCGGTATGGCTCCCCTGAGCAGAAGGAGGAGTGGCTCGCTCCACTCCTGGCCGGGGAGATCCGTTCCTGTTTTGCCATGACCGAGCCCGATGTTGCCTCCTCTGATGCGACATCGATCAAGACCAGCATCGTCCGCCGTGGCGACAATTGGATTATCAATGGTCGCAAATGGTGGACTTCGGGTGCCGGGGATCCACGTTGCCGATTTGCCATTCTGCTTGGTCGCAGCAGCCCGGATGCCCCGCGGCATCTTCAGCAGTCGATGATCATCGTGCCTCTCAATGCGCCCGGAGTGAGCATCAACAGGATGCTTACTCTCTTTGGTTATGACGATGCTCCCCATGGGCACGCCGAGGTCAATTTCGAGAATGTCGAGGTTCCGATTGCGAATATGATTCTTGGTGAAGGGCGTGGTTTTGAGATTGCTCAGGGGCGACTTGGGCCAGGCAGGATTCACCACTGTATGCGTCTGATCGGGCTGGCTGAAAGGGCCCTTGAGCTGATGTGTCAGAGAGTGCAATCTCGCGTTGCGTTCGGTCGGAAGCTGTCCGAGATGGGATCGATTCGCCAGGACATCGCACAGTCACGCATCGAGATCGAACAGGCGAGACTTCTGGTCATGAAGGCGGCCCTGATGATGGACACACAGGGTAATCGAGCCGCCCGCCAGGAGATTGCCATGATCAAGGTGGTCGCGCCGATAATGGCCCAGCGCATCATCGATCGCGCCATCCAGTCTCACGGCGGTGCCGGGGTGAGTCAGGATACATTTCTTGCCGCTGCCTGGGCCGGTGCAAGAAGTCTTCGGCTGGCCGACGGACCGGACGAGGTCCATCTTGAATCGATTGCTCGACTGGAGTTGAAGCGTTATGACTGAGCATCTCGAGTTGCGGCAGCTCTGTGTCTTCTGCGGCTCAAGCCCCGGATCAAATCCCTTCTATCGCGAGGTTGCCGGTCAGTTGGGTCGAGCTCTTGCCGCCAGAGAGATAGTACTTGTCTATGGGGGTGGAGGGATTGGTCTTATGGGGGCTGTCGCCGATGCCACCCTCGCCGCAGGTGGTCAGGTAACTGGTGTGATACCCGCGGGGCTGGCGAGCCGGGAGGTTGCCCACCAGAATCTGACTGCGCTGGAAGTGGTTGCGACCATGCACGAACGGAAGGCCCGCATGGCCGATCTGGCCGATGCCTTTCTGGCACTCCCCGGTGGAATGGGTACTTTTGATGAACTGTTCGAGATCATTACGTGGGCCCAGCTTGGGATCCATCAAAAGCCGATTGGTCTTCTCAATATCGACCATTACTTCGACCCGCTGATCGAGATGGTCGAACACGCAATCCGTGAAGGATTCGTCTCTCCACATCATCGTGGTCTGCTCATCATTGCCGACTCGGTCGACGAGTGGTTCGCAAGGCTCGGTCAATTTCAACCCATCAAAATCTCAACCCGCTGGATCGAGATGAGTGAGATCTGATAACCTCAGGCTTGGGAATCGTCTTAAAATGGTAATTATGATATGTCATCCATAAACTCAGAAGATAATATCCAGACAAGCCCAGATCTTTCAGCCGGAGCCATCTCGAGTGAGGATCTGCGGACAGGACTCACTGTTGAAACCATTCAGCAGGCAATTGTCGATAATCTGTTCTACACTCAGGGGCGCCTGCCTGAGTTTGCGACAATGCACCACTGGTACATGGCCCTCTCCCTCACTGTCCGTGATCGAATGCTCGACCACTGGGTACGAACCGCGAGGCGCATGGTCAAACAGCGTGCAAAGATGGTCAGCTATCTTTCCGCCGAGTTTCTGATGGGGCCGCAGCTTGGGAACAATCTCGTCAATCTGGGAATCTACGATCAGGCCCGTCAGGCGGTGGAGAATCTCGGGCTGCGTCTTGAAGAGATCGAGGACCAGGAGGAGGAACCAGGACTGGGTAACGGCGGACTCGGCCGCCTTGCCGCCTGCTATCTCGACTCGATGACCACCCTGGGTATCCCTGCCACTGGCTATGGGATCCGTTACGAATTTGGCATATTCGATCAGCAGCTCCGGGATGGCTGGCAGGTTGAGCGTACCGACAAGTGGCTTCAATTCGGCAATCCCTGGGAGCTTCCGCGACCGGAGATCAATTACTACCTTCAGTTTGGTGGTCGTACGGAGAGCTACTACGATCAGAACTTCAAGTACCGCGTTCGCTGGATTCCTGATCGAATGGTCAAGGGCGTTGCCTATGATACTCCAATTCCAGGTTATCGTGTCGGCATGACCAACCAGCTTCGTCTCTGGAAGGCGGAGGCGGTCGAGTCTTTCGATTTTGCGGCCTTCAATACCGGAGACTATGACCGGGCTGTTCTCGACAAGATCACCTCTGAGAATCTGACCAAAGTCCTCTATCCGAACGACAATATCAGTCAGGGCAAGCAGTTGCGTCTTGAGCAGCAGTACTTTTTCGTCTCCTGCTCACTTCGTGACATGATCCGGAAGTGTCGCAATCTTGGATATCCGCTCAGCAAGTTTCATGAATATTTTGCTGTACAGATGAACGATACCCATCCTTCGATTGCCGTCGCTGAACTGATGCGGCTGCTGGTCGATGAATACGAGATCGAATGGGAGGAAGCCTGGCATATCACCCGGCAGAGCCTTGGCTATACGAACCATACACTTCTCCCGGAAGCTCTCGAAAAGTGGTCACTGCCGCTCTTCTCAAAGGTGCTGCCTCGTCACACCGAGATCATCTATGAAATAAACCGGCGCTTCCTTGAGCAGGTCACGGAAAGGTTTCCGGGAGACAGTGAGCGTACACGCCGGATGTCACTTATCGATGAGTCAGGTGAGAAGTCGATCCGCATGGCCCACCTTGCCGTCGTTGGTAGTCGCGCCGTCAATGGAGTCGCCTGGCTACATACCGAACTTCTGAAGCGGGATGTCCTACGCGATTTTCACGAGTTCTCACCTGAGAAATTTCACAATGTCACTAATGGAGTGACACCACGCCGCTGGGTTGTCTACTCGAATCCTGAGTTGGCTGCATTGATTACGAGCCGTATTGGTGACCGCTGGATTCGCCATCCGGAGGAGGAGCTCCCACGCCTTGAACCATTTGCGACCGAACCGCAATTCCAGAGCGACTGGATGGCCATCAAGCGACGGAACAAGGAGCGGCTGGCCCAGATCATCGACCAGCGCACCGGTCTCCGTGTCGATCCGGATTCACTCTTCGATATTCAGGTCAAAAGGATTCACGAGTACAAGCGTCAGCACCTCAACGTGCTCCACATGATTGTTCATTACTGGCGTCTCAAGTCCGATTCACGCGCCGATTTCAATCCTCGCACCTTTGTCTTTGCCGGAAAGGCTGCACCCGGTTACGAGATGGCCAAGCTGATTATCAAACTGATCAACTCGGTGGCTGACGTCATCAACCATGATCCTGCTGTGCGTGACCGGATGAAAGTCGTCTTTCTGACCGACTTCAATGTCAAGAATGCCCAGCCGATCTATCCCGCCGCCGATCTTTCAGAGCAGATTTCGACTGCCGGAAAGGAGGCATCCGGCACTGGCAATATGAAGTTTGCCATGAACGGGGCCTTGACGATCGGGACGCTGGATGGTGCCAATATCGAGATCCGTGATGCTGTCGGCCCGGGCAACTTCTTTCTCTTCGGGCTCTCGGCAGAGGAGGTTCAGGAGCGACGGGCTGCCGGCTACGATCCACGCCAGCTCTACCATGCCGACGAGCTGCTACGCGATGTGATCAACCTGATCGGCACGGGATTCTTCTCTCCCGAGGATCGTGACCTCTTTCGGCCACTCATCGATTCATTGCTGACTTCGGATGACTACATGCTGATGGCCGATTTCAAGTCATACATTGAGTGCCAGCGGAATGTATGTCAGTCCTATGCCGATCGGGTCGGGTGGGCAGAGATGTCGATCCTCAATGCCGCCAGGGTGGGCCGGTTCTCCTCAGATCGTTCGATCAGGGACTACTGCCGGGATATCTGGAAAGTCGCGCCTATCAGCTCTTGAGGCAGAGGGCCAAAGTTTGACAATTGTTCAAGATCAGGGGACAGGTGGCAACCCATAATGGTTGCCACCTTGATTAGTTAACAGTTATCAAGCCTGCTTTCGCCGTGCGACAGTAAAGAGGAAGACCGCGAGCAGGCCAAAGATGAGCAGGGCGATCGAGTTTGCCCACGGGCCGGTGGCGATCGCCGAATGGCCACCTATACCCATCTTCTCTTCGCCCCCAAGCAGCACCCGTCCGGCGGCAACCAGCAGTCCGCCGATGGCTCCTCCAGCGATCAGACCAGAGCTGAGCAGCACGCCTTTCCCGGTCTCCTCCTCTGCCAGCGTTTCGGTCGAGGATCCACTATCCGCTCTCTTGCGGAGGCGCTGGATGAGTGCCCGGACGAGACCGCCACTGAAGATGGCCGCCGAGGTTGAGATTGGAAGATAGATGCCAACGGCAACCGGCAGTGCCTGGACACCGATGATCTCAAGGGTGATCGAGATCAGTGCGCCAATCAGGATCAGCGACCAGGGGAGTCGCTGGGTCAGAACGCCATCGACCAGCACACCCATCAGCGCGGCCTTCGGCGCATCGAGTTTACCAGTGAACTCCTCGACCGAGTATCGTGGAGTGCCGGCAGCATCGGCAAGGAGCGTGTATTCTCGCCCATCCTCATTGACAACCAGACGCTGGTACATCTGGTCATCGAGTCCGCGTGCCGGCCCCGCATTGGAGACTCCCGGTCCCTCGGTAAATGTCCGACCAACCAGTTCCGCTGGAAGACGCTCCGTCAGTCCCTGTCTGATACCTCCTACGCCGGGATTGACCAGATAGTGAATCTGACTATCGTCTCCGACCAGATATTTGCCAGCCGGAATGACCGTCTGGCCGTTATTGATTCTGATCTCGACCGGGAACTGTGCAAAGCGATAGGTTTTGCCGTCCGGAGCCGCCGGAGTGTCGGTGTAGGTTCCCCGCAATGAAGAAGCATCGACCGTGTAACCGGGATAGTATACCGGGAGGATATTGATTGCGGCTCGATTCAGAAAGTCGAGTGTCCAGCCGATGACAAGCGCCGAGGTGAGGGCACCGATCAACAGACCGGTCTGCTGCCATTTCGGCGTCGCTCCAACCAGAAATCCTGTCTTCAGATCCTGTGAAGTATTGCCGGCGTTGGCGGCCGCCACGCAGACGATCGCTCCGACCGTCAGGGCAATGACTCTCTCTCCAGCCCCCATTCGCCCCAGCACCAGAAAGATCAGCGAAGTAAAGAGAAGCGTCGCAATGGTCATGCCAGAGATTGGATTGGAGGTCGATCCGATCTGCCCACAGATGCGCGATGAGACCGTCACAAAGAAGAACCCGAAGACGAGTATGAGGATGGATGAGATCCAGTCTACCTCGAGCTGCGGAATGAGGGTGATCGCCACCAGCAGCAATGCTACTCCCACCACCGCGATTGGAATGGGAATATCCCGCTCGGTTCTTTCAATGCCTCTTCTCCCGCCTCCACTGAAGTCTCGAACCCCGGCCTTGAAAGCCTGGATGATTGTGGGCAAAGAGCGCAAGAGGCTGATTATGCCCCCCGCCGCGACGGCCCCGGCTGCAATGTATCTCACGTACCGGTCAAAGACGAGGCTGGCACTCATATTCCTGATCAGCTCACCTGGCTGCGCCGGGAAGATATTGGTAGTCAGGCCCGCCCCAAAGAATTTGATGAGCGGGATAAGAACCAGTGCCGCAATTATACCTCCTCCAAGCATGTACGAGGCGACACGCGGACCGATGATGTATCCTACACCCATCAGCTCCGGAGAGATCTCCGCCGCTACTCGGGCCCCCTGGAAATTGGTGAGAATCTTGGCCGGAATCTCTTTCCAGAACTTGAAGCCGGACATGAGAAACTTGAAGACCAGACCGACTCCAAATCCAAGGAAGACTGTCTTGGCATCACTGCCACCCTTCTCGCCGACCATGAGCACTTCGGCGCAGGCTGTACCCTCAGGGTAGGGAAGGTAGCCGTGTTCCTTGACGATCAGCGAACGCCGCAGCGGAATCATGAGCAGAACGCCGAGCAGGCCTCCGGCCGCGGCGATCAGCGAGGTGCGGGTGATGTCGAGGTCCAGTCCGAGGATCAACAATGCCGGAATGGTAAAGACGATGCCTGCTGCGATCGACTCTGCCGCTGACCCCGTTGTCTGGACGATGTTGTTTTCAAGTATTGTCGCCCGACCGAGCAGCCTCAACACGGTGATCGAGAGAACCGCGATCGGAATCGATGCGCTGACGGTCAGACCAACCTTCAATCCGAGATAGACCGTTGAAGCACC
>CAIOZW010000104.1 GCA_903862855.1 uncultured Acidobacteriota bacterium
CCAGCGCCGTGGCACTCAAGCCCGTATAATAGAGCGGCAGCGAGATCTCCTGCTGCTAGTGAAAATGGAGAATGGAGAATTGATAATTAAGGTCCCCGCTGCAATACTCAAAGTCCATCTTCAGAATAGGGCAATTCAACGAATGACAAACCACGTCTGCGAGCGTGCCGCCACCCGCGGAAGCAGTGTGAGGCGATATTGGCGATCCAGCTTCATTCGAACCGGTTGACCGTTTTGCTCAGCCACCAGCGCCGTCGCACTCAAGCCCGTATAATAGAGTGGCAGCGAGATCTCCTGCTGCTGCGACTCATCTGTGGGATTATATACCATCAACAACCCCTTGACCGGTAGCGCTGGATTGACGTGCAGTACGGCATCGAGATTACGGCCATCGGCGCGGCGCAGGTGAATCACATCCGATTCCAGGATATCACGATGCTGTTTGAACCAGTTGACCCATTTGACGACGACAGCCTTCGTTTCGGGCGAGTCGTACAAGCGTGGCCCACGGTAGCAGGCCTGCACACCGTAACCCAGATTATTTGCAAGATGCTGTTCATAATCAGCAAGATGTTCACGCAGAGGTTCAATGGTCGCAGCCGCCCCGCCGCCATGGTACTGAACTAAAGGTACGAACATCCAGCCCATGGAGGGTGTCTTTAACCAGGTCCCATCAAACAGATTCTGCCTTGCATGAACATGCTGTTCAGAGCGTGGCAGGGACCAGTTGGTTTCACGGTATCCCATACCGACCTTGTTTGAACCTGCCAGAAAGTAGTTGTCAGGGACGTTGAGGTAGATGCCTTGCGCGCGACACCAGCGGTAGAACTCGGTGATTCGTGCGTATTGGTTCCATTGCGAATCGTTCAGGCCACGATGGCCGGGATGATTGGTCGAGGCACAGACATCACCTGGATAGCTGCCGTCATGTTCCAGCAGATTGAATCCTGTCGCACTGATGAACTGTTTGATCCTTGTAAAATAGTCTTGACCCCACTTGCTTTCAAGACAAGGTGAATTGCCAAAGATCGCGCCACCAGGCTTGCCGGTTTGTGGATTGATGACATCATGCTCATCACTGATGCGACGACTGGCAAGCAACGAGTATCCGCCCAGCTCAACCCCTCGACGATTGGCATATTCGCGATAGGCTTTGAACATGGCAAGATTCGCTTCCGACAAATCTTCCATATTGAAACGGCTGCCGAAGCTGATGATCACCACCTCGAAGCCGACCTCGGCAGCCTGATCTATCGCCGGATAGACGACCTGCGGATCAGTTGAAGTGAGGTGCATCATCAGTGGATTTTCAGTCGACCACGGAGCCACCATTCGATAGAGCTTGCGGATCGCCAGCCCTTGACGTTCACGGTCGTCGTTGTCGTGGATCAGCTCAAATGCACGAATGCCTGTCAAGATTGTGCCAGCGGTAATGTCGATGTCCGGCCCGAGTGGTGGTTTCACTTCGAGCAGGCATGGCGTTTTGAGCTCGTAATTTACCTGGGTTTTATAAGCCGGGTCATCCAGCCAGAAGACTGCGCGGTGCAGGCTTGCCAGTGACATCCCACCAAAAGCAAAATCGGTCAGCACGGTCAAATGTGGACTTCGCCATTCGGGACTGGGATCAACCTGGGATTCGACTTCGACGACCCGCAGCACTTCGCTTTTGAAACTGTTGAGGCGAATGGATTGTGAACCCTGGTTGTGGATCGTCAGCCATTTGCCAAGCAGCGGTAGACCATCATAAAGCTCATAATGCACCGCGACCCTGACATCCGGCAGTGCCCTGTTAGTAAACCAAAGCGTCAGGGCTTTGCCACGCGGAGGCCAGGCCTCCTGGCTCCCGTGGCGGAGACGCCTCCACGGCATTCGCTCCAGGGGCTGGCCGGTCTCATAGCGTTCAAATTGAAAGGCATTGGGATCGGCATGCATCCTGCCCAACCAGTCGCGACGCAAATAGGCCAGATTGGGCTGTCCGATTAAACCGCCGACAGCATAGCGCTGCCCGTTGATCTCGACTTCGGCTTCTGGTGCGACAGCACGCAATAACCCCTCGCCAGTGACCAGATTATCGAACGCGACCGTTGCCGCATTTGGTGCAAGACGAATCTTCCGCGCGATGAGTCCATTGGTGAGGATCAGTTCATTTCGTATTTTGTCGTGGTGCAGTTCAGCCCGTGCCGACACTCGACCTAACAACCAATCGCGGGAAGGCACTTGAGCCTGAATGCAACAGATAGATCCAAGCAGGAACCAGAGCAGGCGTAGAAAGATGTTCATTCGTAGCATCGTGAGTGGAGGAGGCTATTTTCGACCCGCTTTACGCGTCAGGTCGAGAATTCTGCGAACGATCAACTCTTCAACCTCCGGCTGCCACTTGCCGGGAAGGTCATAGTACAACATCGAATATTCGGCTTCATATCCGCCCTCTCTCAGGATCCGCGCCGATGGAATGTATGCCATGACGTCATTGCAATAGGCGGTGACCCACAGCCTCTCTGCGCCAAGTTCTCGCTTGAGGCGCAATACGTAATCGACGACGACTTCACCCGCCATGGCGACAAAGGTCAGCTCTCCGAGTTTGATCAGTTGTAATGGATAATCGTAACTGGTCATGACCTTGCCCTGAAGTGCAAGGCGCTCCAGCCAGCGCTCAGCGTAGGCACGGCGGAACCTGTCTTTGTCCTGCTTGAGCAGTTGTAACTGTTCGCGAGTGTACGGTTCAAGCGGGAGTGTTATTTTAGTGTATGCCGGCTTCAGACCGCCACTTACGGGTGCCAGGGAACCGTTGAGAATCTTTGCAACTGATGCAGCAAGTGCCTTGCCGTGGGCCATGGCCATCTCGACCTTTCCCCGCGGTTCTGGATTGATATCTGCACCTGCGCCCATCATAAACATGGCGATCGCGCCAGGATTAGCCTGCTCAATCTCCATCTGGGCATAACCGGCGTAATCACCGTTGAACTTATAAAATGATTCGGTCAGCGTCGTATTGTGACAGGCATAACTGAAGAGCACCGCGAGCAGGTTACCGCCACTCCCGGTTACGCGCAACAGCGGAACATCATCGTCCTTCACTCCTTCTCTGTTTGAACCGAAGACATAACGACCATCTCGGTTGACCCGGCGGTTGATGGCAAAATCGGCCGTGCCGCGTCCAAACGATAAAACTGCCGGTGCAAGCTTTTGGAGGGCTTCGCCGACGACGGCAACAATCTTGTCGGCCATCCGCTGATCATTGCGGTGGATTGCCGCAACTTGAGTTTCGTCGAAGAAGTAGGCGCCTTCGAGCTCGCGAAAAGGGACCGGGCCGGTATGCGTGTGTGAAGAACTGAGGACGAGACTGGCACGCGGCAGCTTGTACTGCCGTTCGATGCGACTGGCAATGCTCTCACCCAGCGACCGTGGCAGTCCAAGGACGTCGGTCGTGACAATGACGACCCGCTGACCACGCCGGTCCTGCAGGGCGAGGGCCTTGGCATAAAGCTCATGAGTCGCCCCCTCCGATGGCTTTATACGTGAGGCATAACCCGCCATCCAGACTGGCTGATCGGGCGTAATCGCAACTTTGGCTGTCCCGGCGCGCCACACGGTCTGGGCGAGAGCCGTACTGCAAAGCATCAACAATGATAGAGGCAGAAATAGTCTCATCGTGTCATCCTCACCGTCGCTGCTTTACCAGTAAGTCTCCGTATCAGTTGCACCTCTTCAGTACGATAAGGCGAACCGTCCTGACGGAAGATTTCGTGAAACCAGACTGCCGGCTCACGGTCAGTGTATGGGTGCTGCCAGGAATCCCAGGGGAGATGCGTTTGCGTTCGACCTTGCACGAACCCCCAGTTGATCGCCGCGACATTGTATTTTTTGGCAATTGGTAATGATCCTTCAAATGTGCTCTTGTTGCCACGCGCCATATACTCGGTGCAGAGTATCGGACGATTGTAACGATGCAGCCAGCGTATAGACTGCTCGAACTTTGCTGGATCGTCGTAATTGTGAAAACTAATGATGTCCGAATTACTGAGCATGATTTTGTCTATCGACATCAGGTTATCATCAGACGACCAATCCCCTCTCCATATCCCGGCCGTGAGTGGCTGGCTTGGATTAGCAGAACGCGCCCACTCAAATACCCTTGGCAACAGAACCTCGACAAGCGCTGATTTGTTTGCGGGTTCCAGCTTGCCATAACTCGAACCGTTCATGTTGTCTGGCTCATTCCACATATCCCACGCCAGGACTCGCCTGTCTTTCGCAAACGCAGCAATAACCCCCTTGACGTAGGACTCCAGTCGCGAATACTGTTTCTCGTCCTGCAATGCCCGGGCACCCGGTCCCTGCATCCATCCTGAATTGTGTACTCCAGGTTTGGGCGCCCGCTGTTTGCCGAGTTGTGGATTGGGATCCCACACCGAATCAAACAGCACCAGCATTGGTCTGATCTTATGCTTCTTGCAGATGTCCAAAAACAGATCGATTCGCTTTTTGAACCCATTCGGATCCTGTTGCCACAGGAGGTCGTGCAGGAAGACCCGCATCGTATTCATGCCAAGATCCTCGGCCCATCCCAGTTCTTTGTCAATTTGCACGGGATCGAACGAATCGGCCTGCCACATTTCGAGCTGGTTGATTGCGTTGGCGGGATTATAGTTGCTGCCTACCAGCCATGGCTGTCGGGCGTACCAATCTCTCGCCTGTTGTTCCGTCCATCTCCCTTGTTGCTGGGCAAGTGCAGGCAGGCTCAATAATAAAAGGCATAAAATCGAAGCAGATATCTTTTGCATTGAAGCTCCTCAAATGGACTCTTTTCAAGGCCGCGCAGAGGGTGCACGCACAAGACGAAAACGCGTGGCCTCGACATCCGCATCACGCTCCTCATCCAATAGCCGCTGTACCCTGTCTTGCAGCGCTGCGGCGTCCTTCAATCGACCCTGTTTGCGATATACCGTCATAAGCTGATACGTTGAGTTACGGTCTGCGGGATCAAGCCTGATTGCCATTTCCAAAGCTCGCGCAGCCTTCACGTTATCATTGCGCCGCTGATATAGCTTGCCGAGCAGCGAATGGGCGCGGGCAGATGAAGGTGTGCGCACGATCAGTTTTTGCAGCAATGTCTGCGCTTCCCGAAGTTCAGCAGGTGTGCTGGCCTTTTGCAAGAGCGCTTGCGCCAGCATCAGATTGACTTGATGATCATCCGGAGTTCGTTGCAACTGGACCCGCAAATTTCTGACAGCCTCGTCAGTCGCGCCCATTTGGAGCATGGCCACAGCGAGTGCGACACGACCAAAGGCGGTGTCTGGCGCGAACTGCTCGGCCTGCCGGAAGGCCGCCTCTGCTTGCCCCATTCGATCGGCTCGAGCAAGCAATACTCCGAGCATGGTTTGGATGCGCGCCGATTGCGGATTGTTTTTCATACCAGTCTCGAGCACCTCTATGCCAAGATCTATCGCCGAATGTTCAAGACAGAGATTGGCGAGATCAGCAAAGAGACGCTCTTCACGAGGATACAGATCTATGCCACGTCGTAACACCTCAAAGGCTTCGGTCAATTGTTTGTTACCCTCATAAGCTGTGGCGATCAGGCTGATGGCATCAGCTTCAGGCGCAGACTTCCGGGCAAGCGGCTGTAATGTACCAATGGCCTCCCTGAACAGTTTTCCATTTACCTGAGCGAGGCCAAGATTGAACCGGATGCGATCATCATCCTTCAGGGCAAGCAGTGCCTGAAATTGTGCGGCGGCTGGTTCCCATTGCTGCAGTTGAAAGTGGCATGTTGCACTCTGCCAGCGAATGATTGGATCGTGCGCGGCCACACCCGCTGATGCATAATGATTGAGCGCGGTGGGACAGTCATTCTCTTCAAATGCAAGAACACCGAGCATCGCGTATACATTTGGCTCCGGTCGCAATGGTAAGAGGGCTTCCAGCGTCCGCCGGCAGTTCGGGTCACGCAGCTGGTACTCAAGCTGTGCCGCGCCTTGCAGCGCCGGCAGGAATTTTGGATTGATTGTCAATGCTCGTCGAAAAGCAGCGAGGCTCTCCTTGGGCTGGGCTACACCCTGTAAGGCAATCCCCTTGAGTGTCCAGATCTGAAAATCACGCGGCTCCCTTTTCAACCACGCCTCACTCGCCTGGACTGCCATCACGAAGTCGCCACGTCGAATCATATCGCGCACCTGTTCGAATCCTTGTGCGTGCGCCAGCATATTGGGCATCACCAGCAAGATGAAGAGACAAACGGGGATGCAGGGCAGATTATCTCTCTGCCCTGCATCCCCGTTTGCTGCTTTCAGCCCAAACTGCCTCAGATTCATTGATTAGAACGCAATCCGTGCTCCGATTTGGACGACGCGCGGATCCCCCTGGCTCAGAATCTTGCCAAAGTTGAAGTTGTTCAACTGACTGATCATGCCGCCCAGGTTGACCCGATTGAGCACGTTGAAAAACTCGAACTTGAGCTGCAGGTTACCGCTTTCTCCAAGTATTGGAAGGCGGTTGTTTTTGATGAGGCTGGCGTTGAGGCTGACCAGTCCCTGTTGCCGGAAATAGGCCCGCTGGCCATTGCCCTGCGTACCAATCGTCGGTATCGGGAACTGATCGAGCGTATACATCTGCCGGTTGGAGTTCTTACCGAGAAAGTTTTGGCGATCGAACTTGCGAGGAAGGTTGGCTGCTTGATTTGGAAAGTCGAAATTGAATCCGTCAGCATTAAAATCACCGCTGTTGGGGTTCAATCCCGTCACCTGTCCCTGCGCATTACGAATCGGGTTGAACGGCGCGTTGTTGGTAACGGTAAATGGTGCCCCGCTCTGGGCAATCCCCGTCACACCAATCTCCCAACCACCAAGAATTGTCCTGGCAATTGCCTTGTCACCAAACGGCGTCGAAAAACGATAGACACCCGAACTGCTGAATCGATGACGAAAATCGAAAAGTGCATCGGCAGGCCGATCGCCCAACTGACGCGGGTCTGGCGCCGATTCAAAGCCGACTGAACGTGAACCGCCCTGATAAAGATCGGTCACCCGACTCAAGGTGTACGATGCCTGGAATGTACCGCGCGCACTGAAATCACGCCGCACCGAGGCAATCATCGCATTATAGGTTGATTTGTTGAAATTCAGGATGTACGTCATCGCCCCAAAGCTTGGATTCATACGATTCAGCGTCCCATCGAGCAAGTCCCCCGCACGACGGTTGAAATCTGTCCCGACGATCGAGTCCCAGACCTTTGACCCACTGTAGTTGATTCCGACCACGGTCCGGCCCCATATTTCGCGTTCGACACCAATCAGGTAATTGAGTGTCTTGGGGGCCGACAGATTCGGATCGACACCGCCAACATTGGACTGTAAACCAACCACGCCTCCCCTTGCGTCAAGCGTCGAAGCTGTCAGCGTGGGTCGATTGAACCCGTAAGGAAAATCATTGGTCGCCCCAGCCTGATAGGGGATTGGCTTGAGTGGGAGATTCACACCAGTTTGGGGGAACAGAAAGTTTGGTGGATTGTTGTTCATTCTGTCCACTGTTTCACCAAGCGTGATCCAGTCATAATAGAGACCGATCCCGCCACGAATGCTCATCTTGCTTGAACCGCGTGGCGACCAGGCCATGCCCAATCTTGGGCTGAAGTTTTTATTGATCCGCCCCTTGAAGGGTTTATCAACGACCTTCAGCGACGCACTCGAGAATTGGTCGTCTACCGTGCTGCCTGACCCAAGGAACATGTTAGTATAGATGAAATTCTTGATCCCCGTTGGATTGCCAAAATCGTCCCAGCGCAGGCTCATCGTCAGTGTCAGGTTTGGACGTGCTTTCCATTCGTCCTGCACAAAACCGCTCATCGTGTCGAGCTTCGCGCCGAACTGATAATCGCGCGGTTTCCCGGTCTTTGGATCATAAGCACCGAGGCCGCCTGAAAATGGCCGATCACGCACGAAATCAAGCAGATTCAGAAAGGTGAAACTCGGCCGCGCATTCGACGGATTGAAAATCGCGTAATCATCACCAGTATAGTAGGTTCCGCCAAACTTCAGCGTATGTGCACCTTTGACCCAGGTCACGACATTACGCCAGTTATAGTTGTTCTGCACGAAGGGCCCGCCGCCGCCAACGCCGATACCGGTGCTTCCAGTGATCGTGGTCGATGGAATCTGCCAGGGTGAGCCAATGTTATTCTCACCATAAACACGATTCCCGGAAAAACCAAAATCATTGAGTAACGTCGGACTGAATGTGTGAACCCAGCTCACCTGATAAGCATTGACGTAACGGTCACTGGTACTATTCTGGAAGGGACGGCTCAGGATATTCTCGTTTGCTGATTCGGTGCGCACGTAGCTGCCGTTGATACGATCATTACCGCCGCGGAAGTTCTGATCGAAGCGAATACTGTATTGCAGGCCATTGCGATATGGCGAACGGTTCCAGGTACCTTGCACCACCATCGGCAAAGTACAGGGGATATTCTCTGAAGCCACCGTACCACAGTTGGCCGCCCCCAGCACATCACTCGCCCGCCGCAGGATATTGGTCTGGATCGGTCCATTAATCGGTGACTGTCCTAAAAACTTCGTGCCAGTCGAGTTCGGAAAATTTTGTCGTGCCCAGGTTACGAATTCGGGCGCTTCATAAGTTTCAACGCTGACGAATGAATCTTTCGAGCGCAACATTTCGATTGCCCCGAAAAAGAAGGTCTTGTTCTTGATGATCGGACCGCCAAATGCGCCGCTCACGTTCTGTCGTGCAAATGGCGCATAACGCGCGACATAAGGCAGGCTGGTACGGGCGCGCATATCCTGGTTGGTATACCAATAATTTCCAGCACCATGAAACTGGTTCGTGCCACCTTTGGTCGTGTATGAAATCACGATCGAACTGCCAATTCCCTGTTCAGCTTTGAACGAATTGGTTTCAATGGTCACTTCCTGGACGGCTTCGGGATTCAAGCCCAGATTCGACGTACCGTAGGTGATATTGCTGGTCACGCTCAGTCCGTCGACGTTGTAAGTGTTACCAGCCGAACTGCGTCCATTGGCACTGATGCCTGAAAAATATTCAGGATTGAAATTGTCTGCTGTTCCATTGGTTCCCGTCACTCCAGGTGCAAGCGACAGCAGAGCGAAGATGCTGTTATTAAGCAATGGAAGATCGCGCACCTTGCCCTGTTTGAGAGTCAGTTCCTGCCGTGTCTCTGCTGTGTTCAGCGTCGGCGCTTCGGAGGTGATTTGAATGGTCTCCTCTGTCTTTCGCACCTCGAGCGTAAAGGGCACGTCGAGATTCTGACGAGTTGTCAACGCGACTTTGATCGACTTTTTCTGAAAGCCAACCGCGTCAATGGTAAGTTCATACTCGCCAGGCGCGAGACTCGAAAAGCGGTAATAACCGGAATCATTGGTTTTAATTTCCTGTGTCGTACCTGACTGCAGACTCAGCAAGCGAATGGTGGCATTCGAGACAACCGAACGATTCTCATCCTGCGCTACGCCCTCAATCGCGCTGCTGAATTGCCCAAATGCAGGGATAGCCAGCAACAACAAGAACACGACAACCAGCCAGAATTTATGCTTCATAGAATTTTCTCTGAAAAGATTTAGTTGATGGGTAAACTCGCCACGCGAGTCATGAGACTTCAGTGATAATTACATATGAACAATAGTTGCGCGTGTTATTTATTGACAGTAAGTACGATCGCGACTTCCATCCAGATCAAGATAGTAAATGTTGTATCGTGCCAACTTGATAGCGTCTCTGTTAACCATTTGACCGGATCTTGCCAACTGGATCTATTTTGTTGACAGTCTTAAAAAACAGTATATTGATAAAAGTATCTTCGCCAGGTGACTCGACGATGATCGTCAACTCGTGATTCATTCCGATATCCACCCAGACGAGAGTATTGAGGGCTGTATGCGCGGCGCTCGATCAATGGCTACAGCTCAGTTTGATCTTGTCACTGACAAGACTGGTGCAATTGACGACCTCTAAGTATGTCGCAGCCGACACACCCCCTCAACAAGGCGAGCCAGGAATATTAATAAACGAATTGGGAAGTATGCGATTTTGATTCCACCGCAATGCACTATCTGCAAGCGGTTAAGGCAAGCAACTGATCAGCCACCCGACGAGGCAGAGCGTATAACAATCTTATTTTATTTACAATGCTGATTGATTGAATGTAGAAATTCTTTGAGAGCGATCAAGACAGAAGGCGCTTACCGCAGCCGTGACTGTTAATGGATCAAAAGACACCCACCGCAGCAAAATAATCAAGCCATCACTACCGTCGTATCTGATCTGCTTTCAATAAGTGGATCGCGGCCCAGTCAGCAGACCAAGTCAGATTAATGGATCACCATTTGAGGCCGATTCGTTTCGCGGAAGCACGAGGGTGCAAGTTAGTGATATTTTCCGCAAGAGGTGAGTGTAATTCCCCAAACCTGACTCAAGCCTCACCAGCGCCCTCCCGATAACCAATTGTCCTGCAAGAACTTAGCGATAACCACTCAATGGTACGGGGATTGCATTTTCCCTTGTCTGAGAGCGATCAGGAAGCTGAACTTACAAGGCATAGAGACTTTATAGAACGATCATCGGTTCGTGAGTTGGCATCTTCATCACCTGACAAATGAGTGGCGGTGACACGGAGGAATCAGATGGTACTGACCTGGATAGCTATACTTGCCAGCCTGCTGATGGGACTGGGAGGCGTCTTTATCTTCATCTTCGCCGTCAAGAAAGACTACTTTCAAAATATCGAGGATGCCAAGTACCAGGTCTTCTGGGCGGATGTCGAGGAGCTAGTGGCGTCAACCGGAGAGGAAATGAGCAATGACAATGAAAAAGAGAAATGAAGCGCCGGCGGAACAGACCGAGGGTCAACTGACGCGACGGCGTCTCCTGACCTGGTTGAGCAGTGTCGGAATCTTTGGCTCGGCACTGATCAGCCTGGTGGCCAATGCCTTCTTCATCAAGCCGCGGGCGACCTATGGCCAACCGAATCGTTTCAGTATCGGCAAACCAGAGGAGTTTCCGGCTGGAACAAGACAGGCGCTCGATGGGCAACGAGTCTGCGTGATTCGTGAGGGTGAGCGGGTCTGTGCAATCTCGACGACGTGTACCCACCTTGGCTGCATCGTCGCGCCATCGGAGACTGGGTTTGCGTGTCCGTGTCACGGATCACGTTTCGACCAGGACGGTAACGTGACCGGTGGACCAGCCCCGAAAGCACTGGCGTGGTACAAGGTCTCGCTGGCACCCAATGGTGAGCTGGAGATCGACAAGGGTGTCGAGGTGAAGTCCGGCACCTATTTCAACGTTTGATTGAAAAGACGAGGACAATAATATGGCCAGGAAGATCAGTCTGAGTGCACTGACGGAACTGCCAGGCAACATCTGGAACTCCATCTTTCGCAATCCCCTTCCGAGTTCTGACCTCGGTCGTGCTCAGACAAGTTTTACCAACTTTTTTCTTCATATTCATCCGGTCAAGGTCAACCGCCACACCCTCAAACCCTGGTACACGATGGGCCTTGGTCTGATCACCTTTTTTCTCTTCGTGATCCTGGTCTTTACCGGCGTGCTGGTCATGTTCTACTACGTTCCATCGACGAATCAGGCCTACGATCGAATGCTCGATCTGCGTTCGACGGTTGCCTTTGGGACGTTCACGCGCAACATGCACCGCTGGGCGGCGCATGGCATGGTGGCCTTCGTCTTCCTCCACATGTGTCGGGTCTTCTTCACCGGGGCATACAAGAGACCACGCGAATTCAACTGGGTTCTCGGCATTGTTCTCTTTCTGCTGACACTCTTCTCGAGCTTCACGGGCTACCTGCTGCCGTGGGATCAGCTCGCCTTCTGGGCGATCACGGTAGGGGCCTCGATCGCGGGCTATGCCCCGGTAGTTGGTGAGCAGATGCGATTCCTGCTGCTGGGCGACACTACTGTTGGTCAGGAAGCGCTACTCCGTTTCTACGTGCTTCACGTTGCCGTCCTGCCCCTGGTGATCACTCTGCTCGTTGCGGTCCACTTCTGGCGAATCAGAAAGGACGGGGGACTCTCGCGCCCCCCGGAGGCCGAGAGTGAACCAGGATTGAGTAAAGAGACAACGGCGAAAGTCGATCTGGTGGAAAAGCCTGGTGAGGCCTTTGTGACCAGTGCCGGAAAGAAGCATTTCGGTATCCAGGGCCTCGTTCGCGGCCCGTTTACGAAGGTTGGCAATGTTCCTGACAACTCGGTCTTTGCCTGGCCGAACCTTTTCATGGCTGAACTCTTCGTGCTGATCCTGACGATCGCTGGACTCTGTGTTCTCTCGCTCTTCTTCGATGCACCGCTCGAGGAGCCGGTGAATATCACGCATCCACCAAACCCGGCCAAGGCTCCCTGGTACTTTCTGGGCCTGCAGGAGCTGGTCAGCTATTCCGCCTTCTGGGGTGGAGTTGGAATTCCGACGATCCAGGTGTTGCTGCTTCTGGTCGTCCCCTATCTCGACCGGGATCCGCGTGGAGTTGGACGATGGTTTGCGGGAGAGCGGCTTCTGGCCAATACGCTCTTCCTGATCTTCGTCATTGTCAACATCACGCTGATCATCATTGGTACCCTCTTCCGGGGCCCGAACTGGGAGTTTGTCTCCCCCTGGTAAGCGATCTTATGAGCGTAGACCGGCAACGATTTACCACGGCCGTCAAGGCGTAAATGCGGCCGAACCGGTGGTGGTAAAGAATGGCCACAAAATGAGGATAGAGTTATGCGACTGGCACTGGCCACGGCGAGTTTCGTGATCCTGATCGTCCACGGAATCATCTTTTACGACCAGTTTTTCCACGAGTGGGAGAGCTATCAGACGTCATACTATCAGCAAGCCTTATCGCTGGCGAAGACTGACGCCGAGCGGGCGGCGGTCGAGGGGCGATCACCAAAGATCGAGCAGATCATCGTCACCTCATTTGGAGAGACGCGAGTTGATCGGTGCAGCACCTGCCATATCGGGATCGACGATCCGCGTTTCAAGGACTCGGGACATCCGCTCCGTTCCCATCCCTTCTCGGAGGAGCTGGGTGACAAGCTGGTTGACGGCAAGTGGGTGCGTCGGCACAAGTTCAACGACTTCGGATGTACGGTCTGTCACGATGGACAAGGGCGCGGACTGGGAGGCAAGTACGCGCATGGTCAGGACCATTTCTGGCCGGATCCCCTCCTCGGCTCAAAGCTGATCGACTGGCGGGCTGACTACAAACCGAAACTGGTCGGCAAGGAGTATATGCAGGCCAACTGCACCCTCTGTCATACCGAGGATGGATTTGGCAGCACGCCACTGGTCGCTCAGGGGCGGAGACTGTTCTTTGGCAAGAACTGTTATGGCTGCCACAAGATCGATGGTCTTTCGAATGGAGCGCTGGGGCCTGAACTGAGCGAGGTCGGCAAGAAGTTCAAGATCGACTACATCTGGGAATCGATTGTGGATCCGCGTGCCAATTCGGCGGCCTCCTTCATGCCAAAGTTCAATTTGACCGATGACGAGGTCAAGGCGCTGACGATCTTTCTGAAGAGCCGGCGCGGGATGAACTTCTCTGAGACCTCTCTGGATCGCTACAAGGCAACCCTGGCGAAAGGCGAACCGGGCCAGGCTCTTATCCACGGTGGGGTGTTGACTTCGCCTCCGGAGACCGGGACACCGACGGCCGGTGTAGCCTATGGAGAGCGGCTGGTCTACGACAAATCCTGCATGGCTTGTCACAAGCTGGGCAAATTCGATGGCGGAATCGCCCCGGATCTCTCCTTCGAAGGGTTGATGCGTGACGAAGACTGGATGATGGGACATTTCCGTAGTCCGCGGTCAAAGATCTCCGATTCGATCATGCCGGCTTTTGGGTTCACAGATAACGAGTACCAGGCGATGACCACCTATCTCGCAAGCCTGAAGACACCACCGCTTGTGACCAATCCGGCAGAGATCTACAACTCACTCTGCTCCCGTTGCCACGGAGAGAAGGGGGATGGACATGGTCAGATTGCCGTCTATCTCGACCCCTATCCACGCGACCTGACCAAGGTCGGTTTTATGAACAGCAAGTCGTTGGAGCGGTTCGTCACCTCGATCCGGAATGGCGTTCACGGAACGTCCATGCCGGCATGGGGCAAGGTTCTGCGGGATGACCAGATCCATGCCGTTCTCGATCATATCCAGACAACTTTTGTGAAGGAGCCCCGGCGACCGATCAGGGAGCGAAAGTTGCCGGAGATCAACCCGATCGCTTCGAGCAGTGAATCGGTCAACCGCGGCGAGGGACTATTCCTCCAGCGCTGCACGGGGTGCCACGGCAGGAAGGCGGATGGCAAAGGACCCAACTCACTCGATATGTTGCCGCGTCCGCGCAATCTGCGGAACCGGGACTTCCTCAACTCGGTCACCGACCGGCGCCTCTTCGAATCGCTCCTCTACGGTGTCCAGGGAACGGCCATGCCATCGTGGATCGATTATGGTTTGACCGAGAAGGAGATCGGTGACCTGGTCAACTATCTGCGCAGCTTTGATAAAGGTCACAAACAGTGACCACCGGCCGGGCAGCCTGCGCGTCGGGCTCGCCCAGGCCAAACAACTTGAACCCTTGACTGAAACCCTGTCGGAGGTCATATGCAACTTGAAGCATCGATTAACCGCCCCGGAGAGATTCCTGTCTCGCCGGCAATCCGAGCAAACGAATCTCTTCACGAAGATCTGACAGCAAAGTGGTTTCTGATCAGCTCGATCAGCTACTTCTTCATCGTCGGAATCGTCGCCCTGGCCATCGCCGCCAAGTTTGTCTGGCCACAACTGCTCGGAACCATCCCCTACCTCTCGTATGGCCGATTGCGTCCACTCCACGTAAACGGGATGCTCTTTGGCTGGCTTCTCGCCGCAGATATGGGGCTGTCATTCTACCTTGTTCCGCGGCTCTGCGGAGTAAAGCTCTGGAGTGAGCGGCTTGGGTTGGCAACAGTCGGTCTCTGGAACGCTATCATTTTGAGTGCCGTCGTCTCGACGCTCATGGGTTGGAACCAGGGTCTCGAGTATGCTGAGCTGCCATTGCCGCTCGACATTGCCGTTGTCGTGGCCTGGGTGATGTTTGGTATCAACATCTTCGGTACAGTCGCGACACGAAAGTATACCCAGATGTATGTGAGCATCTGGTACACCCTCGGAACAATCCTCTGGACCGCCTTCGTCTACCTCACGGGCAATTTCGCCGTCCTCTTTGCCACTGGAGTTAACCAGGCCAATCTGAACTGGATGTATGTGCACAATGCAGTCGGGCTGATCTTCACTCCGGTCGGGCTGGCGCTTGCCTACTATTTCATCCCCAAGAGTTCGAACAGCCCTCTTCACAGCCATAAGCTGTCGATGATCGGTTTCTGGTCACTGGCCTTCGTCTATGTCTGGACCGGTGCACACCACATGATTCACGGTCCAATTTCGCAGTGGTTGCAGACGATCTCGATCGTCTTCTCCGTCATGCTCCTGATTCCGGTCTGGGCGGTCGTCTACAACTTCTTTGCGACGATGCGCGGGCAGTGGGATCAGATGCGCAACAACGTTCCTTTGAAGTTCCTCATGACCGGAGTCGTCTTCTACCTGCTGACCTGCTTCCAGGGGCCGATGCATAGCCTGCGGTCGGTCAATGCAATAGTCTCGAAGACGGACTGGATACCGGGTCATGCGCATATGGCAGTACTGGGAGCATTCTCATTCTTCGCCATCGCCGGATGTTACTACACAGTTCCGCGGATCTTTCGGAAGACTCTCCATTCGGAGGCGCTGGCCAACTGGAGTTACTGGCTCTTTCTGATTGGCGGGGTCGGCTTCTTTGTCACACTTTGGCTGGGAGGATTCTGGCAGGGGTGGCAGTGGAACAATCCGGCGATTCCCTTTATCGACACCGTGATCGCCCTGCAGCCGGTCTGGCTGGTACGGTTCTTCTCGGGAGTCCTGATGTTCGGGGGCATTGTCGCCTTTGCCTACAATATTCTGGCGACGATGATCGGAACAGAGCGTCAACCGTCGCAATGAACGAATAGAAATGTATTGAGGAGAGGATCCATGTTACACAAAGCCGACAATAGCGCCATCATCTTTGTCATTGCCGCCCTTGGTCTCTTCTTTATTGGCGGGATACTGACAACGGTCGTCCCGCCCCTCATCGACCAGAGCTGGGCCAAACCATTCGAGAATAAAGATCCAGGCAAAGGTCCGACCGGCAAACTCGAAAAGCTGACCGAACAGCAGCAGAAGGGGCGGAACATCTATGTCCGTGAAGGCTGCTGGTACTGCCACACGCAGCAGACGCGGACACTCCAATCGGACACGATCCGTTCGGGTTGGCGTGGTGTCGAGTCACCGATCTCGACACCGGATGAGTTTGTCTATGACAGTCCGCACCTCTTCGGAACGAAGCGAACCGGGCCAGATCTCTCGCGCGTCGGGGGGAAGTATGACGAGCAGTGGCATCGTGCTCATTTCCGGAATCCGCGTGATCTGGTTCCCGGATCGGTCATGCCGCCCTATCCGTGGATCGTGGGGAACGAGGTCGAATTCCAGGCGATGGTCGCCTATCTGCAGACTCTGGGTCGCGCCAAGAACTGGCGGCCGGATAACGACTATGAAAGGTAGGATTGCCGATGCGTGACTACGTCTATCCAAGTGTCTTCTTTGCCTACTTCTACTTCTTTCTGCTGATGGTCGGAGCGCTCTTCTTCTTCGTTCGGACCTGCAGGGATGGTTACTGGGGAAGCAGGAGTGAGGAGGCGAAATACCGCATGCTCGTGGACGAGGAGGAGATAAACCTCCATAGAGGAGATCAAGATGAGCAAAAATAGAGGCAACGAAGCGCTTAAGGAATATGCCGATGGTTGGATCAGTGAGAGGAAAGGGACCGATGTGCCGGTCTTCCTGAAGTTTGCCTACCTGATCATCGCTGGAGGAGCCGTGATCTACTTCCTTCGATTCATGTTTGGAGAGGTCAATCACGAGACCCGGGGTAGACTGGTCAGGGCTTTCAATGAGGCGACCCAATCTTCGAGTGGATTGATGTATGGAATTGTCGCCTTGATCATCATCTACGTGATCATACTGTCGGTCTTTGCCTTCCGCAGGGTTGATGAGAAAGGGGACTGAGGTATTGATGAACGACCGGGAGGTGAGCCGGCAAGGGTATCAGACGATTCGGAATGCACTAATGGTAAGACAAAGCGTCATCCAGGAAAGGCTTCGCCGGGTCTCGCGTGATCTGCGCCATACTGAAGATCCGCTGGACCGGCACCTCGATGAACAGTCGATCAAACTGGAGAATGATGATGTTCTCGCCGCGCTCGAGAGCTCGATGCAGAGTGAGATGGAGCAGATCGTGGAGACCCTGGCGAGACTGGATGCCGGCGCATATGGAGTCTGCGAGTCGTGCGGGAATTACATAACTTCAGAAAGGCTTGCGGCACTTCCCTTCACGACGCGGTGTATCGATTGTGAAGAGAGGCGAGAGAGTCAGGAATAGGCAAGGACTGAGGCAGTAAAGACATGACGAACGATCAGATTGAATTTGAGTTGGCAGACCAGAACAGTGCCGAATATTGGATGAAGATGGTCAAATGCCAGGATGCGTGCCCGGTTCATACCAATGCATGCGGGTATGTGACAGCGATCGCCGAGGGACGTGATGAGGATGCCTACCGGATAGCCAGGGCAACCAATCCCTTCGCCTCGATCTGTGGACGGGTCTGTGGAGCGCCGTGTGAGGCAAACTGTCGGCGAGGCGATCTCGACTCACCAGTGACGATCCGTGCCTTGAAGCGTTTTGTGACCGGGCGATATGGACCTGAATCAGGGGCTGAGACGAACTATCGCGCCGGGACAGATCTGCGGATGATTCCGCCACGGCGTGGAGAGTTTGAACGCGTCGCGGTTATTGGCGCAGGAGTTTCAGGCATGACGGTGGCGCACGATCTGACACTTCTTGGGTACAAAGTCACTGTCTTTGAAGGAGGGTCGAAACCGGGAGGCATGCTCACGGCGGGCGTCCCAATATATCGATTACCGCGTGAACTGGTCGAGGCCGAGATTGGAGCAATCATCTCGATGGGTGTTGAGATGCGCTACAACCAGCGGCTGGGAAAGGACTTCACGATTGCCGATCTGCGCCGTGACGGCTTCAAGGCCATCTTTCTCGGGGTCGGTCTGCCCAAAGGTCGGAAGCTGCCGCTGCCCAATGTGGAACTGCCTCAGGTCTATGATGGGCTGGACTTTCTGCGGGCATTCAATGAGGGGAGGCCGATGGAGCTGGGGAGGCGGATCATTGTGATCGGCGGTGGAAATGTAGCCTTCGATGTGGCACGGTCCGCGGTCAGGCCATCTCCTGTGCCACTGGCCGATGCGCGGTCGGATATGGAGCGGACGGAGCGAATCGCCTTCGATGTCGCGCGGTCAGCATTGCGTCTGAGCGGTGACAAGGAAGTCCATCTCGTCTGTCTGGAGAGCCGGACGGAGATGCCAGCCGATGAGGTTGAGATCGTCGAGGGTGAGGAAGAGGGTATCCATCTTCACGCCTCACGCGGCCCGCGGGAGGTGCTGGGTGAGGGTAACCAGGTAACTGGATTGCGGACCGTCAGGTGCAGCTCAGTCTTTGATGAACAAGGTCGATTCAATCCAAGCTTTGACGAATCGGTGATCGAGGATATTGCTGCCGACACGATTCTCTTCGCAATAGGTCAGTCCTCGGATCTGACATTCCTCCAACCGGAGGATGGGGTGGAGACGGAGCGCGGCCTGATCAAGGTCGACCTCGAGACCTACCAGACAACGGCACCGGATGTCTTTGCCTGTGGTGATATTGCTCACGGACCCCGTCTCTTCATTCACGCCATTGCCTCCGCCCAGATTGCGGCACGATCGATGCACGATTTTCTGCGTGGAACCAGAACCGATATTGCCGTGCGGCGACGCTGGGTTCCGGCCGATTACACGATGGCACCAGGATGGGATCAATTGACCCGTCACAATCCACCTGCGCTGGAGATCGCGCAGAGGGCAAGCTCGTTCGATATTGTGGAGATCGATTACAGCGATGAGGAGGCCAGGAAGCAGGCATCCCGATGCCTGCGCTGCAATATCAATACGGTCTTTGATACCTCAACCTGTATCGCTTGCAATGGCTGTGTCGATATCTGCCCGGAGAGCCTGATCAGACTGGTCGGGCTCGACCAGTTGCGGCAAGACCGGCAGCTGATAGATTTGGCAGCCCGGGCCACCGGGCTGAATATTGATGATCTGGACGGATACAGTGACCGCGAGCTGCGAGAACTGGGCGCGATCATGCTCAAAGATGAATCGACCTGCATACGGTGTGCAATGTGTGCTTCGCGTTGTCCGACGCAGGCAATCCGGATGAAGCGCTTTGAGTTCCATCGTGAGTGCGTGACGATTGATGACATTAACCCGCGCTTGCGTGGAACAAGGATGAATGCATGAACCTGGTCGAACTGTCGGTGGGACTGATGCTTGGTCTGGTCAGCAGCCTGCACTGCGTCCAGATGTGCGGTCCACTGGTCATAAGTTTCAGTCTGCCGATGGGAGAACGGCGAAGAGTCGAGCAGATTATTGCCCATCTCGCCTACCAGGGAGGAAGAATCGTCACCTATACAATCCTGGGGGGGGTGGCCGGACTGGCCGGGCACTCTCTCCGAATCCTTGGTGATCTGGCAGGCTTTCAGAATCTGGTCAGCCTCCTCTCTGGTGGGTTGATGGTTATCGCCGGACTGGTCATGGTCGATCTTATTCCGCTCGACCGGCTGACGCGGCTGGCTCCGGAGAGCTATGCAACGAGACTGTTCCGACCACTGGGGAGGCGGATCTCCGCAACAGATCCGGGCAGCAAGTTCGTGCTGGGAGTAATGCTCGGGCTGATGCCATGCGGACTTATCTATGCGGCTCTGATCAAGGCCATCTCGACCGGTGGAGTATTTGCCGGGGCGTTGACCATGACCGCCTTCGGGTTTGGGACAGCAGGATCATTACTCCTGCTGGGTCTCTTCTCTTCAACGGTGATGTGCCGACCTGGGCGCCAGAGATGGAGTCCTCGAGTGACCGCCTTGAGCGTTATGTTGGTAGGGGCATTGCTCATCTATCGTGGGCTGGCAAACCAACTGTCAGGAATCGGTGGCCCTTTTTGCCATACCGATTAGAAATATTTGACAGAGAGAAAGAGCACGTCAATGAGCAATATCGATCATTCCCAGCCTCGTCCCGGAACACGTCCGGCGTTGAAGCCCGTCCCGATCGAGGGAAGACCTGCCAAGCGCAGAATGGCTTTTCACCGCTACCGCAAGCTGATCCATCTGATCTGCCTCCTGATCTTCATCATCCTTCCCTTCTTTAATGTGATGCGCTTTGACATACCACGGCAGCGTTTCTATTTTGCGGGATATGAGTTGTGGATCAATGAATTCGGGATACTCTTCTTCACGCTTCTCTTTCTTCTGTATGCAATCACAGCCGCCTCGATGCTCTACGGTCGGGTCTACTGTGGCTTCATGTGTCCACAGATGATCTTCAGCGAAGCAGCAAATGGCGTCGAGGATCGACTGCGTCGATTGATCAACAGAAGAGGTTCAAGACTCTCCGTCAAACAGAGGCAGTTGGCCGTAATTGCTTCACTCTACACGCTGACAGGTCTGGCCTCGGTCTTCCTCGCCTTTGTCTTCATCTCCTATTTTGTTGAACCGCGGGATCTGCTGCAGAGACTCTTGATATTCGATCTGAAGTCTGCAGGTGGAATTGCCGGTGCCGCAACATCTCTGATCATCTTTCTCGATTTTGCCTTTTTGCGACAACGATTCTGTAAGTTGATCTGCCCATATGGCTATCTGCAGGGCATGCTTGGAGACAACCACACCCTGATCGTCCATTACCGTGACAAGTCGGTTGAGGAGGAGCGTGACTGCATTGAATGCAGAAAGTGTGTACGGGTCTGCCACATGGGAATCGATATCCGCAAATCACCTTTCCAGATTGAATGTATTCATTGTGGTGAGTGTATTGAGGCGTGCGATGAAATACTGGGGCGCTTCGGCAAGGAGGGGCTGATCCACTATACCTGGGGAGAACATGGGGAGGTGGTGACGGACCGCCAGCGATCCTTCCTGCATTGGATCGGACTGCGCGATGCCAAGAGAGCTGTCGTGATCTTGGTACTTCTCTTCTACGCCTCGGGACTGACGGTATTCCTGTCGATGCGCGATAACGTGATGGTGCAAGTATCTCCGGTGCGGAGTACGCTCTTCAGTCTTGAGGAATCGGGCACCGAGATCAGAGTTCATAATACATTTCGGGTTACCGTCGCCAATCGGCAGAGTCGCCCGGCCGAACTGAGACTCTCTCTGGTCGGGTTACCGGGAGCCTCGATCGAGCTTTCGCAGCCACTCCAACTCGGGGCCAACGAGTCGGTCGAGAAGATCTTTGACATTTCAGTTCCACCAACTGCCCTCCCCTCGGGAGTCAACCATTTTGAGATTGCCAGCGTTGCACAACCTGGGGATGAGAGCGTCAACTTCAAGATGACCTTCATCACACCATCAAATAAGTGAGTGGGATGGTTCGTCTTCGCAGGGATTGAAAGGAGAGCCAATTTGAACAGAGCTGATTCAGGAAGCGAGCGAGGCGAAGGCAGAATGATGCGTATATTGCTCTGCCTGATCTTCGTAGTCTTTATTGCCATTCTGGTTATGGTCGGGATTATCTCAAAGAGAGCCAATCCGGTGATGCTCGACGAACAGGGTCGTCCGCTCTCATTAGCGGATCATCATTCAGGAAGATGAGCATGGTCAAAGAACAGCTCTGTGTTGATATTCGTAGCTGCACTCTCTGTGGCCTTGAGCTAGGACATCACCCTTTCACGGCGATCCTTGGAGGCTCAGAGCGACGATTCTGCTGCCTTGGATGCCGTAATGTCTATACGATCCTCAACGAAAGTGGCGCGATTGGAGTGGGGCAGGACATAAGGGAGTCGGAACTTTTCCGTAGGAGCAAGGCCCTCGGCCTGATCTCCAATGGTGAGGACGATCGTTTCAGAAACGTGGCGGGGCTGGATGCTCAGAAGACCGATGCCTCGCACCCAACCTGTGAGCTGATGCTGCAAGTATCGGGGATGTGGTGTTCATCCTGTGCCTGGCTGATCGAGCATGCCCTGCTCGATCAGCCGGGGATAGTCAGAGCTGAGGCGAGTTTTGCATCCGATATGGTAAACATCACCTACTCTCCGCAACTCATCCCGCGCGAAGAGATTGCCTCGTGCATTGAATCGCTTGGTTACCAGGCGCGTGACTATCACGCAGAGAGTAGTGCCGCCGGCGAGGAGAAGCGCGATCTGCTGCTGCGGCTTGGGGTCGCCGCCTTCCTCTGGATGAACATCATGACGCTGAGCACCTCGCTCTATGTCGGCTATTTTGAGGAGATCGCCGGGAGCGTCCGCCGTTTCATGCCCTTTCTGCTTCTGCTGCTGGCGATTCCAGTGGTCTTCTACTCGGCTTGGCCGATTCTGCGCCTCGCCTGGCACGGGGCAGTCAATCTGACGGTGCGGATGGAGACATTGCTCGCCATCGGCATCCTGGCAGCCTTTATCTACAGCACCGTCGAGGCCTTCAATGGCGGGAACCACGTCTATTTTGATACGGCCTCAGCCATTGTCACGCTTGTCCTGCTCGGCAAACTCATTGAGCGAAACGCCAAGGAGCGAACGCTTCGGGCAATCAGTTCACTCTACCGAATGATGCCAAGAAAGGTACGGATGCTGGTGGCTGGGCACGAGCGATTCGTCAATATCGCGGCGCTCGAAAAAGGTCAGATCTTTCTGGTCAAGGCGGGGGAGAGAATTCCGGCCGATGGGATCATTCTGTCTGGGAATACCCACACAGATGAGTCACTGCTTACAGGTGAAGCAACCCCGGTTCCAAAGAATGTCGGAGCCCCAGTAATTGCCGGCAGCATCAGTCTCACTGGTGTGATCGAGATCAGCGCCACGCGCGTAGGTGAGGAGACGACTCTTGCGCGGATAGTTCAGATGGTCGAGAAGGCGCTCGGCAGCAAATCACCGCTTGAGAGAACGGTCGATCAGATCTCCCGTTACTTTGTGCCAGGTGTTGTCGCCATCGCGCTTGCGTCTTTTTTCGTTACCTTGGCTTTTGGTTGGACAGGCACAACGGAAGCCCTGATGAGGTCAATCACGATTCTTGTCATTGCCTGCCCCTGTGCCTTAGGGATGGCCACCCCGCTCGCGGTGACAGCCGCGATAGGAACAGCTTCACGGCGCGGAATCCTGATCAGCGACAGCCTTGTGCTTGAAACAATCCGTCATATCAACACCGTCATATTTGATAAGACTGGAACGATTACCAAGGGTCGATTTTCACTCAATGAACAGATCGGGGTGCCCCAATTGGGCCATTTCGATTTGGACGATCTGCCACTTCTCGCCGCGCTCGAGCGATACTCTGAGCATCCTCTTGGTCAGGCCATTGTCACGCGAGCCGGCGAGTCTGGAATAGACCTGGGGCGGGCTGACGAGATAGCGATTCTGACCGGACAAGGAATCCGTGGTCGTGTTGATGGACTGATCGTTGAGATTGGCAATCGCCGACTCTTTGAATCTGGCACGGTTCTACTGCCCGATCCACTGCTCAAGAAGGCGGCCGAGTGGGAGCGTCTGGGATGGACTGTCTCATTCTATGCAATTCACGCGGAGCACCCAAGGTTTGGGGCGCTGGCCTTTGGTGACACCATCGATCCCGACGCTGGCCGACTGATGAACTGCCTTGCTGAACGAGGCATTACGACAATGATTGTCTCTGGTGATTCGTCCGCGAGTACAGCCTGGGTTTCCAGACAGGTCGGCGCTGGTGAATTTTTGGCCGAAGCACTCCCGCAGGATAAGATCCGAATAATCGAAGAGCTGCAGGGGCGCGGCCAGGTAGTGGCAATGGTCGGAGATGGAATTAACGATGCTCCAGCGCTCGCCCGCGCCGATCTTGGAATAGCGATTGGTTCAGGAACCGAGATGGCTATGAAGTCAGCCGCAGTAGTATTGATGAGCACTTCCCTGCTGCGGGTCGTCGATGTCTTCGATCTGGCAAAAAGAACCTGGCGAATCGTCCGCCAGAACCTCTTCTGGGCCTTCCTCTACAATACACTCGCCATTGGTTTGGCAGTCACGGGCATTCTCAATCCTGTGCTCGCGGCTGGTGCAATGCTCTTCTCAAGTATCTCCGTCATCGCCAATTCCCTGCGCCTCAGTCGGGTAATACGTTAGAATGTTCCGGTCAACTCACTCCGGTTTCCTGATTGAGTTGGGAGCCCGATGAAGGAGCAAAGGAGCAGGCGAGACTATGTCAGCTAACGAGAGCAATTCCACCAATCATCCAAATTCACGTGGAGAGTATCTTCTTCAGGGGCCCCAACCACGCCGGATTGAGACCCTGCGCCTCTTCCGAATCATGCGTGACTTCATTCACGGGTTCCGTGGACTCCACTTCGTTAGTCCGTGCATTACCGTCTTTGGGTCAGCAAGATTTGCCGAGACGCATCGTTACTATGCCCTCGCCCGGGAGGTTGGCGCCGCGCTGGCCAAAGTCGGCTTTACGGTGATGACCGGTGGCGGACCAGGCATCATGGAGGCGGCCAACCGCGGTGCCTTTGAGGCTGGTGGAACTTCGATCGGTTGCAACATCATCCTTCCCTTTGAACAGAAGCCGAACCTGTTCATCCACAAGATGCTCGAATTCCGATATTTTTTCGTGCGGAAGACGATGCTTGTCAAATACTCGTATGGATTTGTGGTCTTGCCCGGCGGTGTCGGGACAATGGATGAACTCTTCGAGGCCCTGACACTGATTCAGACCGGCAAGATCCGGAATTTTCCAGTCGTCTTGATGGGAAGACAGTATTACCAGCCATTGATTGAATTCATGCAGGATATGATCCGCGAGAGAACGATCAGTGCAAGTGATCTGGATCTGCTGCTGGTCACCGATTCGGTCGATGAGGCGTTGGCCCATATCGAGCGACACGCTGTTGATCGCTTCGGCTTCCGACGCGTGTTCCGGCCGTCGAAGCTGCTTCGCGAGGGATGACTGCCCAACGCATGGAAGAGGACCGATTGAGCCGAGGATCGCTGCCGGAGCAACTTCCTACTCTACTCTCCCGAGTCTGATTCGGGCATCGATCAAGGTGAGGCCTTCCCCCTTCGGATGAACAATGACCGGATTCAGATCGATCTCGGCGATCTCAGGAACCTTCTCGACCAGCGATCCCAGCTTCAGCAGAAGCTGCTCAACAGCTTTGAGATCGGCCTCGGGCGAGCCACGATAGCCCTTCAGCAGCTGGCTGGCCCTGGTTGAAGCAATCATCTCCGAGACGTCCTGATCGGTCATCGGCAGGACTCGAAAGGCGACATCTCTGATCAGTTCAACATAGTATCCACCTGTCCCGAAGGCGACGAGAGGACCGAAGACCGGATCGACCGTCATGCCAGCGAGGACCTCGACCCCTGGCCGGGCCATCGGCATCAGGCTCGCCGCGTTCAGTTCCAGCCCATGCCCGCCAACCTGTCGCTCCAGGCGCTCCCAAGCCTGTTCAATCTCACCGGGATGAACATTGAGGACGAGGCCATCGACATCCGACTTATGAAGAACCGGAGGATCGGCAATCTTCAAGGCAAGCGGGCAGGCGAGCGCTTGGGCGATCTGGCGTGCCTCCTCCTTTGAGCCGGCGATCCGCGGCTGCGTCACCTCGATGCCGGCACAGGAGAGCAGAGCCGCGACAACATCCTGAGCCAACCATCCCCCATCTGGAAAAGACCTCAGAATCTCACGAAGGCGAGCCAGATCGACGGGCAGATCGATCTGACGACCGACACGCTTCGACCGCCAGGTGCCATAACGGACAGCCCGCGCAAGTGAAGTGACGGCGGCCTCCGGAAAGGTGTAGACCGGTACGTTGCGTGGTCGTGAAGGTATCTCGCCAGAGGCGGCGACCGGAACCGAGAGCATCGAGGTAGCCGGATCGAAGAAGACCGCCACGACGGTCTTCGCGAGAGCCGGTCGCGCGGCAAGGACTTCGGCCAGGACCTTGGCCACTTCGCTGGTCGGCGTCGCCAGAGGTGGAATAAAGATGACGACAAGGGCGTCAAGCTGCGGATCATCACAAAGTATCTCGAGACAGGCACGGTAGGTCTCGGGTCCCGCACCGGCTATCGTATCAACCGGATTTCTGACCGATGCGTGCGGTGGGAGAACCTCACGGAGCCGCGCCTGCGTCTCCGGGCTCAGGGCGGGAATATCGAGCCCCGCCGCGACGGCAGCATCAACGGCAATGATCCCAGGCCCTCCGCCATTTGTCAGCACTGCCACCCGTCTCCCCTTCGGAATCGGCTGTGAGGCAAGAAGTCGGGCGACCGAGAAGAGGTCATCGAGGGTATCGACGCGGATGATTCCGGTCTGGGCGAAGAGTGCATCGGCTGCCTGATCAGAACCAGCGAGGGAGGCCGTGTGCGAGGAGGCAGCCTCGGCGCCAACTGTGCTGCGGCCTGCCTTGACCGCGACGATCGGTTTGGCACGAGAGACCATGCGGGCCATTCGCGCAAAACGTCGCGGGTTACCAAAACTCTCCATGTAGAGCAGAATCACATCCGTCGCCTCATCCGACTCCCAGAAGAGGAGCAGGTCATTGCTCGAGACATCAGCGCGATTTCCAATACTGATAAACGATGAGACTCCAAGTCCCAGCTGACCTGCCTGCTCCATGAGTGCAATACCGAGGGCCCCTGACTGGGAACTCATCGCGACGTTGCCGGGCGGTGGATCGACATGTGCAAATGTACCAAGCATTCGGGTCACGCCAGCAGAATTGACCAGCCCCATGCAGTTCGGGCCGACAAGTCGCATCCCTGTCGCCCGGCAGATGCTGAGAAGCTCCTCTTCGAGTTCTACACCATCGTTTCCAACCTCGGCAAAACCGGCCGTGATCACGCAAAGGGCCCGGACTCCCAGTTTGGCGCTCTCGCGGGCAATGTCGAGAACCTGGCCGACTGGAATGACGATAAAGACAAGCTCAGGCACTTCGGGAAGCTCGCGAAGACTGGCCCAGGCCTTCACACCGGCGATCGATCGGGCGGTCGGATTGACCGGGTAGATCGTCCCGGTGAATCCCCAGTGGAGAAGATTCCGAAAGAGTGATCCGCCAACCGATCCGGGGTTGCGACTCGCTCCAACAACGGCAATTGTCTGCGGGGCCATGACCGACTGGAGTGAGTTCCGCTCGGCCTTCGCCTCCTGCCGCTCCCGCCGCGTCTCGGCAATCTCGTTGCGCGAAATTGGAAACTCGAGATGGGTCACCCCGTAACTTATTCCAGAGGTGATGGCATAACCAGCCTTCCGAAAAACGGAGAGCATGGTTCGGTTGTCGGCAAGTACATCGGCGCTGAAGTAATCGATCCCATTCTCACGGCCGATCTCGGCCAGCGTATCGAGCAGAACCGTTCCGATACCACGGCGCTGCATCGCATCCTCGACGAGAAAGGAGACCTCGGCGACCTCGTGCCGGTCGGGCATCAGATGATAGCGTCCAACGGCGACGATCTCTTCGTCCGCATCCTTCCCCTGCAGAACCACCAGGGCGACATTGTCTCGACCATCAACCGTGACAAGCTGGTCGAGCATCGAATCGGGAAGCGAGGTAATCATGCGCAGGAAACGGAATCTTTTCGTATCCTGGGAGCAGCGATTGAAGAGCCTGATCAGCGCTTCACGATCCTCGGGCTGTAGTGGTCGCATCCTGAGAATCGAACCATCCCGCATCAGCACGTCCATTGGATAGGTTTGCATAGTCAGCTCTCCGTATGTTTCAACGGCATCATCCGCTCACCGGAACGTGCCTCAATTGTCTCTATCATGCGGCGGAGTCGTCCCGTTGATCGCGCAGATCCGCAGCCCGAGCATCTCCGACAAGCGGTGACGATACCTGGCGACAATGCCGTATATTGCCAACTCCAGCACCAGCAGCAATGGGATTGCCATAAGAATGGTGACGAGTATCTTTCCAGTCCACCGCTGCCACAGAAAATAGTTGATCGCCAACGCCCCGGAAAGCACTTTGCCATTCGACGTGATAGCCTGCAGTGCCCTCCGGCAATCCTTCTCGGTCAATCCGGTCGATTGTAGCTCTGTCGGTGATAGCGTTGATGAGAGGGCTTGAAATGGCGCAAGGATAAAGAGTCTCTGCCGATCGTATGCAGTGGCAAGACTGACGCAG